>NZ_JBSVRG010000003.1:0-284745 GCF_054052045.1 Luteimonas sp. A277
GGAACCTCCTCGGGAAAGGGTACGAGAAAATTCCACTTCTGACGTCAGCTAACCTGTGGGGGGATTACCGATCGGTATAGCGAGCACGGCATAGTTGATGCAGCTATAGGCTATGGCATCAAGAAGCTGCTCAGCAGAGCCTCTGGCCGTGCCAGGAAAAGCGACCTGATAGCACTTGATGCTGATGAATCCCGGTATGACGAACGCCAGGAACAAAGATAGCTTCTCAACCTCCCAGATATCCATGAATCCCCCTGTGACGCATAACACCTAAGTTAAGCCGAATTGCAGCGCGTAGCTGACCACATGGCAAGCTCCTTCTGCCATGTGGGTGGCGTAGCGATGCAATTTCGGCTTGAACGCATTGTTAGGGCGCACTCCGGTGGGAGTGCCAAACTACAGCTGTGCATCCAACCAAGTGCTCCATTGTTGATCAAGCTCAGCGATATCGGTTCCGAGTTGATAGCTACCGCCGTGTTCTGCCAACCATGCATCGAGTGGTACGTCGTTGGCCAGAGCCATGCTGATATCGCCCAGCAGATCCTGCTTGCCGCTAATCTCAATCAGAAAATCTCCGACAGCAAGGCTCTGGAGATAGAATGCAGAAAGCTCCGTTGCGGCCTCTCCTGACCTTGCCGCCATGACGATGCCCGTGCTGGTTTGAGTACCACCTTGTGCAACAAGCTGGGCTCGCTGGTTTGCGGTACCCAATGGGTGAGGAGCGGTCAGAAACTCACTCAGGGGACGAATCGATGTCGAACCCTCCCGCAGCAGGTCCCTGAAACGAACACGCCGCTCAGTCAGCATTGCCTCCGGCTCCAGCAGGATTGCACTCGCCTCGTCCAGCCAATCAGGAGCTGGAGTGCCGTAAATTGCATCATCAACAGCATGTTGTGGCCAGAACACGGCCCGGTATAAAGAGTGGCCAATCTCGTGGCGCAGCACGTCTCCGGAACTTTGACTGGCCCGTTGAACGATTGCGCGAACTTGGTTGTCCGGCAAGTCCGGCATGCTCTTGCGGATGCTCTCCTCAAGAACGGCAGCCTTAGATTCAGGTGGAATCCATAGACGCAGATAGTTCAGTGAATGGCGCGCGATGAAGTTTTCTTGCTCTGCCTTTGGAAATTCGTCGGCCAGCACTACAGCACCGAACGGAACATCCCGTCCCAAGTAATGACGAAAGGCCGCGACCGCTTCTGCGCCGTCATGAGCGGCTTGTGTAGCAGCTTCCGCCGAGGCTGCGTAAAACCAACCGTGCTTCGTTGCGACACAGGTCAGCGTGGGACGCTCTGGAAGGGCTGGGCATGCGGTGACAGCAGAGTCATCGGCCGCTGATGATGGAGATACGAGCAGGATGGCCAGCAGCAACGATGCAATCATGGGGTGATCAGCTCGGGGCAGTGGAGTCAGAGTCTTGACAGCGCGCGGGATCAAAAGTTCATCCTCCTGAGGCGTCAGCTTGATCAGAGGATTGACGGGAATGTGATCTTGCGACGGACCGCAGGTGCGCCCTAACAATAATTAGGGGGCAAAATAAGGGTGTAATCCCGCGGCGTAACGCGGAACTCCATGCAAAATTGACGCATAAAACCCTCCCCCTGCCCGTTATTGGTTCCGATCTGCCGCCTAACTCCCCAGTCATGCGACTCCCCAAGCCGAACCTAGCAGCGCCCGGCAGCCAATACAACTCGACGACAGGCTTTTCCTTGACGCTGCCCGCGGATCAGGACGGCGCCCCTCGCCCCTGCTCGAATCCCATCAGCGGCGCGTCCCTCAGCCACAGCTGCAGCCAGCCAGAGCGTTCGGCTTGGCCTTTGCGCAGCTCCGTTCTGAGGATGCAGTTCCCCGATGTGCCCGTGGGGTCGTCGAATCAAGCTGCTGAAAATGCATGAAAGGCGCCAGCCTTTCCATAGTCAGGCGGCTCCCTCCCCCCGGCGCGCCGCCTCGATCGCGGCCACATCAATCCTGCGCATGGTCATCATCGCCTGCATCACCCGCTCGGCGGTGGCCGGGTCCGGGTCGGACATGCCTTCCAGCAACACGCGTGGCGCGATCTGCCAGGAAAATCCCCAGCGGTCCTTGCACCATGAGCACTCGCTCTCGCTGCCGCCGTTGCCGACGATGGCATCCCAGTAGCGATCGGTCTCTTCCTGGTCCGCGGTAATGACCTGGAAGCTGACCGCTTCGTTGGGCTGGAATTCCGGACCGCCGTTGAGTCCGACGAACTTCTGCCCCAGCACGGTGAACTCCACGGTCAGCTCATCGCCCTTCGCACCGGAGGGATAGTCGGTTGCCGCGTGCATGGTCTTGCCTACGCGGCTGTCGGGAAAGGTGGCCGCGTAAAACTCCGCGGCCTCGCGCGCCTTGCCCTGGTCGAACCACAGGCAGGTGATCATTTCCGTCATGGTTGGCTTCCTCGATGACGCTTGAGCAATCAGTGCTTGCGACCGGAGCCGGACTTCTTGCCGCCGCCGTCCTGCTTGTTGACGGTGGCCCAGGCGATGCGCTCGGCCGTTTCTTCGGATTTGCCATCGGCCTTCTGCTGCTTTTCGATCTTGGCGGCCTGGCGCTTCTGCTTGTCGGTATAGGATGACTTGTCGCCGCGTGGCATGGGTCTGCTCCGGACGGGACGAGGAGCGTGGCACGGCGCGCATTAGCAGCGGGTCAAGATGCTCCTACAATGACGGCTTTCCATGAGCCGGGGAACGGCATGAAAAGTCTGAAGGCGACGGCCATTGCGGCGTTGTTTCTGGCAGCCTGCGATGGGCAGGCCCCGACCCCGGCAGAAGGCGACGTTGCGGCGCCGAGCCCCGTTCATGCAGAGCCGGCCGGGATCAGCGGCTTCAACCTCGCGCGGCACCTGGGCATGCTGGCCTCGGATGAGTTCGAGGGCCGGGCGCCCGCCACACCGGGCGAAGAGCGCACCGTGGCCTACATCGAAGAGCAGTTTGCCGCCGCCGGGCTTGAACCCGCCGGCGAGGACGGCGGATGGACCCAGGCCGTCACCCTCGAGCGCACCGAAATCACCGGGCCGGTGGCCGCCTCGTTCTCGCTCAACGGCGTGGCGTGGGAACTGGCCAACGGGGAGGACATCGCCCTGGAAACCCTGCATCCGGACGGCAATGTCGATCTGAGCGGCCTGCCGGTGGTGTTCGCCGGCTATGGCATCACCGCACCGGAGCTGGACTGGGACGACTACGCCGATCTGGATGTCGCAGGCAAGGTGGTGGTGGTGCTGGTCAACGACCCGGATTTCGAAACAGAGCCCGGCCGCTTTGGCGGCCGCGCCATGACCTGGTACGGGCGCTGGGTCTACAAATACCTGGAGGCCGCCAGCCGCGGCGCCGCCGGCGTGCTGATCGTGCATGAGACCGAACCGGCCGCGTACCCCTGGGCCACCGTGCGCAGCGGGCGCGCGGCGCCGCAGTTCGACATCGTGCGCGAGGACGCCGCCGACCATCACCTGCGCGTGCGCGGCTGGATCCAGCGCGCCACCGCCGAACGCCTGTTTGCCGATGCCGGCCTGGACTTAGACGAGGCCAAGCGCGCCGCGCAGCAGCACGGCTTCCGCGCGCACCCGCTGGGCGATGTCACCTTCTCTACCGCCTTCAATGTCGAGCGCAGCCGCATCACCACCCGCAACGTGCTGGGCCTGCTGCCGGGCACCACGCGCGCCGACGAGACCGTGATCGTTTCCGGCCACTGGGACAGCTTCGGCATCGGCGAGCCGGATGACACCGGTGACGCGATCATCAACGGCGCGGTTGACAACGCCACCGCCATCGCCTCGATGATCGAGATCGCGCGGGTCATGGCGGAAGGCCCACGCCCCTCGCGCAGCGTGCTGTTCATCGCCCTCACCGCGGAAGAGAGCGGCCTGCTCGGCGCCACCTGGTACGCGGCCAATCCCCTGCGCTCGCTGGAGACCACCGCCGCGGCCATCAACATGGAAATGTGGAGCCCCGATGGCCCCACCCATGACATCTCAAGCTGGGGGCTGGGCAAGGTGTCGCTGGAGCGCGACCTGGCCGCAGCCGCGCAGGCGCTCGGCCGCAGGTACTCGGCCGATCCGAACCTGGAGGCCGGCTTCTTCTACCGCGCCGACCATTTCGCCTTTGCCCAGGCCGGCGTGCCGGCCATCACCGTGGGCCCCGGCATGGACCAGGTCGAGGGCGGCGTGGAGGGCGGCATGGCCGCACGCGCCGAATACTTCGACAGGCATTACCACCAGCCCAGCGACGAGTTCGGCGACTGGTGGGACATGCGCGGACCCACCGAGGACACGGAAGTGGTGCTGCGGCTGGTGCAGGACGTGGCCGACGCGGAAGCCTGGCCGGAGTGGGATGAGGACAGCGAGTTCCGCGCAGCGCGCGCGGCCGACGCCGCCGGGCGCGAAGGGCACTGACCAGGCAATAGGCCCAGAGCGGCAAGCCCGCGATTCGATCATGGACGCTGGCGATTTCGCCCTCACCGGCTTTGATCATGCGGCGATCGGCTCAGATCCTGTGCAAATACCGGTTCCCGATCAGTCGATGACCAGCGAAATGACCTCATCGTTGCGACGGACGCTGAAGTCCAGCGCAGCGCCAGTAGGCAGGGACTCCCAATATTTCATCACTTCCCTGGCCTTGCGCCCCGGAACCACCTGGTCGTTGATCCGCAGCAGCTCATCGCCCGCCATGAACAGACAGGGCTTGTCCGGGCCGGAAGCCTTGGCTTCCACCACGGTGACCTTGTCGAGCGTCGGGCTCAGGAAAAAGCCGCTGGTTTCAGGTCTGATCCTGAGTTCGCACCCGGTGCTGGCGTGCACGGAACCTGCGGCCATCAGAGCAACGGCCGCGCACAATGCCTTCAATCCCATCACAGACTCCCTTCTGTTGTGTCCCGGTGTCCGGGCACGCTTCCATTCTCAGCCCTTCCTTTCGGATTCGGGAACCTGCCGGGTCGGGTCACCAATAGGCATAGCTGCCGATCCTATAGGGCCAGGAACGACACGGCATACATTGCCCACATCGCCAGTAGCAGGAAGAAACTGACGAGGAACACCACGAACCGGTGCATCACCTTGTTGTAGCTGCACTGGATCGCGCTGTGCACAATCCTCGACAGCACGAACAGCCACGCCAGCGCCGGCAGCCAGACCGGGACGTGGCCGGTGCCGATGGCCACCGCGCACAGCAGGTAGAACAGCACCGGCACCTCGAACAGGTGGCTGAAGTTGTCCGACGCGCGCGAATCCTCAAGGCGCTGCGCGCGCTGTCCGGAGAGCGCGACCGATTGCGGATGGATCCGCCGGGCCATCATCTCGCCGACGCGGATGCGGAACATGTGCAGGCCGACGACAAAGGTGAGAGCCACCATCGCCAGGCAGGCTGCGAAAAGATGCTGGGTAGGTGACATCAGCGTGACCTCGTGAAAGCGCGAAGAATGAACCACACGAACAATCCGGAAAGCAGCATGCTCGCGAGCAAGATCACATCGCCTACGGGCACCTGCGGGCCGAGGCGACCGATGCCCATCTGGTTCAATGGCAAGTGGCCGTGGCCGGTCAGATAGAGGTCCACGATGGTCACGGCCAGCGCCGCCATCACTCCCGCCGACAGCGCGCCCACGATGCTCAGGAGCAGCCGCCAGGGCCATCGCATCCGTGGGATCCCCTCGCGTCGCATCACCGGGCCAGGTGCGACCCGATCATCCAGAGAACGCCAACAAAGGGACCGACCAGAGACGGTAAAGGTTGGATTGAGGAGTCGTAGAGATGTCTGACATGAGCCCTGCCCCTTAAACTAAGCCGCCGTGAAGCGGTTTCGGCTTGAACGCATTGTTAGGCTGCTTACCGGCAAGTGGTATTGTCGAAGCTATCTGTGTTGCAACGTACCGTGTTGCCATTGTTATCACGATACGTAGTGTTACCGAAGGAATCGGTACTTGAGCGAATGGTACTGCCAGTGTTGCTGCGGTAAGTACTGTTCCCGAACGAATCGGTTGACCCGCGAACAGTGTTGCCCCTGTTGTCGCGGTGAGTCGTGTTGCCGAAGGAATCGGTTGATCCGCGGATAATGTTGCTCCGGTTATCGCGAGTGACGGTGTTGCCAAAAGAGTCTGTGGAAGTACGGCTAGTGTTGCCGTAGCCATCTCGACAGGTGGTGTTGCCGAAGGAGTCTGTGGAGCACCTAGTCTGAGCGTGCAGGCTGGACGATGCGAGAAGTGCACCAAGAAGTACGAGCAAAAGCCTTTTCATTTCAGTTCCCCTGGATGTGTGAAGCGGCCTAACACCTTGAGTTAAGCCGAACCGCGAAGCGGTTTCGGCTTGAACGAACTGTTATGCGGCATCCTCTGGATCCTTCCGTTCTCCGTCGATCACGGTGTAGGTAGTTTTGCTGCTCGGCCTTTTGCCAGTGATCTCTTCGTACAGCACCCCAACGAATGCTGCGCCGGCGCCGAAGACCACCCATAGTGGAACGCCAATAGCTGTGCCGAGTGCAGCGATGCCCGCTCCTTGGCCACCGAACAATGCGACACCCATTGCCGCGCCCCCGAGCCCCAATCTAGCTGTAATTCCGCGCTCATCCCAAGCTAGCCGCTTTGTCTCGCGTGCAATAATCTTGACGGTAGGAAGGACAACCTTACTCTCGGCTGTCAGAGAAATTGCCTTTCTTGCCTTCACAGAAGTCGGAAGGTCAGCTGCCTTCAGAGCAAGCAGCCTCTCGATCCAGATACGGAGTGCTTCCTTCTCAACGGCATTGGCAGTAGCTGCGATTCTGACCGCAAGCTGCTTCTGCTTCTCAGAACTCATGTCAGCCACAGCACTCTCCCTGCCGTATAACACCTAAGTTAAGCCGCCGCTTTTCAAAGTAGCAGATCACCATAGCTGCTTATTAAAGTCCCTATTGCGGCAAAGATGAGTACAACTTTGGTCATGAAGCTTGGGCGACCCCTGTACTTAGTTGAGATAGCGGCACGATCGGGGGGGACGAAGTTGCCGCCAGCCGGCTTGAGGGCGTTGAATATTTTAATGGCAAAGAACTCGGCTGCCAAAGAAAACGAAACTACGAAGGCGCCACTACGAGAAAACGCGTCTGGGACAGCCAAAGATGGATGAAGTGGAGGGAGTGAGGCCAGTACAGGACTGAGGAGTGCAAGAGAAATCAGTGCCCAAAAGTAGCGCGTGTGCCTAATGATTGATTTTTCGTGAGGGCTCAAGTGGCTACTCCCGTCAGGCGCGCCTAACACCAGTTATGCGGTGAATGTTCCGTCCTTTTCCTGGGCGGAGCCGAGGGCCACGAGCATTTCCAGGAGCTTGGGCAGTCGTTCTTTCCAGCGGCCCCTGGCAGTAAAGCGGGCGGCGATCTCGTCGGTTGAAAGGGGGATGGGACTGGCGGCGAGGAGGTCGGCGACGGCGCGGACCTGGTCGATGGGGTCCTTGGGCCAAGGAGTTGGTTTGGCGGGCACGACTGCAGTTGGCTGCTCGGCGGTCGGCTGGGCCTGGGTGGTGGAGAGGCCGGGCTGGTCGGGGGCGCGTTCGGCTTCGGGGTTCTGGAATTCGGGGCGGAGCCAGCGGACGTGGCCGCGGGCTTCTTCAACGGCGCGTTCGGCGTTGAGGGCAACCAACCGCTCCAACACCGCCTCCTCAAATCTCCTCTTCGCGTCTTCGCGAGAGACATCTGCTGTCGGCGGAAGATTGCCGTGGGCAATACGCAGAGTCGGCGCGAGGTCGGCCCAGCCGTAGGCGCCTAGGACGGCTTCGTCGAGTTCGTCGTGGAGCTGGCGCAGGACGGAGACCAGACCCTGTTCGTGGAAAGTGAGCTCCTTCGGAGTCAGGTCTTCGCCGCTGCGCAGCTTTTCCAGCACGTTGTACATGCCGGTCAGGGTCAGGCCCGGGTGGGCTTGCTGCTGGCGCTTGCGGTGGGCGTCGAGTTGTTCTGCCAGGTTGCGGATACCGCTGACGAGCTGATGACAAAAAGCACCTTGATCATCCCGGGTCGCTGTATTAGTTGTAGTGCTGCCAGTGGAGGGGTCTACCGTAGTCGCCAGCAAAGAACCCGGGAAGGGAAAGGGGTCAAAGCACCGGGTTTGGTTGTACCGAATGTTCCCAACAAAGGCGCCGAAGGAGGCAGCATTTGCTTCCACCCACGCCATGTGCACAGAAGAACATAGGACTCCGAGCCATATCGGATCAGCCAGTGCGATTCCTACCACTTCACTTTCGAACTGCACGATAGGCTGCTCGAACTGGAAGAAGCGGTGCTTGGCCGTTCGCGGGGTTACGATCACCCTTGGGAGACCTGCAGCGGCTTTTCTAAATGCAGTGCGTGGCTCAGCGAATACCCACCACCTATCGCGATAGGTAGCGCGATTATTTTGCGCTCTTTCCGGTTTGACTCGATCAACTATCCATTGATAGGCGCCAGGCGCCCTCAGTCGAACTTCATCTTCATCGAACCCGAAGAAGTCCAATACCATCGGCCGCGGCGCCCCTGTGCTGAGCACTCGCCCCGTTAGATAAGGCTTAAGGTGACGACCAGCGTCCGCCACCATAGTGAAATGTTCGTCCGGCACGAGGAATCCTTGGCCAACAAGTGTTACACCCCGTGACGCCAGGCCCACGTTCGACGTTAGCGGCCCTGCAGATGCAACATCTACCCCGGTTCGAAGATCAACAAAGATCCTTCCTCGCTGGCGTTTGAGTACGACATCCAGCTCGTCGTTGGCTCCGGGAATCTCTGCGTCGACCGTTGACAAGATCCCGTTGAACGAGCCAGCGGCAGCAGCAGTCATCGCGATTCGTACTTGGGCGCCATCTTGTGAATCAACCCAAGGATGATCGGGAACCACAAACACTAACGACAACGGTGAATCTGGGCTCGACATATGCTTTGAAAGCACCTGTCGATTGAATGCCTGCCGGATGCCATTCGTAGTAATGAGTCCGAACCGCTCGAGTGCGCCGCGTCGTGCCAACAGCGCCGCATAGTGCCACCAGTACATGACGAAGTCGGCCGATTCGGGCACCTGCTCCCAGACACTACGCAGTGCTTCCACATAGCCATCGCCGAGCGCGGCGCGCATGCGCTTGTTGCCAATAAACGGCGGATTCCCCACCACGAAATCCGCCTCCGGCCACGCGGCCTTACGCGGATTGACGTACTTCTCCACCGGCTTACGCGCACTTTCATCCGGCACCGGCTCCCCAGTCACCGGTGAAGCCTTCATGGTGTCGCCGTCCCAGCGCGTTACCGGCACGCCGTGCTCGTCGGTGACCCACTCCACCCGGTCGTACGCCAGCACCGCATCCCGGTTCTCGATATTCCGGAAATCACGGATCACCGGCTGCGGCGGATGCACGTCGCCGCGGGTGCGGTAATGCCACTGCAGGTAGCCGATCCACAGCACGACCTCAGCGATGGCGGCGGCGCGGGGGTTGAGTTCGATGCCCAGCAGGTTGTGCGGGTCCACGGTTTCGCCGGCGGCGGCGTCGGCGCGCTCGCCGTCCAGGGCCAGGCCGGTCTGGCGGTAGTCGAGTTCGTCCAGGGCATTGAGTACCTCACCTTCCAGGCGCTTGAGGTGCTCGAGGGTGACGTAAAGAAAATTTCCGCTGCCGCATGCCGGGTCCAAAACCCGGATATTGCATAGTCGCAGATGGAACTTTCTAAGCAGCGCAACTGATGCTTTCCTTGCGCTGTCGCGCTGTCGCGCTGTCGCGCTGTCGCGCTGTCGCGCTGTCGCGCTGTCGCGCTGTCGGCCTCGTCGGCTTCGCCGACTTCGGCCGACAGCGTGAGAGCAGCCACCTGCACTTCATTCCACTCCTTGCGCAGCGGCTCGATCACGGTGGGCAGCACCAGCCGCTCCACGTAGGCGCGCGGGGTGTAGTGGGCGCCGAGCTTGTGGCGTTCTTTCGGGCTGAGCGCCCGTTCGAGCAGGGTGCCGAAGATGGCCGGCTCCACGTGCTTCCAGTCGGCGCGGGCGGCTTCCACCAGCAGGTCAAGCTGTTCGGTGTTCAGCGGCAGGGTGTCCGGCTGCTTGAACAGCTTGCCGTTGAAGCGCAGCACATCGCCGGCCAGTACGGCGGAGAAGCCGCCGGCATCCATGTCACGCCACAGCTGGGCCAGCATGCGCATGGCCACGTCGGGCTGCTCGCGGTGACGGGTGAGCAGGGTGCGGAAGCTGTCGACCGGCAGCAGCTTCACATCCTCGGCAAACATGGTGAACAGGCAGCGCATCAGGAATTGCGCGGCGGTCTCCGGGTCGTGGCCGCTTTTCTCCAGGCTGCGGGCGAGCTTGGCCAGCCGTTCGGCGATCTCGCGGGTAACCCGGGCCGATTCGCGGCTGGGGTCGAGGCTGAGCGGGTCGGTCCAGACGCGGCGCAGGCGCTCACGAATTTCTGATTTGGCCAGGTCGGCCAGCTGGATGCGGTGGCTGCGCGGATCCGGGAAGGGCACGTAGGTGCCGCCGGAGCGGCTGAACTCGGAATACAGCTCGACCCGGTTGCCCACGTCCACCACCACCGCGAACGGAGGGCGGCCGTCTGCGGCCGGCAGCGCGCGGGCGTAATTCTCGGCCTGGCTGCGTGCGCGCAGCAGCGCGTCGTCGAAGCCTTTGGTATGGGCGCCTGCGCGGATCTTCTTGGACTCGAGTACGAAAGCGCCGCGGCGGTACAGGTCGATGCGCCCGGCGCTGGTGCTGCCGTCACCGTGGTGGAAGGTGATCGGGCGCTCGAACATGTAGTCCTGTTCGGCGGTGGCGTGCGGGCCATCCACCCCCAGCAGCGCGCACAGGTCGATCAGGAAGCTCTGCGAAGTGGAGAGCTCCGAGGCGGTCACGCCCTGCCATTTGGCGATGAAGATCGCAGCGGCGTCGTCGCCCGCTGCCTGCTTGCTGTCCGCGTCTGCCACCCAGGCCCCCCTGCCTTGATCCCTGTGGTCAGGGCAGAGCATACAAGCAGTGGGCGCTTTACCGGCCGCCTGCTGTCAGTCCTGGGCGCTGATCACTTCGCCGTCCTCCTTGGTGAACGGCTGGGTCAGCGGCGGCAGGATCTCGAGCACCACTTCCGACGGCCGGCACAGACGGGTGCCCTGCGAAGTGATGACAAAGGGCCGGTTGATGAGGATCGGGTTGGCCAACATGGCGTCGAGCAGCTGATCGTCGGTCAGCGCTGGATCGTCCAGGCCAAGTTCGGCGTAGGGTGTCCCCTTCTGGCGCAGGGTGTCCCTGACGCTGAGGCCGGCGGCTGTAATCAGTTCAATCAGTCGCTCGCGCGTGGGCGGATCCTGCAGGTACTCGATCACCGTTGGCTCGATGCCCGCGTGCCGGATCAGGGCGAGGGTATTGCGCGAGGTTCCGCAGGCAGGGTTGTGATAGATGGTCGCGTCCATGGTGGTTCCTCAGCTTGCGGTTGATGTCGCGGCTCTCGCGGCGGAGGCGCCGGAGGCGCTGGCCAGCGCTGCGGCGGCCAGGTCGCCCTTGCGTTCACTGTAGCGGCTGGTCAGGTAGTCGCTGCGGTCACGCACCAGCAGGGTGAACTTCACCAGCTCTTCCATCACGTCGACCACGCGATCGTAGAGGGGCGAAGGCTTCATGCGTCCCTGCTCGTCGAACTCCTGCCAGGCCTTGGGCACGGATGACTGGTTGGGGATGGTGACCATGCGCATCCAGCGGCCCAGCACGCGCAGCGCGTTGACCACGTTGAACGATTGCGAGCCGCCGCTGACCTGCATCACTGCCAGGGTGCGCCCCTGGGTCGGGCGCACGCCGCCTTCCTCCAGGGGAAGCCAGTCGATCTGGTTCTTGAATACGGCGGTGATGGTGCCGTGGCGCTCGGGGCTGACCCACACGTGGCCTTCGGACCATTCGGACAGGGTGCGCAGCTCCCGGACCTTGGGGTGGTCGGTCTCGCAGCTGCCCTGGATCGGCAGGCCGTGTGGATCGAAGACCCGGGTTTCGGCACCGAAGCGGCGCAACAGGCGTTCGGCCTCCAGCGCCAGCTTGCGGCTGTAGGATTCCGGCCGCAGCGACCCATAGAGGACCAGGATCCGCGGCGGGTGCGCGGAGCCAGGCACGCCCAGGCTTTCACGGGTGGGCGTCTCAAGGGCGGCAGGGGACACGTTGGGCAGTTCGTCGGGGTGCGGCATGATTGCCTCTTGCAATTCAATTCGACTATTCTAGAAAAATGGAACTGAATGATGCAACCGTTGCACTGGCCGCCCTGGGGCATCCCAAGCGGCTGTCCATTTTCCGCCTGCTGGTCGAGGCTGGGCCCGAAGGGCGTACGCCGGGCGAAATCGCCGAGACCCTGTCTCTGCCGGGGGCGACGCTGTCATTCCATCTCAAGGAGCTGACGGCGGCAGGGCTGATTGAAGGAGAGGCGCACGGCCGGAACATTTCCTACAGCGCCGATTTCGAGGCCATGAACGGGCTTGTCGAATTCCTCACGCGCAACTGCTGCGGCGGTGATGAAACCCGCTGCCTACCGGCCTCCCGCCCTGCTTCCAGGGACACCCGGACCGGCGGAGCCTGATCCATGCTGCTCGCGCTGTTGATCTTCATTGCCACCATTGTTCTGGTCATCTGGCAGCCGCGGGGGCTGGGGGTGGGCTGGAGCGCCATGTTCGGCGCCGCGCTGGCACTGCTGACGGGCGTGGTGACGCTGTCGGATATTCCGACCGTCTGGGCCATTGTCTGGAACGCCACTTTCACCTTCGTGGCGGTGATCATCATCAGTCTGGTGCTGGATGAGGCTGGCTTCTTCGAATGGGCCGCGCTGCATGTCGCGCGCTGGGGCAGGGGCAGCGGGCGCAAGCTCTTTGTGCTGCTGATCCTGCTGGGTGCGGCGGTGGCGGCGCTGTTCGCCAACGATGGTGCGGCGCTGATCCTGACGCCAATCGTGATCGCCATGCTGCTGGCGCTGCGGTTCAGCCCCGCGGCCACGCTGGCGTTCGTGATGGCAGCGGGGTTCATCGCCGATACCGCCAGCCTGCCGCTGGTGGTGTCCAACCTGGTCAACATTGTTTCAGCGGATTACTTCGGTATCGGCTTCGCCGAGTACGCCTCGGTGATGATGCCGGTGAACCTTGTGTCGGTCGGCGCCACGCTGCTCATGCTGATGTGGTTCTTCCGCAAGGAAATCCCGGCCAGCTATGACGCGACCCAGTTGAAGGATCCGCGATCGGCGATCGTGGACCGCACCACATTCAATGCGGGCT
Source organism: Luteimonas sp. A277 (assembly GCF_054052045.1). Next base: position 13,200 of record NZ_JBSVRG010000003.1, read on the forward strand.
GGGCCGTGCTGGCGCTGCTGCTGGTGGGGTTCTTCGGGCTTGAGCGGCTTGGTGTGCCGATCAGCGCCGTGGCCGGGGCCGGGGCGCTGGTGCTGCTGGCGGTTGCTGCCAACGGGCACGTGATCTCGACCCGCAGGGTGATCCGGGATGCGCCCTGGCAGATCGTGGTGTTCTCGCTGGGCATGTACCTGGTGGTGTTCGGCCTGCGCAACCAGGGGCTGACCGACCATCTCGCGGTGCTGCTGGATGGGTTCGCGGAGTACGGCCTGTGGGGGGCGACGATGGGCACCGGGCTGCTGACCGCCTTCCTCTCTTCGATCATGAACAACATGCCCACCGTGCTGGTGGGGGCGCTGTCCATCGATGCCAGCCAGGCCGAGGGCGCGGTGCGCGAGGCAATGATCTACGCCAACGTGATCGGCAGCGACCTGGGGCCGAAGTTCACACCGATCGGCAGCCTGGCCACGCTGCTGTGGCTGCACGTGCTGGCCCGCAAGGACATCAAAATCACCTGGGGCTACTACTTCAAGGTGGGAATTGTGCTGACGCTGCCGGTGTTGCTCGTTACTCTGGCGGCGCTGGTGATCCGGTTGAGCCTGTCATGATCTTTCCAAAACCACACGCCCCTGCCTGCGACCGCAACCGCGATCCCATCCTTGCCGTCCTGCGCGAGCACTTCACCGATCGCCGTCGGGTGCTGGAGATCGGCAGCGGTACCGGCCAGCACGCGGTGCATTTCGCGCAGGCGATGCCGTGGCTTCAGTGGCAGGCGAGCGACGTGGCGGACAACCAGCCGGGCATCCGCGCCTGGCTGGACGATGCGCAATTGCCGAACACGCCGGCACCAGTGGTGCTGGACGTGGCGCAGTCGCCGTGGCCGGCGGTGGATGCGGATGCGGTGTTCACCGCCAATACGCTGCACATCATGGGCTGGGACGCGGTGCAGTCGTTCTTCAGCGGGGTGGGCCAGGTGTTGGCCGATGCGGACGGCGGCAAGCTGGTGGCATACGGACCATTCAAGTACGACGGGGCCTTCACCAGCGACAGCAACCAGGAGTTCGATGCCTGGCTGAAGGCGCGTGACCCGCAGTCCGGGATCCGTGGCTTCGAGGCAGTGGATGGGCTGGCCAACGATGCGGGGCTGCGGTTGGTGACGGACTTGGCGATGCCGGCCAACAACCGCTGCCTCGTTTGGCGGTGCGCTGATGCGCGTGGTGGGCTGCCCAACTGACTCAGTGAGGCGCCCTTCGCGTCACTGGGTTTGTTGCTCCACGAACTCGATCGCGCCTTCCGGGTGGTTGGTGAAGAGGACATCCACGCCGAGATCGAGGTACCTGCGCCAGGCCTCCGGTGTGTCGACGACTTCCGAATAGACCTGCACACCGGCGTCCTGCAGCGCCTGCACATCGTCCTTGTCGGCAATGGAGTCGCGCAGCAGGATGCAGGTGGCGTGGTGCTGCTGCAGCGTCGCGAGAAAGTCGCGATGGTCCCAATTGTGCGCGCCCAGCAGGCAGGTGCGGATGCGGGGGTTGATCGCGTGCAGGGCGTCGATGGTGCGGTAGTCGGACGATTGCAGGATGAACCTGTCTTCCAGCCCGTTCTGGCGCACTGCTGCTTCCACCAGGGTCGCGAATGCCACCGGATCCACATCGGTCACGCCCGGCATGGACTTGGGCACCTTGGTCTCGGCATAGAAGACGACGTCCTGGTTCCGGTAGCGCTGCAGGACTTCATCCACCGTCGGGATGCGCGCACCCGGCACCGCCTTGAAGCCCTTCACGTCATAGATGTCGCGCACCTGCGTCCCGCAGTCGAACTCCTGGGTCTGCTGGAGGGTCAGGCCACGGACCGGCCCAGCCACAACGTTCGAGCCCGGGTCGGGAGTGCAGATGTCCGGGTTGATGGTGGCGTCGTGATGCACGATCAGTTGGTCGTCGTCGGTCATCACCATGTCGAGCTCCAGCACGTCCACGCCCAACGCGATGGCATGGTCGAACGCGCTGATGGTGTTCTCGGGGCGATGCATCGCCCCGCCGCGGTGGGCGGCGACCGCCGGCAGACTGCCGGCTTCCGGTGCGGGTGTTTCCGCTGCTGCGCAGGCGGCCAGCGCTACGGCAAGGCAGGCGGACAGCAGGCAGGCGTCTGTTCGCATCATTTCGCACCTCCCCTGCGGCTTGCATTCCTGGTGTGCAACTGGCTTGCCAGATTGTTCGGGTTGACGGTCAGAATCATGTTTACTCCGGTATCGGTTATTGCGCGCCACTCATGTGAACAACACGAGGGCGCGCCTACTACGCTGTGGTTGGGTGCCATCAGAAGCTGAACTTTGCGTTGACGTAGAAGTAGCGGCCGTAGACGTCGTAAACGCCACCGCCGCCCTTGAAGATGCGCGGCCGGTACGGCACCTGGGTGTCGAACAGGTTGTTGACGCCCACGCGCAGGGTGGTGCGCTCGTTCATATGCCAGCCGACGGTCAGGTCGTTGTAGAGCCGCGCCGGGAGCCTGTTGCCCTCGTAGGCCTCGTCAGACACGTTGGTGTAGTTGACCGTCTTGCCCCAGTAACGGTTGTTCAGGCCGATTTCCCAGTCGCCGATGTCGTAGTTCAACGACAGGTTGCCGCGCAACTCCGGGTTCTGGTAGCCGCCGTCGTAGATGATCCGGCTGGTGTCCACGCCCGGCAGGGTGGTGGTCTCGTACTTGAGCAGGTAGCTGGCGCGCAGGCCCATGCTCAGCCGGCCCGGGCCGAGGTCGAAGCGGTAGTTCGCGCCGAGGTCGATGCCCTTGGCCTCGGACTCGGACACGTTCATGAAGCTGGTATCGACGCCTTCGGCATAGCCGCGCGAGTCACGGGTGATGCGGTCGCAGAACTGATTGTCGCTGCTGGGCAGGTCCATGCACAGGTTCAGGATGTTCTGCCGCGAGACCGCGGTGATCATGTTGTCGAGCTTGATGTTCCAGTAGTCCAGGGTCAGGTCCAGACCGCGCACGAACTGCGGCTGCCAGACCAGGCCCGCGCTGATGCTGTCGGAGATCTCCGGGGTGACGTCCTGGCTGCCGCCGGTGATGACGTAGCCGGTGCCGATTTCGCTGGGCAGGTAAGGCGTGTCGACGCCCAGTTCCTGCATCAGCGCGGCGCAGTTGGCCATGCGGGTCGGGTTGGCCTGGTAGCTGGTTTCAAGGCACGCATCACGCACGCCGATCTCCTGCACGGCGCGCGAGGAGTACAGCTCACCGAAGTTCGGGACGCGCACGCTCCTGGACTTGGTGGCGCGGAAGGTCAGGCTTTCGATCGGTGCCCAGCTCGCTCCCAGCTTCCAGGTATTGGTGGAATCGAAGTCGCTGTAGTCCGAATAGCGGTAGGCGCCTTCCACGGTCAGGCGGTGCGCGAAGGGCAGGTCCCTCAGCACGGGCACTACCAGTTCGGCATAGACCTCGGATACGTCGTTGGACGCGGCAAGTTCCGGCTCGTAGGGCGCCCAGGTACCCAGGTGCGACAGTTCGTTGGCTGGCGGCGCGGCGCCGTTGTCGTCGACGTTGTGGATGGACTCCTTGCGGTGTTCGACGCCGAGCACCGCCTGCACCTGGCCGGCCGGCAGGGAGAACAGGTCGCCGGCCAGGCTGGCGCCGAAGACCGTCTGCCTCTGTTCGCGGTGCTTGCGGCGCGTGGCCATCATCCAGTCGCGCAGTTCCGGGCTGAGTTCTTCAGTGCTGAAGACGTCGAGCGGCACGCAGCCGATCGCGCGGGCGTCTTCATCGCGGCACACCGGAATGCCGTTCTCATCGGCGATCACGTCACGCGCGGCGAGCAGGCGCGAGGCCATGGGTACGTTGTTGGCGTGGATGTCATTGGTGCTGCGGCCGTGCTGCCAGAACGCTTCCCATTGGAATCCGCCGGCAATCTCGCCGTCGAACGCGGCGCCGATGTTGAAGGTCTGGCGGTCGCTGTGGTCGGTCATCTGCCCGAAGTTTTCGTAGCTGCGCTGCACGACCACTGATTCCAGGCCATTGGCCAGCATGACGTCGCGGAAGGAGTCGGGCAGGAACGGATTGTCCAGGTAGGCAACCGCGCCACCGGCACCGTTGATCCAGGTCAGGCGGTCGTCGTCGCGGTACGGGCGACGGTAGGAATCGTACTTGGAGCGGCCGTAGTCGAAGTTCATGCCGAAGTTCAGCCGATCGGTCAGCTGATAGTCGAAATGACCCATGAGCGACGTGTTTTCGATCGGCGCGATCATGAAGTCGCTCCAGTGCTGGCTCTGCGGCATGCCGCCATCGCCACCATCGCGCGAAGTGCCGCAACCGGCATGGCAGGTGTCGTAGGCGCCCACGTAGGCCGAGCCGTCCGGGTTCAACAAATACGTCTGTCCGCCTGCGAAGATGGTCGGGACCGGCTGCAGGTACATATTGGTGGTGTTGTAACGGATGATGCGGTCGGGAATGCCGTCGTCGGGTCCGGTGTTTTCCGGATTGGCCTGATAGCTGAGGTTCTCGTCCTTCGCATAACGGTCGAAGACGTGGATGGGGTCGTTCTTCGCCCAGGTGCCGCCCAACATCATGGAGCCGCGCCCGTCGGCGAAGCTGGTGCCGGCCACGACCGAGAACTGGGTCTTGTCGCCACCGCCATCCTGGGTGGTGCCGGTGGTTGCCGAGAATTCCAGCCCCTCGAAATCCCTCCGGGTGATGATGTTGGCCGCGCCGGTCACGGCATCTGCGCCATACACCGCGGCCGCGCCGCCGGTGATGATCTCGATGCGTTCAACCATTGCTGCCGGGATCATGTTGATGTCGACCGCCGACGAGGACTGGCCGCTGGACACGCGACGACGCCCGTCGACCAGGGTCAGCGAGCGGGCAACGCCCATGTTGCGCAGTTCGATGGTCGCCATGCCGCCGTCGTACTGGCCTTCCGGTGCGCTGTTGTAGGGGCCGTTGCCAGGGCCGACCGCGACGTCCTGCAATACGGTTTCGTACAGTGTGGTCTTGCCCTGGCTCATGGCGCGGTCCATGTCGATCACCCCGATGGGCATGGACGACTCGAGCTCTGGCCGCGCGATGCGTGAACCGGTGACCACCACGTTGGAGAGCGTCGAAACGTCGTCCCCGGGCGCCTCGGTGGCGGTTGACGCCGCCGGGGTCTGTGGGCCCAGGACCACGACGTCGTTGTCGAACGAGAGAACGGCCAGGCCGGTTCCGGCGATCAGCTGATCGAGTGCGGCGCGCGGTGGCAGCGCTCCCGACACGCCATTGACGATGCGGTCCTGGGCGTCATCGCCGGAGACGATGACCTGGATTCCGGCCTGCTGCGCGAACTCGCGGATTCCGCTCGACGCATCCTGGCGTTGAACGTTGAAGTCCTGTGCATGGTCTTGTGCGTGCAGGGGGACTGAAAGTGAGATCGCGACCATGGCGGCGGCGATCGAGATGGCCAAACGGGAGGAGGTAGGGCGCACTGCGTGGGGTTCCTGTAGGGAGGACGTACCCCATTGATGACGGCGTGCCTGGCGGTTTCCTTCACTTGGGCAGATTAATTTTTTGTGACAGCCGATCCCTTGCCCTGAAGGATGATCTGACCGTCCCGGTGGATGACCTGCGCGCCAGCGACGATTGCAGCGGCCTTGGCGAACTGTTCCGGATCGTTCGCCTTGAACAGCCCGACAATCCTGACGTCGCCGACAGTCGGATCCTCCACCACGATCTGGATGCCGTTGACGCGGTTGAACCGCTTCGACGCGGCCAGGATCGACTCGTTGTCCAGCGAGATCTTCCCGGGGTCCTGGGCCTGGGTCATGGGTGCCCCTGGGTCCAGCGTCAGTTGGTCGCCGGCGGTCAGGGCGATGGCCTGGTCGGCTTTGCCGTCTGCCCAGACCAGCACGCTGCCCTCGGACACGTTGATCAGTGCGCCCCTGGTGCCCACCCGGGTAACCGAGTAGACCGTCCCCAGCGCCTGGGCGAACACCTCGCCGGAGCGGACCACGAACGGACGTTTCGCATCCTTGGCAACGTTGAAGACGGCTTGACTGCTTTCCAGCGTTACCGTGCGGGCGTGATCTGTCAGTTGGACGGTGACTTCCGCACCGCCGCCGAGGGTGACGATGCTGCCATCGGCCAGGTCGAGGACAGCCGGGGCGGCGATCGGGTCTGGCGTGGTCAGCCACAACCGCGCGGGCTCAACGAAAATAACGGCCAGGAAGCATGCCGCGATTGCGCCGATGGCGAGCCGGCGACGCTGGAAGCCTGATCGCCTTGCCTGGCCGTAGTTCGCGTCGTTGTCCGACGCGAGCACAGAAGGGCCATGCACCACCGCGGTCTCAATGGCGTGGAGCGCCGCCTGGGCCTGCAGCAGAGCACCTCGATGACGACGATCCGTCCGCAGCCAGGTTTCCATGGCGGCGCGGCAACGGTCCGTCATCTGTCCATGGTTCAGACGGACCGCCCACCGTGCTGCCTCTTCTTCTGACTGCCTGATTGAGTGGCGCTGCTCCACCGGTGTTCACCTTCGCTTGTATCGTGCGCTTCCTGTTCCGATATCGCCTTCAGGAGGCTTCTGATTCCACGCACGATGTGGTTTTCGACAACGTTCTCGCTGACGCCCAGCTGGCGCGCTGTTTCTGCCTGCGACAATCCGTGTACCCGACGCAGTTCTATCACCTGTCGACAGGTCCAGGACAGACGCGACAGGAGTTCCGCCGTCTGTTGCAACTTCTGGTCGGACTCCGCAGCGCGGTCCGGTGATGGACCTTCATCTATGACGTACAGCCACTCGATTTCCGTCATCGAGACAGAACTCCTGTGCCTGGCCGAACGGACCGTATCGATGGCGACCGCGCGCGCGGTGGTGAAAAAGTAGGACCGGCCGTTGCGGATGTGCTCCACCGATTCGAGTTCGGATATCCGGCAGTAGGCCTCCTGGATCACGTCGTCGACGTCGATCACCGTGCGCCAGTGGCGGATCAACCAGCTACGGACCTCGGCCTCGTGCGGGAGGACCTCCTGCGCGACCCAGGCTGCGATGAGATTGCGTTTGGTGTCCATTGGGGCGACGGGCGTGCATCAGGACACCGCATCCAAGTGGTCTGCTGTGCAGCGCGAAGGGAAGGGGAGGCGTTGAAGCTAACCAGTCGTTATTCAACGCTCGTGACAACGCGGATGCCGAAGGTGATATCGAAACCGCGATGAGGCGTGCCGGTCGGAGCGACCGAACGGGCGTGCGGCCGGCATGTGGTAAAACCGGAAACCGACCTGGAGGGAGGCGTACCCATGCTCACCCGACGCGAATACCTGAAGCTGTCCGCCCTGGCGGGCGTGGCGCTGGCGATCAATCCCAAGCTGCTGCTGGCTGATGACAGCCCCCGCGAGATCATCACCCGCCTGATTCCCGGCACCAGCGAGCGGCTGCCGGTGGTGGGATTGGGCAGCTCGGCGTCATTTTCCCGGATTGCCGGCGAAGGCGAGACCGACCGCATCCGCCAGGTGCTGCAGGCGCTGGTGGAGCACGGCGGCAAGGTGTTCGACACCGCGCCCAGCTATGGCGCGGCCGAGCAGGTGGCCGGCAACGTGGCCCGTGACAGCGGCCTGGCCGAGCGCATCTTCTGGGCCACCAAGCTCAACGTGGTGCCCCGCGGTGGCGACAGCGCCGATCCGGAAGCCGCGCGCGCGCAGCTGGACCAGTCTTTCGCGCACGTGGGCAAGGACCCGATCGACCTGGTCCAGGTGCACAACATGGCCGATGTGCCCACCCAGCTGGGCATCCTGAAGGAGTACAAACAGGAAGGGCGGATCCGCTACATCGGCGCCACCACCACCTCCACGCGTACCTATGAGGCGCTGGAGCAGCTGATGCGCAGCGAGCCGATCGACTTCATCGGCGTTGATTACGCGGTGGACAACCGCGCCATGGAAGAGCGGATCTTCCCGCTGGCCCAGGAGCGTGGTATCGGCGTGCTGGTGTACCTGCCGTTCGGCCGCACCCGGCTGTGGGAGGCGGTGGAAGGCAAGCAGGTGCCGGATTGGGCGACGGAATACGACATCGCCACCTGGGGCCAGTTCTTCCTCAAATTCGTGGTGTCGCATCCGGCCGTCACGGCGGCCACACCTGCCACGAGCAATCCTCGCCACATGATCGACAACCTGGGCGCTGCCACCGGGCGCCTGCCGGACGAGGCCGGTCGCCAGCGTATGGTGGAACACATCGAATCGCTGGGGTGATCCTGGTACCGGCGGCCTGCCCGGCCCCGTAGGTCGGGGTTACGCCCCCGACGCCCCGCGAATCAAGCCATCACCCGTGTCGGCCGCGTAGCGCCGACCTGCGAGGGCAGCCTGCGCCGTCAACCTGAATGCGGATGCTGCGTTGCAAAAATCGCTTTGACAAAAAAAGAATGATCGTTCATTCTATGTACTGCCGTCGGGGCCCTCCCCGGCGGTTTTTCCTTCCCGAATCGAGCCTTCCCCCCATGCGTAAAGCCCCCGTCCGCCTGGTTGCCGTTCCGCTGTTCCTGTCCCTTGCCCTGGTGGCCTGTGGTGGAGGCGAGGAAGCCGCGCCGCCGCCGCCCCCCGAGGTGTCGGTGGTCACGCTGGCGCCGCAGACCGTCACCCTGACCCGCGAGCTGCCGGGTCGCACGAATGCCTTCATGGTGGCCGAGGTGCGGCCGCAGGTGAACGGGATCATCAAGGAGCGCCTGTTCACCGAGGGCAGCATGGTGGAGGCGGGGCAGCCGCTGTACCAGATTGAAGATTCCACCTACCGCGCCGCCGCCGGCAGCGCCCGTGCGCAGATGGCGCGCGCCGAAACCGCGCGGACCAATGCCCGCGCGCTGGAACAGCGCGTTGGTGAGCTGTCCGGGACCCGCTACGTCTCCGCCCAGGAGCACGAGAACGCAATTGCCGCCGCGCGCCAGGCCGAGGCCGAGGTCGCTGCCGCCCGCGCCGCGCTGGACGCGGCCAACGTGACCCTGGGCTATGCCCGCATCACCTCGCCGATCGACGGCCGCATCGGCAAGTCCACGGTGACCGTGGGTGCGTTGGTGACTGCCAATCAGCCGCAGGCGCTGGCCACGGTGCAGCAGCTGGATCCGATCTATGTAGACCTCACCCAGTCGTCCAGCGAACTGCTGGAGCTGCGCAGGGAGCTGGAGGCCGGCACGCTGCAAAGCGGATCGGAGCTTCCGGTCACGATCCTGCTGGAGGATGGCACTCCGTTCGGTCATGAAGGCACGCTGGCGTTTTCCGAGGTCAGCGTGGATCCGGCCACCGGCAGTTTCGGGCTGCGGGTGGTGGTGGACAACCCGGACCAGGTGCTGATGCCGGGCATGTACGTGCGCGCGTTGATCGGCGCGGGCGTCCGCCAGGACGCGATCCTGGTGCCGCAGCGCGGCGTGGCGCGCGATCCCAAGGGCAACACCAGCGTGATGGCGGTCAACGCCGAGGGCGTGGTGGAGAACCGGCCGGTCACGGTCAGCCGCACCATCGGCGACCAGTGGCTGGTCGAGGACGGCCTGGCCGCAGGTGACCGGGTGGTGGTTGAAGGTTTGCAGAAGATCCAGCCGGGCGTGCAGGTGCAGGCAGTCGATTTTGAGGGCGCTTCGGCGCCGGCCGCCGCGCCCGCGGCCCAGCCGGCCCCCGCCGAAGCACCGGCCCCGGCTCCCGCCGACGCGGAGGGCGACGCGCATCCCGATGCGGCCGAACCGGCCGCCGACGCCCCCGGCTCGCAGCAGTAAGCGGAGAATTCCATGGCACGCTTCTTCATTGATCGCCCGATCTTCGCGTGGGTCATCGCGATCGTCATCATGCTCGCCGGCGGCCTGGCCATCACCGGCCTGCCGGTATCGATGTATCCCACCGTGGCCCCGCCGGCGGTCGAGATCCGGGCCACCTACCCGGGCGCTTCGGCCCAGGTGGTGAGCGACTCGGTGACCCAGGTCATCGAGCAGAACATGACCGGCCTGGACGGGCTGATGTACTTTTCTTCGCAGTCCTCGTCCAACGGCATCGCCACCGTTTCCCTGACCTTCGAGACCGGCACCAATCCGGACATCGCCCAGGTGCAGGTGCAGAACAAGCTGCAGCTGGCGATGCCGTTGCTGCCCCAGGAGGTGCAGCAGCAGGGCGTGAACGTGGCCAAGTCGACCTCCGGCTTCCTGCAGGTGGTGGGCTTCGTGTCCGCAGACGGCAGCATGGATCGGGTCGACCTCGCCGACTACGTCGGCGCCAACATCGTCGACCCGCTCAGCCGCGTGCCCGGCGTGGGCAACATCCAGGTGTTCGGCGGCCAGTACGCCATGCGCATCTGGCTGGATCCGAACAAGCTGCATACCTACGCGCTGTCGGTCGACGAGGTCGTCGCCGCGATCCGGGGCCAGAACGCGCAGGTCGCCATCGGCGCGCTGGGCGGCGCCCCGGCGGTGGACGGCCAGATGATCAACGCCACCATCAACGCCCAGGACCGGCTGGAGACGCCAGAGCAGTTCCGCGACATCGTGGTGCGCTCGGATCCGGACGGGTCGGTGCTGCGCCTGGACGACGTCGCCCGGGTGGAGATGGGCACCGAGATGTACGAGTTCGATACCCGCTACAACCGGCAGCAGGCCACGGGCGTCGCGATCTCCATGGCCACCGGCGCCAATGCGCTGGATACCGCCGCCGGCGTGCAGGAGGCGCTGGCCGAACTGGAGCCGTACTTCCCGGCGGGCATGGAGATGGTGATCCCGTTCGACACCACCCCGTTCGTGCGGGTGTCGATCAAGAGCGTGATCATGACCCTGATCGAGGCGATCGCGCTGGTGGTCCTGGTGATGTACCTGTTCATGCAGAACTTCCGCGCCACCCTGATCGTCGCGATCACCGTGCCGGTGGTGCTGCTGGGCACGTTCGGCGTGATGGCCGTGCTCGGGTTCTCGGTGAACATGCTGACCATGTTCGGCATGGTGCTGGCGATCGGCCTGCTGGTGGACGATGCGATCGTGGTGGTCGAGAACGTCGAGCGCATCATGACCGAGGAGGGGCTCTCGCCCCTTGAGGCGGCGCGCAAGTCCATGGACCAGATCACCGGCGCGCTGGTGGGTATCGGCGTGGTGCTGTCGGCGGTGTTCGTGCCGATGGCTTTCATGGCCGGCTCCACCGGCGTCATCTACCAGCAGTTCTCGGTGACCATCGTGACCGCGATGGCGCTGTCGGTGCTGGTGGCGATCGTGCTGACCCCGGCGCTGTGCGCGACCATGCTCAAGCCGATCAACAAGGGCGAACAGCACCAGGGCACCGGGCCCATGGCGCGCTTCTTCGGTTGGTTCAACCGCACTTTCCAGAACACCAGCGGCAAGTACCACCGCGGCGTGCGCGGCATCCTGTCGCGCCCGGGCCGCTCGATGGCGATCTTTGGCGCGATGGTGGTGGTCATGGGCCTGCTGTTCATGCGCTTGCCCAGCTCGTTCCTGCCCGAAGAGGACCAGGGCGTGTTGATGACGACCATCCAGACCCCGGTTGGCGCCACCCAGGAACGCACCATGGAGTCGATCTACGCGCTTGAGGACCACTTCCTCGAGAACGAGTCCGAGGCGGTGGAGTCGGTGTTCGCGGTGCAGGGCTTCAGCTTCGCCGGCATGGGCCAGAACAACGGCATGGCCTTCGTCAAGCTCAAGGACTGGGACGAGCGCACCGACGACTCGCTCAGCGCGACGTCGGTGGCCGAGCGCGGCATGGCGGCGATGAGCCAGGTCAAGGACGCCCTGATCTTCGTGTTCGCGCCGCCGGCGATGCCGGAGCTGGGCGTGGCCGCCGGCTATTCGTTCTTCCTGCAGGACAACGCCGCCATGGGCCACGAGGCCCTGCTGGACGCGCGCAACCAGTTGCTGGGCATGGCTGGGCAGAGTGATCTGCTGGTCAACGTGCGTCCCAACGGCCAGGACGACACCCCGCAGCTTCGCGTGGACGTGGACGTGGCCAAGGCCGGGGCCCTGTCGCTGCCGCAGGCGGCCATCAACCAGACCCTGGCCGCGGCCTGGGGCGGCCAGTACATCGACGATTTCATCGATCGCGGCCGGGTCAAGCGCGTCTACATCCAGGCCGACGCACCGTTCCGGATGACCCCGGAGGACTTCAACCAGTGGTCGGTGAAGAATTCCCTGGGCGAGATGGTGCCGTTCTCGGCCTTCGCCACCACCCACTGGGAGTACGGTTCGCCGCGGCTGGAGCGTTACAACGGCATGCCGGCCATGGAGATCCAGGGCGAGGCCGCGCCGGGTGTGTCCACGGGCGATGCGATGGTTGAGATCGAACGTTTGGTGGCGGAGCTGCCGCCGGGCTTCGGTGTCGAGTGGACGGGGCTGTCGTACCAAGAGCGTGCGGCGGGCAACCAGACGCCGCTGCTCTACTCCCTGTCGCTGCTGATCGTGTTCCTGAGCCTGGCCGCGCTGTACGAGAGCTGGAAGGTGCCGACCGCGGTGCTGCTGGCCGCGCCGCTGGGCATCCTGGGCGCGGTGCTGGCGGCCAACCTGTTCGGCATGGACAACGACGTGTACTTCACGGTGGCGATGCTGACCACGGTGGGACTGGTGAGTAAAAACGCGATCCTGATCGTGGAGTTCGCCAAGCAGAACCTGGAGTCGGGCATGAAGCTGATCGAGGCCACCATGCAGGCGGTGCGCGACCGGTTCCGCCCGATCATCATGACTTCGCTGGCGTTCGGCCTGGGCGTGACCCCGCTGGCGCTGTCCTCGGGTGCTGGCTCGGGTGCGCAGAATGCGATCGGCACCAGCGTGGTGGGCGGCATGTTCGTGGGCACCCTGATCGGCGTGTTCTTCATCCCGCTGTTCTTCGTGGTGGTGCAGAAGGTGTTCGGCGGCCGTGACAAGGCCGTGGAACCGGAGGCAGTTCCGGTGGCGGGTCACCCGGATGCGTGATCGGGTTGCCATCACGGGCTCGGTGAAATGAACGCGGACCAGAAAGCCGGCAAGGCCGAAGCCCGCGTCGAGGCGCAGCGCAAGCGCATCCTCGACGCGGCGCAGCAGTGCTTCATCGAGCACGGTTTCCACGGCGCCAGCATGGCCAACATCGCCGAGACCGCGGAGATGAGTGCCGGGCTGATCTACCGCTACTTCGAGAACAAGAGCGCGATCATCCTGGCCATCGTCGAAGAGCAGCTGGTGCTGCTGCGCGAGGAGATCAGGCTCAACGCCCAGCCCGACCTGCCACAGCTGATGGCCGACAACTACGGTCGTTCCTGTGCCAAGGAGCAGCGCGGCATGAACTCCGTGCTGCTGCTGGAAATCTCCGCCGAGGCCACCCGCGATCCGCAGATCGCGGCCGCCCTGAACGATTACGACGCTGCGGTGCGCTCGGCGCTGTGCGAGTGGATCGCACGCAGCAAGGCCGATGGTGGCCATGGCCTGGCCGAGGAGGTGGCCCCGCGCCGCGCGCTGATGCTGCAGTGCCTGTTTGAGGGCCTCAAGCTGCGCGAAGCGCGTGAGCCCAACCTGGAGCGCGCGCTGTTGCTGGAGGCGCTGCAGGAAGCCGTTCCGGTCATGCTCAAGCCCTGATCAGTCAGCCGCCTGCCGGCGCTGTGAGCGGCGATAATGGGGCGGTGCGCAAGATCCTGCATATCGACATGGATGCGTTTTACGCATCGGTGGAGCAGCGTGACGATCCCTCGCTGCGCGGGCGCCCGGTGGTGGTGGCTTGGCGCGGGGCGCGCTCGGTGGTGGTCGCGGCGTCCTATGAGGCGCGGCCGTTCGGGGTGCGCTCGGCCATGCCAGCCATGCGCGCCGAACGGCTGTGTCCGCAGGCGGTATTCGTGCCCCCGGACTTCACCCGGTACAAGGCCGTCTCGCGGCAGGTGCGGGAAATTTTCCACCGCCATACCGACCTGGTCGAGCCGCTGTCGCTGGACGAGGCCTATCTGGACGTAACTGCCCCGAAGATCCCCTCGCCCAGCGCCACGGCGACGGCGCAGGTGATTCGCGCGCAGATCCGTGAAGAGACCGGGCTGACTGCGTCGGCGGGTGCGGCCTCCAATAAATTCCTGGCCAAGATCGCCTCGGACTGGAACAAGCCGGATGGGCTGTTCGTACTCAGCCCGGCGCGGGTAGCGGCATTCCTGACCCCGCTGCCGGTGGCGCTGATCCCGGGCGTGGGCAAGGTGATGCAGGGCCGGCTGACCGGGCTGGGCGTAAAGACGGTGGGCGACCTGCAGGCGATCCCGCGCAACGTGCTGCAGGAGCGCTTCGGCAGCTTCGGCCTGCGCCTGTACGAGCGTGCCCGCGGCATCGACGAGCGCCCCGTGCAGCCGCACCAGCCGGTGCAGTCGATCTCTTCGGAAGACACCTTCCAGCACGATCTCCTGCTGGAGGAACTGGCGCCGGCCATCCGCGCGCTGGCGGAAAAGACCTGGGCCGCTACCCGCAAGACCGAGCGCATCGGCCGGACGGTGGTGCTCAAGCTCAAGACCGACCGCTTCCGCACGATCACCCGCAGCCATACGCCGGAGATCCCGCCCGCGTCCGTGGAAGAGTTGATGGCAATTGCCCTGGCCCTGCGTGACCGGGTGGATCTGCCGCCCGGCACCCGTTACCGCCTCGTCGGCGTCGGCCTGTCCAGCTTCCGCGACCGCGAAGAAATCCCGCTCCAACCCCCCCTCTTCGCCTGAGCCGGCCCGCCCACGCGAGAACCGCCCATCCAGGTTGATCAAGGTCACGCGGCTTCGCGCGCATGGCGCGCTCCTACAATGGGGGACCTTTTATTGGGAGTTTGCCGTGTCCTTTCCGTTTCCCGCCGTCCTGTTCGACCTTGACGGCACCCTGGTCGACAGCGCTTCCGACATCGCCGCTGCGGTCAACCGCATGCTGGCCGAAGAGGGCCTGGCCGAGGTGGACGAATCGCTGGTACGCAGCTGGATCGGCGACGGCAGCGGCATGCTGCTGGAGACCGCGCTGGAGCATGTGGGCAGTCCGCGCACAACCGAAGAACTGCTCCCGCGCTTCATGAAGCACTACGGCGACACCCTGTTGCTCAGCCCGCAGCTGTATCCCGGGGTGCGCGAAACGCTCGATGCACTTGCCGCAAAAGGCGTGATCATGGCGGTGTGCACCAACAAGCCGGAACCCTTCGTCGCGCCTTTGCTCAAGGAACTGCAGATTGACGGTGCATTTTCCGGCGTGGTTGGTGCAGGGACTTTGCCCGAGCGCAAACCCCATCCGCAGCCGCTGCTGCACCTGGCGGAGCAGTTCGGGATCGAGCCGGAACGCTGCCTGATGGTCGGCGACTCACCAACCGACTTCAACGCCGCGCGCGCGGCCGGGATGCCGGTGGTGCTGGTCAGCTACGGCTATCCGCGCGGCTTCGACCTGCACGGTGCGGGCGCGCTGGCGGTGATCGACCGCTTCGAGGACCTCCTCACCCTCCCGCAGGCTTCCTGACCTCCGGGGATGCCGCCGGTTGGGTGGGTGCCCTCGGTAGGAGCGCGCCATGCGCGCGAAGCCGCGTGAATCATGGCGGGGGCCGGGCGATCGGCCGAGATGATCTTTACCAGGCCGTATTCCCTGAATCCGTACGTCCGGACGTGTGTTGCGCGGATCAATGTCACGCGGCTTCGCGCGCATGGCGCGCTCCTACCGGGGCCGGTCGGATCAGATCCGGCCGGCCCCGGTGAGACTCAGCGTGCCGGGCTGTAGCGCAGCGACAGGCCGTACTCGCGGCCCGGCTGGTTGTACCAGGCCACCGTTTCGTACTCGCGGTCGAATACGTTGCTGGCGCGGGCCTGCAGGGTCCAAGCCGGGTTGATCGCGTACTCGAACCGCAGGTCGGTGGTGGAGTAGCCGCCCAGGCGCACGGTGTTGGCAGCGTCGTCGTAGCGGCTGCCGGCCGCGTTGACGGTCACGCCGAAGCGCATGGCGCCGAAGGCGCGGTCCAGGTCCATCCGGCCGGTGTTGCGGGCGCGGCGGGTCAGCAGATTGTCGTGGAGGTCGCCGCCGCTGCGGTTGCGCGGATCCACATGGCTCAGCTGCAGCGCCATGTCCCAGTCGGCCAGGCGGGTGCCCAGGGTGAGCTCGGCGCCGCGGATGCGCGCCTCGTCCGCCTGGATCAGGTTCCAGCCGGCGTCGTAGCCGACCATGTCATCGATCCGGGTCTGGTAGGCGTCGAGTTCCCAGTGCCAGCCGTCCAGGCGCTGGCCGAGGCCCAGGTTGACGCCCCGGGACTTCTCCGGCCCGAGGTCGGGATTGCTGGAGCCGGGGAAGTAGAGCTCGTTGAAACTGGGCGCGCGGAAGCCGGTGGCATAGCCCGCGCTCACCCGCAAGCCGCTCTCCAGGGTCATGCCCCAGCCGGCGCTGCCGGTGGTGTGGCCGCCGAACTGCTCGTTGTCGTCATGCCGCAGGCTGGCCTGCAGGCGCTGGGCACCGAACCTGCCTTCATAGCCGGCAAACACGCCAAGGTTGTCGCGGCTGCCCTCGTCATAGGGCGTGGTGCTGTCCAGGTGGTCTTCCAGCCAGTCGATGCCTGCGGTCAGGGTCTGTCCGGCGGCCGCGATGAAATCGGCCTGCAACGATGCGCTGTCGCGGCGCGTATCGAACGCGCTGACGAACTCGCGCGGTGCGTCACCGTCGCGGAAGTAATTATCGGAATCGTCCCGCGAGCGGCCCGCCTGCACCGTCAGCTGCAGCTGGTCAGAAGGCGTCCAGGTCAGCGTGGCGCCCATGGCTTGCTGCAGGTTGTCCGACTCGTTGCCGCCGAAAATGGTGCCGTCGTATTCGTTCTCGGCCTCGGCGCGCAGCAGATTGGCTTCAAGTGACAGCGCCTCGCCCAGGTTTACGCCGCCGCGCGCGCTGATGGAGCGGTTGCGGTAGCCGTCGCGGTCGGGCTCGTCGGCAAAGCAGCCGGTGGACAGCTCTGCCGAGCCGCGGCATGAATTGATGCCGTCGGTGCGCTGGTAGGCGGCATCAATGCCGAACCAGCCGCGTTCGTTGCCGCCGCCGATCCCCGCGCTGGCCTCACGCAGGCTGTTGCTGCCGATGCCGGCGCGAAAGCGCGGCGTGACCGCGCCGCTGTCACGGCGGGTGAAGATCTGGATCACCCCGCCGAGCGCCTCGGAGCCGTACAGGCTCGAGCGCGGCCCGCGCACGATCTCGATGCGGTCGATCTGGTCCACCGGCAGGTCGTGGAACATCACCAGGCCGGCGCTGGCCGTGCCCATGCGCACGCCATCCACCAGCACCAGCACGTGGTCGGATTCGGTGCCGCGGATGGACATGGTGGTCAGCTTGCCCGCGCCGCCCTGGTTGACCAGGTCGATGCCGGCGCGCCCACGCAGCAGTTCGGGCAGGCTGCGTGCCTGGCTGCGTTCGATCTCCTCGCGGTCGAGCACCTGCACCGGGGCGATGCTGTCGATCAGCGCGACCGGGGTGCGGGTGGCGGTCACCACCACTTCGTCGAGCTGGGTGGGATGAGAATGGACAGGGTCTTGCTGGGCCATCGCCGCCGGTGATGCCAGCACGGCTGCAAGGGCAAGGGCAAGGGACAGGGGAAGGATGTGTTGCTGCATGGTCTCTCCGCCAGGAAAGTGGACGCCGTGGCACGCGCCATGACGCCCGTGAGGGGCAGCTGCAGGACAGAGGACAGGGCAGGGGCGCGGGAACGGTGCGGCACGGATTCCGGCATCTCCGCCGCAATGCCCTCCGCATCGCAACCAGGGTGGGGGGATGGATACCCCATGCTCCAGGCCGGTCTCCGGGCTGGCGAGTGGAGCGGAGTGGCCGGATGGCCGGCTCCGATCCGGGCCGTCGCGCCTTCCCATGCATCCCTGTGGCATCAACAGGGGGCACAGTGGCGGTGTGCGACGCCTTGGACTCGCTTACCGTTGCGGGGGCAGCGCCGGATGGCCTTTGCGGGCGTCACCGGCTTCCCGTTTCAACCTGACGACGGACGCCGGCAGGTCACCTGAAGCGCAGCGATTGTAGCCCGTAGGAGCGCGCCATGCGCGCGAAGCCGCGTGAATTCAATCGTGGCGCAGGGCGTCGGTTAGCGTGCCGTTGCCGTTGCCGTTGCCGTTGCCGTCGCCGCCCGCACAGATCAGCGTCACGCGGCTTCGCGCGCGTGGCGCGCTCCTACAGGGAGTCGTCCGTGGGATCGGGCTGCATGATGGTGGTGGTCACCGGGCCGGCTTCTTCCTGGCCCCGCGGCAGCGGCAGGTCGGCGATGGCCGCTTCGGCGGCTGTCACCATCTCCTTGCGGCGCTCGTCCGGCACTTCCTGCCAGTGGCAATCGCGCAGTGCGCCTTCCAGCGAATAGAGCAGGTTGAGGCTGGGCCGGAAGCCCGCGCGACGCACCCGCATGTAGGCCTCCACCGGACCGGCGGCTTCCAGGTCGGCGCGCGTGTGCAGGCCCACCTGGCGGAGCCAGGCGGCGGACTTCGGGCCGATGTTGCGCATCTTCTCTTCGCTCATTGCAGCGACTCGATGAAGATGCGGGCGATCTGCTCCAGACCGGCTTGGTCAACCTGGTCGAACCGGGCTGGCACGGGGCTGTCGATATCGAACACGCCAATCAGCCTGTCGCCGCCGTCGACCAGCGGCACCACCACTTCCGAGCGGGAGGCGGCGTCACAGGCGATGTGGCCGGGGAAAGCGTCCACGTCGTCGACCCGCTGGGTGGTGCGCGTACTCGCTGCAGCACCGCACACGCCGCGGTCCAGCGGGATGCGCACGCAGGCCGGCTGGCCCTGGAAGGGGCCGACCACCAGCTCGGTGCCATCAAAGAAATAAAAGCCTACCCAGTTCAGGTCGGGCAGGGCGTTGAAGACCAGCGACGACAGGTTGGCCGCGTTGGCAATGCGGTCGCGCTCGCCGGTCAGCAGGGACAGTGCCTGCGCCTGGAGCTGTTCGTACTGACTGGCCTTGTCGCCTTGGAGGGGTGTGGATGAGAACATGGCCGCAGTGTAGCAACAGCAGGAAAAGCCGCCGGATGATGGCCAGGATCGCGAACGAATGGGTAGTCGGAGGGCGGTCGTGAGTGCTACCCGCCTCTACGTAACGGGCACCGATACAGGGGTGGGCAAGAGCCTGGCGTCGGCTGCGCTGCTGCACGCCCTGCGTGCGCACGGGCGCCGCGCCGTGGGCATGAAGCCCGTGGCCAGCGGCTGCGAGCACACGCAGCAGGGATGGCGCAACGAAGATGCCTTGCTGCTCCAGGCCGCCAGCGATCCGCGCCCCGCTTATGAAGACGTGAATCCGTACGCCCTGCCGGTGCCGACCGCTCCGCAGCTGGCCGCGCGCGAGGCGGGGATCGAAGTGCGGATCGAACCGCTGCAGGCGGCATGCGCACGGTTGGCTGCGATGGCCGACACCGTAGTGGTGGAGGGCGTCGGCGGCTGGATGGCGCCCCTGGCCGACGGCTTGGACCAGGCCGCGCTGGCCCGGGCGCTGGGCGCCGACGTGGTGCTGGTAGTCGGCTTGCGCCTGGGCTGCCTCAGCCATGCCCGCTTGACCGCGCGGGCGATCGAGGCCGACGGCCTGCGGCTGGCGGGCTGGATCGGCAGCGGCGTGGATCCGGTGCCCCACCGGCAGCAGGAATACGTGGAGCTGCTGCGCGAAGCCCTGCCGGTGCCATGCTTGGGCGTGATACCGCACATGGCCATGCCCGAGCCCCTGGAAGCCAGCCGCAACATCAGCCCGCCCCACCCGTAGGAGCGCGCCACGCGCGCGAAGCCGCGTGAATCACGGCTTTGCCGTGGATTGCGGCAACGACGTCGGGACCGAAGCCCCTTCCCGACCACAAGTCACGCGGTTTCGCGCGTATGACGCGCTCCTACAACGGAGCTGGTGCCTGGTCGCTATCCGGGGCCGGGTCGCGGTCGTGACAATGCTGAAGTGCCTGCCGGGCGTCAGTAAACCACGCCGCCCTGCGGCACGCCGCTCATGTTCGGCAGCTGGTGGGCGATGCCCTTGTGGCAGTCGATGCAGGTGGCCTGGCCGGGGCCGAGGTACTGCTGGTGGATCCACGCCGCGCGGCTGGCCTGGCGGGTGAGGTCCATGGAGTCGTACTCGTGGCAGTTGCGGCATTCCAGCGAATCGTTCGCTTTCAGCCGGGCCCATTCGTGCTCGGCCAGGCGTCGCCGCCCTTCGCGGAACTTCAGTTCGGTGTCGATGGTGCCGAAGATCTTGCCCCAGACTTCCTTGGAGGCCTGCATCTTGCGGGCGATCTTGTCGGTCCACTCGTGCGGCACGTGGCAGTCGGGGCAGGTGGCCCTTACGCCCGAACGATTGCTGTAGTGGATCGTGGTCTTGAGCTCTTCAAAGACGTTGTCTTTCATCTCGTGGCAGCTCACGCAGAACTGCTCGGTGTTGGTCACCTCCATCGCGGTGTTGAAGCCGCCCCAGAAGATGATCCCGGCAATGAACCCGCCCAGGGTCAGGAAGCCCAGGCTGAAATGGACGCTGGGCGAGCGCAGCGTGCGCCACAACGGCCGCACCCGGTCACCGGCTCTGCGCCACCAGCTCATTGATTCCGCTCCTGCACCTGTTCCTGCATCAGCAGGCTGTCGATATCGAGGAAGTTGTTGGCCACCAGGGGCGCGGCGTCGGTCTGCACCACGTGGCACTGCATGCAGAAGTAGCGACGGGGCGAGATCGTGGCCAGGAACTGGTCATCCCGGTCCATGTAGTGGGTCACGCTGACTTCGGGCGCCTGGAAGCGGGTGGCATTGGCACGAGCGTGGCAGACCATGCAGCGGTTGGAGTTCAGGTCCACCTGATAACCATCGACCGAATGCGGGATGGTCGGCGGCTGCATCGGATACGCGCGGCCGCGGCGCATGTCAAAGTTCTCCACCGCGGCCATCGGCAGCGGTGTGACCTCGACGTCGATCGGCACGTGGCGGCGCAGCGCGTCGATATCGTTGCGGGCGTCGCCGCGCGCACTGATGGGCGGTGACGGCGGCTGCACCTCGACCTCCGCGCGGGAGGAGGAACGGTCGCAACCCGACAGGGCCAGCAGCAGGAGGATCAAGACGGCAGTGGCGGTACGCATGGTGGTCTCCAGTTGGTTCAACGCACGATGGATGCGGACCGTCAGGCCGCAGTCACCCGCACGGCACACTTCTTGAAATCGGTCTGCTTGGAAATCGGGCAGGTTGCGTCCAGGGTGACCTTGTTGATCAGCTGGGCCGCGTCGAACCACGGCACGAACACCGAGCCCCGCGGCATCCGGTTACGGCCGCGGGTTTCCACCCGCGTGCGCATTTCGCCGCGGCGCGAACTCACCACCACCTCGTCACCGCGCTTGAGCCCGCGGCTGCGCGCATCGTCGGGGTGCATGAACACCACGGCCGAGGGGAAGCTGCGGTACAGCTCCGGCACGCGCATGGTCATCGAGCCCGAGTGCCAGTGTTCCAGCACCCGCCCGGTGATCAGCCACATGTCGAACTCGTCGTCCGGCGACTCGGCCGGCGGCTCGTAGGGCAAGGCCCAGATCACCGCCTTGCCGTCCGGGTTGCCGTAGAACTCGAAGCCGGTGCCCGGGGTCACGTACGGATCCGCGCCCTCGCGGTAGCGCCAGCGGGTTTCCTTGCCGTCCACCACCGGCCAGCGCAGGCCGCGCACCTGGTGGTACACGTCAAACGGCGCCAGGTCGTGGGCGTGGCCGCGGCCGAACTCGGCGTACTCCTCGAACAGGCCCTTCTGCACGTAGAAGCCGAACGCGTCGGCCTCGTGGTTGGCGTAGCCTTCTTCGATCTCATCCACGCCGAAGGCGTCGACCTTGCCGTTGCGGTAGAGCACGTCGTAAAGGGTCTTGCCGCGGAACTCCGGGTTGGCGGCGAGGATCTCCTCCGGCCAGCACTCATCGGTGGTGAAGCGCTTGGAGAACTCCATCAGCTGCCACAGGTCGGAGCGGGCCTCGCCCGGCGCATCCACCAGCTGATGCCAGAAGTGGGTGCGTCGCTCGGCGTTGCCGTAGGCGCCTTCCTTCTCCACCCACATGGCGGTGGGCAGGATCAAGTCGGCGGCCTGGCAGGTGACCGTCGGGTAGGCATCGGAAACCACGATGAAGTTGTCCGGGTTGCGATAGCCCGGCCAGCCTTCTTCCATGATGTTGGCGCCGGCCTGCATGTTGTTGTTGACCTGCACCCAGTAGGCGTTGAGCAGGCCGTCCTTGAGCGCGCGGTTGTGCTGCACCGCGTGGTAGCCGTCCTTCTCCTTGATGATTCCGCGCGGAATCTTCCAGATGTCCTCGGCCATCGCCCGGTGTTCGGGGTTGGCCACCACCATGTCGGCCGGCAGGCGGTGGCTGAAGGTGCCCACCTCGCGGGCGGTGCCGCAGGCAGAGGGCTGGCCGGTCAGCGAGAACGGGCTGTTGCCCGGCGTGGCGATCTTCCCGGTCAGCAGGTGGATGTTGTAGACCATGTTGTTCGCCCACGTGCCACGCGTGTGCTGGTTGAAGCCCATGGTCCAGAACGACATCACCTTGGTGTCCGGATCCGCGTACAGCTCGGCCAGCTGCTCGAGCCAGTCGCGCTGCACGCCGGTCATCTCGATCGTGCGCTCCAGTGTGTAGGGCGCGACGAAGGCGGCGAACTCGTCGAAATTGATCGGGGTTCCGCCATTGGGGTCATCGGCATTCGCGGCGGCCACTTCCAGCGGATGCTCGGGGCGCAGGCCATAGCCGATGTCATCGTTGCCGCGCTTGAACGTGGTGTGCTTGTCGACGAACTCCTGGTTGACCCTGCCCGACTGGATGATGTGGTTGGCGATGTAGTTCAGGATCACCAGGTCGGTCTGCGGCTTGAACACCATCGGGATGTCGGCCAGCTCGAAGCTGCGGTGCTCATACGTCGACAGCACCGCGACCTTGACGTGCGGGTTGGACAGCCGCCGATCGGTGACCCGGGTCCACAGGATCGGGTGCATCTCGGCCATGTTCGAGCCCCACAGCACGAACGCATCAGCGGCCTCGATGTCGTCGTAGCAGCCCATCGGCTCGTCCATGCCGAAGGTGCGCATGAAACCGGTGACTGCCGACGCCATGCAGTGGCGCGCGTTGGGGTCGATGTGGTTGCTGCGAAAGCCGGCCTTCATCAGCTTGTTGGCGGCGTAGCCTTCCCACACCGTCCACTGGCCGGAGCCGAACATGCCGATGCCGTCGCCACCCTTGGCCTTGAGCACGGCGCGGAACTTCTCCTCCATCACGTCGAAGGCCTCGTCCCAGCTGACCGGGGTGAAGTCGCCTTCCTTGTCGTAGACGCCGTTGGTCTTGCGCAGCAGCGGCGTGGTCAGCCGGTCGGCGCCGTACATCACCTTGGACAGGAAATAGCCCTTGACGCAGTTCAGGCCGCGGTTGACCTCGGCGTGCACGTCACCATGCGTGGCCACCACCCGGTTGTTGCGCACGGCCACGTTGATGCCGCAGCCGGTGCCGCAGTAGCGGCAGGGGGCCTTGCTCCACTTCAGGCCGGCGGTGTCGGTGCCGATCTCCTCCGTGACCGGGGGGTTGCCGGCGCCGGGCATGGGCATGCCGGCGGCGGCCGCGGCGGCGGCCACGGCGGAGGTGCGGATGAATTCACGACGCGTGGTCATGGTCTGCTCCGGATAGCTGGGGATAGCTGGACATAGGGTTGCTCGAGTTCGGCGCGCGACTCGACGTGGTGGTAGACCAGGTTCACGCTGACCACGCCGGGCAGGTCGCGCAGCCGGTCCACGTTGTCCATCAGGCCGCGGGTGTCTGCGGATTCCTGCAGCAGCACGCTGCGGTTGTGGTCGGCCAGGGCGATTTCCAGCCCGTCGCTGGTGTCCACCAGCTGCCGGATCGCGTCCGCGGCTTCGGCCTGGTGGTGGATCAGCAGACTGGCGATATGCAGCTCGTCGCGCTCGCTCATGGGGCAGGTGCCTCCAGGTGATGCAGGTTGATCGCATGGGTTGGACACGCGGCCACGCAGGCGCCGCAGCCGGTGCAGCAGTCGGCGTTGACTTGGGGTGATGGGACCCTGGCCCGCGGGAAAACGATCGCGTCATCGCCACACGCATCGCTGCAGCTGCGGCACACCACGCCCTTGGCGGTCAGGCAGTTTTCACCGAACTGCGGAAGCAGGTTCCACGGGTCACGGTTTCCACCGCGGTCGAGCGCGCGCGGCTTGCACGCGGTTTCGCAATCGCCGCAGAAAGTGCATTCGCCGCGCTGGGGCGAGAACACCGGATAGCCGCCCGGGCCACGCACCAGCACGCTTTCAGGACACGCGGTCAGGCAGGCATGGCAGGCGGTGCAAACATCGGTGAACGCCGCCTCGGGCAGGGCCCACGGTGGGCGCAACGGAGCTTCGGCGTGCAGCTGTCCGCGCAACAGGGCGCGGCGCGAATGGGAGTGCGAAGCAGGGGTCACGCTAATGGCATGGTCTGCCATCAGGGAGGTCCTGGCGGTCCGTTGAAGATCTGCCAGATCCAGACCGCGAAGCCGTAGCCTCCCACCACCATCACCGACAGCAGCGGGAACAGCACCACGGTCAGGAACAGGAACAGCAGCAGCTCCCGGCGTTTGCCCGGCTGAGCAGTAATTTCCCCCATCGTGCACCCCTTGCTCGCGTCTTGCTGGCTGCCGGTAATCCTAGCCACTATCCGGTAGTCAGGCCAGCGTATGCGCATGGGTCTGGTTGCCGAACGGCACCCATGAAAAAACCCGGCCGCTTGCGCGACCGGGTTCCGGGGGAAACGACGCTGCCGGAGAGAGGCGGCAGCAGGTCGTTCGATCAGCTCTTGCGGGTGGCCTTGGCAGCCTTGGAAGCAACGTCCTTGGCCTGCTCGGTGGCGGCTTCGATCTGGCCCTTGGCGATCTGGCCGATGGCTTCGTTGGTCTTCAGCGTGCTGGCGAGGGCTTCCTGGCCGGCATTGATGCTGCGCTCGACGTTCTCGCGGGCAACCTGCACGCCCTTCGGCCACAGGTTCTTGTAGCTGTCGCCGTCGCGGGCTTCGGTCGCCTGACCGAAGAAGGCAAACGCCGCGTTGACGCTTTCTTCCAGAGTGCTCATCTGCAGCGCGAACACCTTCTCGGCATTCTGCAGGGCCAGCTGGTTGACCTGGGCTGCGGTGTCGGCGAACTGGCGCGTCGCGGTGGCGAACTGTTCGTTGTACTGGTTGTACTGGTTCATGGCGGTTCTCCTGGGGCTTTGGGGCCGGCAGGCTTTTGCCGGTTTGTGCGATGCACCATATCCCAGCTTTTGTTGCGATGCAACATATTTCGGTCGTGCCACTGCAGGAACCGTTCACTTTCGTGGTTCCGCCTGGTTTCCGGCTTCAAGCGCGGTGTTGCGGGCCCCGGCTCAGGGTCCGCGGTAGCGACAGCCCGCGGTGCAGGTCTCGTGCACCACCACCTCGTCCAGCTCCGGCACCACCGGCTTGAGCCGGTCCCAGATCCACATGGCCAGCCGTTCGCTGGTGGGGTTTTCCAGGCCCTCGATGTCATTGAGGTAGTTGTGGTCGAGCTGCTGGTACAGCGGGCGGAAGGCGGCCTTGAGGTCGGCGAAATCCATGATCCAGCCGGTGTGCTCGCCCGGCTCACCGGTCACGTGCAGCTCGATCCGGAAGGAATGCCCATGCAGGCGCGCGCACTTGTGGCCCTCGGGCACGTTCGGCAGCCGGTGCGCGGCTTCAATGGTGAACACCTTGTAGATATGCATGGACATGGCAGACGTGGGGAATATCAGTGGGGGACAACAGGATACCGCGCCGGCTCCGGAACCCCGGCGTCCGGTAGTAAGGTGGCGGTCCCTCCTGCATTCGGTCTTCCGTGAGCACCTATTCCCTCGACGCCGTCTTCCGCCCACGGTCAATCGCGCTGGTGGGTGCCAGCCCGCGGGAACGCTCGCTGGGCCGGCTGGTGCTGCGGCAGCTGCTTGAGGGCGGCTTCGCCGGCCCGGTGGGCGTGGTCAATGCCCGCTATCCGGAGGTCGAAGGCGTCCGCACGGTAAAGCGCATGCCCGAACTGGGCTTCAAGCCCGACCTGGTGGTGATCGCCGTGCCGCCAAGGGCGGTGGCAAAGGTGGCCGGGGTGGCGGCTGACTGTGGCGCCCGCGCCGTGGTGGTACTGACCCGAGGTATGGGTTCGGGACCGGAGTCTTACAACGCCGCGTTGGAAGCGGTGGCCCGCCCGCGCGGGCTGCGCATCGTGGGCCCCAACTGCCTGGGCGTGGTGGCGCCGCATTCGAAGCTGTTCGCCAGTTTTGCCGCGCAGCGTCCGCAACCGGGCGATCTGGCCCTGGTCTCCCAGTCGGGTGCCGTTGCCGCAGCTGTGCTGGAGTGGGCACATACCCGCTCGATCGGGTTCTCGGCGGCGATCTCATTAGGCGATGCCATTGATGTCGATTTCGCCGACATGCTCGACTGGTTCGCCACCGACTATCGCACCCGCGCGATCCTGCTCTACATCGAACACGTGCGCGATGCGCGCAAATTCCTCTCCGCCGCCCGCGCGGCTGCCCGCGCCAAGCCCGTGGTGGTGGTCAAATCCGGTCGCCATGCGCCCCGGGCCAGCGCCGCACAGACCCATGCCGCCGCCCTTGCCCTGCCGGACCACGTGTATGACAGCGCCTTCCGCCGCGCGGGCGTGCTGCGGGTGCATGCGCTGGACGAACTGTTTGCCGCTGCCGAGACGCTCTCGCACCTGGTGAGCCTGCCGGGCGACCGGATGGCGGTACTGACCAACGGCGTGGGCACCGGCATGCTGGCCCTGGACCGGCTGGTGGACGCGGGTGGCCGGCCGGCGGAATTGTCAGGGCAGACGGTGGAAACCCTCGACGGGCTGCTGCAGCGCGGCTGGTCGCGGACCAATCCCGTTGATGTACTGGGCGATGCGGATGGCGAGCGCTATGCGCAGGCCATGGAAGCGTTGCTGCATGACGACGGCGCCGATGCGGTGCTCGCCATCCACGTGCCCACGGTGCTCTCGCAACCGCAGGACACCGCCCGGGCGGTGGCCGACACGTTGCGGGCGCACCCGGCCAAGGCGCGGCGCAAGCCGACGCTGGCGGTCTGGATGGGCGCAGACGGCGAGGCCGAAAGTATCCTGGGCGCGGCGGGGGTGCCTACCTACGCCACCGAGGCCGAGGCGGTGCGTGGCTTCATGTATCTGGCCCGGCACCGCCAGGCGCAGGCCGCGCTGCGCGAAACCCCGCCCAGCCTGCCCGACGACTTCACCGTCGACCTCGCCGCCGCCCAGGCGCTGGTGCAGCGGGTGCTGGAGGCGGGCCGGACCTGGCTGGATCCGATGGAGGTGGCCGAGCTGTTCGCGGCCTATGACATTCCTTATGCGCCCAGCGTGTTGGCCACGGATCCCGAGGCGGCTGCACAGGCTGCCGGAGCGCTGCTGGCGGCTGGCTCAGCAGTGGCGGTGAAGGTGCTCTCAGCGGATATTCCGCACAAGTCCGATGTGGATGGCGTGCGCCTGAACCTGGTCAGTGTCGAAGGCGTGCGCGAGGCCGCCACGGCGATTCTGCAGCGGGCCACCGAACTGCGACCGGATGCCAGCATTGAAGGTTTGAGCGTGCAGCCGATGATCGTGCGGCCCAAGGCGCGCGAGCTGATTGCCGGCATCGCCGACGACCCGGTGTTCGGTCCGGTAGTGGTGTTCGGGCGCGGCGGGGTGGCCGTGGAAATGATCGACGACAAGGCGCTGGCGCTGCCGCCGCTGGACCTGCGCCTGGCCCACGAGATGATCGGCCGCACCCGGGTGTCGCGCATCCTCAAGTCCTACCGCGATGTGCCCGCCGCGGATGAGCGCGCGGTGGCGCTGGTGCTGGTCAAGCTGGCCCAGCTGGCGGCCGACCTGCCGGAAGTGCTGGAGGTGGATATCAATCCGCTGCTGGCCGATCGTGACGGCGTGGTTGCGGTGGATGCGCGGGTGTCGGTTGCGCCCTCACGCAGGCTGCACCGGGGCCGCGGCCATCCGCGTTTCGCGGTTCTGCCCTATCCGCGGGAATGGGAACGCAACATCACCTTGGCCAATGGCAAGCAGGCCTTCGTGCGGCCCGTGCGCCCGGAGGACGAGGCGATGTTCCGCAGGTTCTTTGAAAAGGTCACGGCCGATGACCTGCGCCTGCGATTCTTCCAGGCGGTGCGCGATTTCAGCCACGAGTTCATCGCCCGCCTGACCCAGCTGGACTACGCGCGGCAGATGGCGCTGGCGGCGATCAATCCGGAGACCGGCGAAATGCTGGGCGCGGTGCGACTGGTATCAGATGCCAATTACGACCGGGGCGAGTACGGGATCATGGTTCGCTCCGACCTGAAGGGTGCGGGCCTGGGCTGGCAGCTGATGCAGATCATGGTCGAGCTGGCCGACTGGCTTGGTCTGGATGTGATCGAAGGCCAGGTGCTGCGCGAGAACACCACCATGCTCTCGATGTGCCGACACCTGGGCTTTAACGTGACCGCCGACCCCGACGACATGACCGTCATGGTCGTCACGCTCCCGGTAAAAAACGGAAAGGCTGCCTCCCCGTAGGAGCGCGCCATGCGCGCGAAGCCGCGTGACTTCAGCGTGCCCCGTACTTCAGTCCCCGCGGCCCCTCGCGACCGGCAGCCGCCACCCCCGCCGCACTGCCAGCCAGCGCAGGGTGAAGCACAGCGTCGCGCCTGCGACCGCTACCGGTGCATGGGGCAGGTCGAGTTCGTGGCCAATGACCATCACCACCGAAGCCGCCAGCGCCGCCAGCGCGTACAGCTCGTAGCGCAGGACGGTAGGCACCTGCGCCACCAGCACATCGCGCACGATGCCGCCGCCGATGCCAGACAGGATCCCCATCATCACCGCGCCCACCGGCCCGATTCCCGCGTGCAGAGCCTTGTCCGAGCCAATCACCGCGAACAGGGCCAGGCCGATGGCGTCGGTGAGCTGCACCGGGTTGCGCATCCGTTCCACCTGTCCGTGGCGAAAGAAGGTGAGCAGGCCGGCGGCGAGGGAAATGGCCAGGTAGCGCCAGTCGGCCACGGCCACGGGGGTCACGCCCAGCACGATGTCGCGGGTCATGCCGCCGGCGGTAGCGGCGGCAAAGGAAAGCACCAGCACGCCGAACAGGTCCAGGCGGTGACGCACGGCCACCAGACCGCCGCTGATGGCGAAGGCAAAGGTGCCGATGAAATCGAGCAGGGTGACGAAGGCGAAGGTCATTGCGGGAGAGGCTGGAGCTGGGTAGAGGTGCCCATCCAGTAGACCCTGCCCGCGTTCAGGATGGAAGCACGTGGATTTGGGCTGCGGATGGACGTGGAGTGATCTTTGCCTGCCGAAGCCCGTAATCGTGAAGAAGTGCCCCGGGCTGGGGGTATTGCGGAGCAAGCGCGCCAGGGACGGCGCGCCCCCGTGTGGAAACAGGATGTTTCCTCCACGGGCGTAGCAATGCCCCCAGCCCGGGGCACGTCCCACGTCGTTTGCGAAGCCTCTTTGGGAAGTGGGGGAGGAGGACAAATTCCCGCAGTTAGAGTACAAATGTACCCCATGAGCCCAGCCCTGAGTCCCCGCCGCGCCGCCATCCTCTCGTTCATCCGTGACCGGGTGGCCAACCATGGCCAGCCGCCCACGCTGGCCGAGATTGCCGAGGCCGCCGGCCTGGCTTCGCGCGGGGCGGCGCGCAAGCACGTGCTGGCGCTGGCGGAGGCCGGGCTGGTGGATTTTGTGCCGGGGCAGGCGCGCGGAGTGAGACCGGCGGGGATGCGGGCGCGGGCCGACTTGCTGCGGGTGCCGGTGCTGGGCCGGGTGGCGGCGGGTGCGCCGATCGGGGCCGATGCGGGACTGGTGGACACGCTGAGCCTGGATGCGCGGCTGTTTTCCTCCGTGCCCGATTACCTGCTGCGGGTGCAGGGCGATTCGATGATCGACGACGGCATCCTCGATGGCGACCTGGTGGGGGTGAAGCGCAGCGCCGATGCCCGCGACGGGCAGACGGTGGTGGCGCGGCTGGACGGGGAACTGACCATCAAGCGGCTGTCGCGCTCGGCCGATGCGCTGCGGCTGCTGCCGCGCAATCCCGCCTATGCGCCGATCGTGGTCGAGCCGGGCCAGGACTTCGCCATTGAAGGCGTGTTCTGCGGTCTGGTGCGGCGGGGCTGAGATGGGCGCGGTGATCGCCATTGATGCGCTGGTCGAGCAGCGCCGGATCTGGAAGGGGCGGCCGCCCCCGCGCCCGGCCGAAGGCCAGCCCACTGGACATGGGGCACTGGATGCGGTGTTGCCCGCGGGCGGCTGGCCGGAGGGGGCGTTGAGCGAGATCCTGGTTCCGGTTGACGGGGTAGGCGAGCTGCAGTTGCTGTGGCCGGTGCTGGCGCGGCTGAGCCGGGCGGGAGAACGGATGGTGCTGGTGGCGCCGCCGTACGTGCCGTTTGCTCCGGCCTGGCAAGCGGCGGGCGTGGACCTGCGCCAGATGGAAGTGGTGGAGGCCGCCACGGAGCGCGATGCGCTGTGGGCCACCGAGCAGTGCCTGCGATCAGGCAGCTGCGGTGCGGTGTTGTGCTGGCCGCTGAAGGCCGATGACCGTGCGCTGCGCCGGCTGCAGGTGGCAGCCGAGGCCGGTCGCACCCTGGGCCTGGCGACCCGCCCGCTGGTGGCGGCGCGCAATCCTTCCCCGGCGGCGCTGCGGATCGCGATCGATGCGCGCCCGTCGCAGCTGCGGGTGCTCAAGTGCCGCGGCGGGCTGGCACCGCCGCAGCCCATTCCATTCGGTGCTGCTCCATCCGGTGCCGCGCCTGCCAACGCCGGGGCTGCGATCCGCTGGATCGGGCGCAAGGGCTGAGCCATGCGCTGGGCCTGCATCCTGTTGCCGCGGCTGGCGCTGGACGGCGTGCTGCGACGCTGTGCCAATCCGGAGGCGCCGTTGGCGCTGGTATCCGGCGCGCGCCAGCGGCGGGTGCTGCATGCGGTCAATCCCGCCGCACGGGCACTGGGCCTGCGCCGGGGCATGGCGCTGACCGCGGCGCAGGCGTTGGCCCACGGTCTGGCGACCCGTGATCACGATCCCGATGAAGAGGCGCGCTGGCACCGCTTCCTGGCCGCGTGGGCCTACCGCTTCAGCTCGCAGGTCAGTCCCCGCTGGCCGCATGCGCTGATGGTGGAGATCCAGGGCAGCCTGGGGCTGTTTGGCCCGTGGCGGCGGTTTGAGGCCAGGCTGCGGGAAGAGCTGACGCAGCTCGGTTTCGCCCATCGGATCGTGGCTGCACCAAACCCGGTCGCGGCACGGGCGCTGGCCAATGCCCACGATGGACTGGCAGTCGATGCCGGGGCGCCGTTGCGGCGCGTGCTGGGCCAGCTCCCCGTGGAGCGCGCCGGCTTTGCGCCCGAGGCGGCGGCCGCGTTTGCGCGCATGGGGCTGCGCAGCCTGCGTGAAGTGATGGCCCTGCCGCGCGATGCCATCGTCCGCAGGTTTCCGGCCCAGGTGCTGCAGCACCTGGATGAGCTGACGGGTGAGCGTGAGGTGGTACTGGACTGGTACCGGCCGCCGGACCGTTTCGACATGCGCATCGAGCTGGGTCACGAGACGGCATCCTCGCAGGCGCTGCTGTTTCCGCTGCGGCGGCTGACCTCGGACCTGGCCGCGTACCTGGCCGGGCGCGATGGCGGGGTGCAGCGCTTCAGCCTGCTGCTTGAGCACGACGGGCGCGCCGATACGAAGGTGCCGGTGGGCCTGCTGGCGCCCGAGCGTGAAGAGGCGATGCTGTTTGAACTCGCCCGCGGGCGGCTGGAGCAGGCGCGGGTGCCGGCCGCGGTGCGTGCGCTGGCGTTGGTGGCCGACGAGTTGCCCGCATTCGTGCCCGCGCACCGCGAACTGTTCGATGAGCGCCCACAGCAGGCGATGGCCTGGGAGCAGCTGCGCGAACGGCTGCGCGCGCGCCTGGGTGAGGACGCGGTGCATGGGCTGGGCGTGCACGCCGACCACCGGCCGGAAAAAGCCTGGCTTCCCGAATCCGGAAGCGCTGCCGCCCCCTCCCTGCAGGCCCCACGGCCGGGCTGGTTGCTGCCGCATCCGATCCCGCTGCGCGGCCCACCTCCGCGGGAGCTGGAAGGCGGCGAGCGCATCGAAACCGGCTGGTGGGATGGTGGTGACGTACGCCGCGACTACCGCATTGCACACTTGTCTACCGGGCAGAAGGCCTGGGTGTACCAGCCGGTGCGCGGCGAGGGCGGCTGGTGGCTGCACGGGTGGTTCGCATGAGCCTGGACTACGCCGAGCTGCATTGCCTGTCCAACTTCAGCTTCCAGCGCGGGGCCTCCAGCGCCGCGGAACTGTTCGAGCGGGCCAAGCGACATGGCTACCAGGCGCTGGCGATCACCGATGAGTGCACGCTGGCCGGGATCGTGCGCGCCTGGCAGGCGGCGAAGAAGGCCGGGCTGGCGCTGGTGGTGGGCAGCGAGATGCGCGTGGAAGACGGACCGAAATTGGTGCTGCTGGTCGAGGACCTGACCGGCTACCAGGCGCTGTGCCGGATCATCACTGCCGCCCGGCGGCGCGCGTCCAAGGGTGAATACCGGCTGTTGCGCGAGGACTTCGAGGCAGGCGTCGACGGGCTGCTTGCCCTGTGGATCCCGGAAGAAAGCTTCAACGCAAAGGAAGCGGAAGGCGCGGCCGTGCAGGATGAACACGCCGGCTGGTTGAAGCAGCTGTTCCCCGGGCGCTTGTGGATCGCGGTGGAACTGCACCGTGGACCGGACGATGCCGCCCGGCTGACAGTGTTGCAGACGCTGGGGGAAAGCCTCGGCATTCCGCTGGTGGCCGCGGGCGATGTGCACATGCACGCGCGCGGGCGGCGCGCGCTGCAGGACGTAATGACCGCGATCCGTCACCGCACCACCGTGGCCGAAGCCGGCTGGAGGCTGTTTCCCAATGGCGAGCGCCACCTGCGACCGCTGCCGGCGTTGAGGGAGCTGTATCCACCGGAGCTGCTGGAAGAAAGCGTGCGCATCGCCGGCCGCTGCCGCTTCAACCTGGGCGAGCTCCGCTACCGGTATCCGCATGAGCTGGTGCCGCAGGGCCATACCCCGGCTTCGTGGCTGCGTGCGCTGACCGGAGAAGGCGTGCGCTGGCGCTGGCCCGACGGCGTGCCGGACAAGGCGCGGGCGCTGGTGGAGAAGGAACTGGCGCTGATCACCGAGCTCGGCTACGAAAGTTACTTCCTCACCGTGCACGACATCGTTCGCTTTGCCCGCAGCCGCGACATCCTCTGCCAGGGGCGCGGTTCGGCTGCCAATTCGGTGGTCTGCTACGCGCTGGGCATCACCGCGATCGACCCGGACCGGATCGGCATGCTGTTCGAGCGCTTCATCTCGCGCGAACGCAACGAGCCGCCGGACATCGACGTCGATTTCGAGCACGAGCGGCGCGAGGAAGTCATCCAGTACGTGTTCGGGCGCTATGGCCGCCACCGCGCCGCGCTCACCGCGGTGGCCAGCAGCTACCGCGGCGCGGGGGCGGTGCGGGACGTGGCGCGGGTGCTGGGCATGCCGCCGGACCAGATCGATGCGCTGGCGGGCTGCATCGGCCACTGGAGCGATGCGCTGCCCGCGCCGGAGCGCCTGCGCGAACACGGCTTTGATCCGGACAGCCCGCTGCTGCACCGGATCCTGGTGCTGGCTGGCGAGCTGATCGGTTTCCCCCGCCACCTGTCCCAGCATCCGGGCGGTTTCGTGATCAGCGAACAGCCGTTGCATGAGCTGGTGCCGGTGGAAAACGCCAGCATGGAGGGGCGCACCGTGGTGCAGTGGGACAAGGACGACCTGGATGCGCTCGGCCTGCTCAAGGTCGACATCCTGGCGCTGGGCATGCTCACCGCGCTGCGCCGCTGCTTTGACCTGGTGAAAGAGCACCACGGCCGTCGCTGGGATCTGGCCAGCATCCCCGGCAGCGACGATGACACCTGGGAGATGATCGGCCGCGCCGACACCATCGGCACCTTCCAGATCGAATCGCGGGCGCAGATGGCGATGCTGCCGCGGCTGCGACCGAGGCGGTTCTACGACCTGGTGATCCAGGTGGCGATCGTGCGCCCGGGACCGATCCAGGGCGACATGGTCCACCCCTACCTGCGCCGGCGCAGCGGCGAGGAGCCGGTGACCTATCCCTCGCCGGAGCTGGAAAAGGTGTTCAAACGCACCCTCGGCGTGCCCCTGTTCCAGGAACAGGTGATGGAGTTGGCGGTGGTGGCCGCCGGCTACTCGCCCGGCCAGGCCGACGACCTGCGCCGCTCCATGGCCGCGTGGAAGCGCCACGGCGGGCTGGAGCATCATCGCGACAAGCTGACCGCGGGCATGCTGGAGCGCGGCTACTCAGCCGAGTTCGCCGCCCGCATCTTCGAACAGATCAAGGGCTTTGGCAGCTACGGCTTCCCCGAATCGCACGCCGCCAGCTTTGCCCTGCTTACCTGGGCTAGCTGCTGGCTCAAGCGGAAGTATCCGGTCGCCTTCGCCTGCGCCCTGGTCAACAGCCAGCCCATGGGCTTCTACAGCGCCGACCAGATCCTGCAGGACCTGCGCCGGCACGGCGGCCAAGTGCGGCCGGTGGATGTGCGCTGGAGCTGCTGGGACTCAACGCTGGAGCAGGATGGCAAGAAGGGGTTTGCCCTGCGCATGGGGCTGCGGATGGTGCGCGGATTCCGGCAAGAGGACGCGCACAGGATTGAACAGGTGCGCGTGTCCCGGTCATTCGACGGTGTGGAAGACCTGAGTGAACGGGCGGCTCTGGAAGCGCGTGCACGCGAGCTGCTCGCTGACGCCGGTGCCCTGCGCGGCCTGGCCGGCCACCGCCACCGCGCGCGCTGGGCGGTGGCCGGGGTGGAAGAGCGTCGCCCGCTGCTGGATGCGGCCACGCAGCCGCGCGAGCAACAGGTGGCGCTGCCGCTGCCCACAGCCGGCCAGGATCTGTTTGCCGATTACGCCACCGTCGGCACCACTCTGGGCCGGCATCCGATGGCGCTGTTGCGCGCCCGGCTGCGCGAGCGGCGGTGCCGCAGCTCGCGTGACCTGGCCGACATTCCCCATGGGCGCAACATCCGCGCGGCCGGCATTGTGGTGGGACGACAGCGCCCGCAAACCGCGAGCGGGGTCACCTTCGTCACCCTGGAAGACGAGCACGGCATGATCAACGTGGTGGTCTGGCGCCAGCTGGCCGAGCGCCAGCGCCGCCCGTTCCTGGAGGCGCAGCTGCTGATGGTGGAGGGGAAGCTGGAGGCCGAAAACGGCGTGCGGCACCTGGTGGCCCATCGCCTGCATGACCTCACGCCGCTGCTCGGCAAGCTCGATGTGCGCAGCCGCGATTTCCACTGATCCAATAGCACCCCATCCCTCGTAGGAGCGCGCCACGCGCGCTCCTGCCGATCGGTGGAAATATCACCGGGGTTTCACTGGGGATGGCGGAGCTTGGCTTTCACTCCCCAGGTGTTTTCCGATGGCTACAGAGAAAGGGCAGTCCCTCCCGCGCCCCAAATCAAAAAACGCCGCGCGCAGCAACAGCGGCCCCGCCGATGCCGCGGGTGCTGGAGGAGGAAGTGGTGCCGGAAGTCACCGAGTCGCCGACCGCTGCGGTGGCGCGGGCTGTTAGGAGGAAACATGGAAGACCTGCTGGAAAGCCTGTTCTCGATGAGCGTGCCCTGGTACGAATTTATCGTCCGGGCCGTTGCCGTCTATGTGGCGGTGCTGGTGTTGGTGCGTATCGTGGGCAAGCGCACGGTGGGCCAGTACACCCCGTTCGACCTGATCGTGGTGGTCCTGCTCGGCACCGCTGTGCAGAACTCGCTTATCAGCGACGACACGTCGCTCGTGGGCGGCCTGATTTTGGCGGCCACCCTGCTGGGCCTGAACTGGCTGGTGGGCTTCATCAGCGCGCGATGGAAGCTGTTCGACAGTGTGGTGGAGGGGCGGCCGGTGGTGCTCGCACGGTACGGCAAGGTCTTTGATGACGAGCTTCGCCGTCAATCACTGACGCTGAGTGATCTGGAGATCGCGATGCGTGACGCCGGCTGCCAGGACATATCGGAAGTGGATCTGGCAATGTTGGAGACATCGGGTGACATCAGCGTCGTGAAGTGCTGATCATGCGGCCTTGGCGGCGCGCTGATTGCCGCCACCTTCGGCCAACATGGTGAGCTTTTCGTCGGTCGCCTTTTCTTCATCCAGTGAGGCTTTCAGCAGGGGCAGGGCATCCTTGTAGCCGAGCTGCTTGGCCATCGCGCACAGGGTGCCGTAGGCGGCAATCTCGTAATGCTCGACCTTCTGCGCGCCGCCGATCAGCGCGGCGTCACGCACCGGGCCTTCTTCGATCTTCTCGATGGTGTCCTTGCTTTCTTCCACCAGGCCCTCCATCGCCTCGCACTTGATGCGCTTCAGCTTGAACCCCAGCGTCTGCGCCACTTCCTCGATGCGCTCGATCTGCACCAGGGTTTCCTCCAGGTGGGCCTCGAAAGCGGCTGCGAGCTGCTCGTTCTCGACCGCTTTTGCCAGCTTCGGAAGCGCCTTGGACATCTGCTTCTCGGCGCTGTAGGTGTCGGACAGGTCGTGGATGAAAAGTTCTTCCATTGTCTTGATGGGCATGGTGGGGCTCCGGGGGTTGGGGGTGGTTGATCATTGGGCCGGACGCGTGGAGCCGGCGCGAAAAGATGCTGAACGCGAGCCGTGGGCACGAAAATGCCCATGAAGCATTCATCCTTTCGATTCGCGGCTGCTCCACGCATCACAAAAAATGGAGTCGATCGGCAAGCTCACCCTGGGCCTGTCGCGGAGCAATGAGGGTCCTCCCGACGATGCGCGGGTGGCCGGGTTGGCCGCGTCGTTGGCGCGGAGCTGCGGTTCCAGCCAATATGCCGCTTCTCCAAGTGGCCATGGGAAGCTGATGCGCGCGCCGAAAAAGTGGACCATTGCAGTGGTCGCAGTGCTGGCGCTGGTGCTGGTTGCCTGGGGCATTGTGGCGTTGCGCGGCCCGATGCTGCCCGGCTACGAAGTGCAGGCGGGACCGATGGTCCAGAACGTGGTGGCCACCGGCCGGGTGGCCTCGCCCTCGCGCGTCGAGGTAGGCGCCGAGATCGCCGGGCTGGTGCTTGAGCGCAGGGTGATGGACGGCGACCGCGTGGCGCCGGGTGATGTGCTGGTGACCCTGCGCGCCCGTGATCTTGAAGCGCGCCGCGATGAGGCGCGCGCCGCACTGGCTGCGCTCCGCGAGGCGGACCGGCCCGACGCCAAAGCGCGTCTGCGCCAGGCCAGCGCCGACTTGGCCCAGGCGGAACGCGCCCATGCGCGTCGCCGCGAGCTGGCCGAACGACAGCTGGTAGCCCGCGAGAGCGTGGAGGAGGCAGCGCAGGTGGAAGTGGCCGCCCGCGCTGCCGCCGAACAGGCGCGCCTTGCCCTTCAATCACTGGCCGGAGGGGCCCGCGAAGCACAGCTGCGCGAACGCCTGCAGGCGGCCGAAGCCGAGCTTTCGCGTGCGGAAATCCGCGCCACTGCCCCTGGCGTCGTGCTGACCCGGCTGGTGGAGCCGGGCGACACCGTGGTGCCGGGCGACGTGCTGCTGGAGATCGCCGTCGATGCACCGGGTGAAATCCTGCTGCCGCTGGACGAGAAAAACCTGTCGATGCTGGCCGTGGGCCAGCCCGCCATCTGTATTGCCGACGCGTTTCCGGGCCGCCCGTTCCGGGCCACCGTGCATCACATCGCGCCGGGTATCGATCCCGCACGCGGCACGGTGGATGTACGTCTGCGGCTGGATCCGGCGGCCGACTTCGTACGCCAGGACATGACGGTCACCGCCACCATCCTCACCGGCAGTCGCGACCAGGCGCTGGCAGTGCCAAACGACGCGCTGATCGGCGCCGACCCCGGCTCCGACCGTGCATCGGTGCTGGTGCTGCGCGGTGGTCGCCTGCAGCGCACGCAAGTGCAGCTGGGCCTGCGCGGGCTGGCGATGAGCGAGGTGGTGGAAGGTCTGCAGGAAGGCGATCGCGTAGTGGCCGCCAGCGCCATCGACCAGACGGCGCTGCCGGAGGATGGCAGCCGCGCCCGTATCAGCATCGAACCCCTGCCGGAGCCGGGCAGCAGCGCCACCCGCGGTGAACTGCCCGTCCGGTTCGACTGAGCCATGTGGATCGAGACCACCATCGCCATGCGTTTCCTGCGCCAGGGCCGGGCGCAGACGCTGCTGATCCTGTTGGGCATCGCGGTTGGCGTGGCGGTGATCGTGTTTGTCACCGCGCTGATCGCGGGGCTGCAGGACAACATCATCGAGCGCACCCTGGGCACCCAGTCGCACATACGGGTGGAAGCACCACGGGAAGTGAACCGGGTTGCCCCGGCCGCGGCTGGAACGCTGCAGCTGGTGCTGGAGGATCCGCGCCCACAGGCGCTGCGTCCCATCGACAACTGGCTGCAGGTCGTTGATGTACTGGATCGCCTGCCGGGCGTGACTGCGGTGTCCCCGGTGGTGTCCGGGCCCGCGTTCGGCCGCCGCGGTGAGGCACTGGAATCCGTGGCCCTGGTCGGCGTTGACCTGGACCGCTACCTGCAGGTGATCCCGCTGCATGAAAGCATGGTGGAAGGGCGGCTTGAGGTCGGTTCTGGCAATGCCGTGATCGGCAAGAAACTGGCCGAGGATCTTGGCCTGCGCCTGGGCGGAAAACTGCGCCTCCAGGCAGGTGACGGTGGCGATGTAGTGGTCAATGTGGCCGGCATTTTCGAGCTGGGCGTGCGGGAACTGGATGCGCGCTACGTGTACGTGGACCTGAAGCAGGCGCAGTCGCTGCTGGGCCTGCCTGGCGGCGTGACCGTGATCGACATGACCGTCCAGGACCTCTTCGCC
This sequence comes from Luteimonas sp. A277, assembly GCF_054052045.1. The sequence continues at coordinate 51,976 of NZ_JBSVRG010000003.1, forward strand.
GCCGACAGCATGGCTGGCCGGGTGGACGGGCTCACCGGACTGCAGGCCGAGAGCTGGATGGAAACCAACGCCCAGCTGATGAACGCGCTTCGCTCGCAAAGCATGTCGACGAACATGATCAGCTTCTTTGTAGCGATCTCGGTGGGGCTGGGCATCGCCAGCGTGCTGGCGGTAAGCGTGGCCCAGCGAACGCGCGAGATCGGCATCCTGCGCGCCATGGGCACCCGGCGGGCGCAGATGCTGCGCGTGTTCCTGGTGCAGGGTGCGGTGCTGGGCATGGCGGGTTCGGCCATCGGTGCGCTGTCCGGATTCGGCCTCGTCTGGGCTTTCAACAACCTCGGCCCGGGGCTGTTCGATGTGCCCCTGCCGCCGATGCTGGTGCCTGCGGCGATGGCGCTGGCCACCGTCGCAGGCGTAGCGGCCGCGATGGTGCCTGCGTCGCGCGCATCGCGACTTGATCCGGTGGAGGCGATCCGTGGCTGAAGCCGCCGAAGTGCTGCGCCTGGAGGGGCTGCGCAAGTCCTACAACATCGGCCGGCCCAACGAGGTCGAGGTGCTGCATGGCATCGACATGCGCCTGGACAGCGCCGACTTCGCCGCGCTGGTCGGTCCCTCGGGATCGGGCAAAAGCACGTTGCTCAACCTGATCGGCCTGCTCGACTCCCCGACCGATGGCGAACTTTATCTGCAGGGCCAGCCCACCCGCCAGATGGATGACGAGGCGCGCACCGCCCTGCGTGGGCGGCATATCGGCTTCGTGTTCCAGTTCCATCATCTGATCAGTGCATTCACCGCGCTGGAAAACGTGCTGATGCCGTGGATGGTGGCCAACGGCCGTCCCGATCGAGAGGTGACCGACATCGCCCGCGGACTGCTGGCCGACGTAGGCTTGGAGAAATATCTCGACCGCAAGCCGGACCAGCTGTCCGGCGGCCAGCAGCAGCGCGTGGCCATTGCCCGCGCCCTGGTCACCAGGCCGTCGCTGCTGCTGGCCGATGAGCCCACCGGCAACCTGGATACGAAGACTGCTGCGGAAGTGTTCGAGCTGCTGCGCCGGTTCAACGAGCAGTTCGGCTGCGCGGTGCTGGTGGTCACCCACGACCCGCGCCTTTCCGAAACCTGCGACCGCACGCTCACCCTGGTCGACGGAAACATCGTCGCCGACGAAATCCACGCCCAGTAGGATCGCGCCACGCGCGCGGAAAACGTTGCATCGCACAATGCACATTTTGTCAACCAGTGCCACAGTGTGTCCCGCACGGGTCGGGGAGCAGTCGAATGAACGCGACAAGCCTGGAGTCAATCCTTCGCTGGGTCGGGAAGGTTGTACTGCTGCTGATGGTGGTGGCTGTGGTGTACGCCGGCTATACGGCAATTTCCTACTGGCCCGAGATCCGCGTCTGAGGAAGGACCCATGAACAAGCGGCAGTCCCGAATCTTCGCCATCGTGGGAACGGCCCTGGCCGCTCTTGCCTTCGTTGGCCTGACCATTCACAGCCACATGCGCTTTGGCGAGCTCACCAATGCGCAGGACATCACGCCGGAGGTCACCCACGGCAAGGATGTCTGGCACAAGTACAACTGCATCAACTGTCACACCCTGTTTGGTGAAGGCGCCTACTACGCCCCGGACCTGACCAAGATCGCGCAGCACCGCGGCGAGGCCTACCTCAAGGCCTACATGCGTGATCCGTCCCAGTTCTATGACGAGCAGCGCCATCGGCGCCTGATGCCGACGCAGGACCTCAGCGAGGTCGAGATCGCGAACCTGGTCAAGTTCCTGGACTGGGTGTCGAAGGTCGACAACCAGGGCTGGCCACCGCGTCCGATCCTGGTGTCCGGAGGCTCGGTCGTCGTGGCCGCGCAGGGCACGGCCGAGGGCGCGGCCGAGGCGCAGGAAGTCAGGCCCGTGCGCGCGGACAGCGACCCGCGCGCGATCGGCGAAAACCTGTTCGGCACCGCGGTGCCGGTCTGCACGGCCTGCCATTCGCTGCAGCCGGGCGTCCAGCTCGCCGGTCCGTCGATGGCCGGCATGGCGGAGCGCGCGGCGCAGACGCTGGCATCGCCGGACTACAGCGGCAGCGCGACCGACGTCGAGGGCTACATTCGCGAATCGATCGTGGCGCCCAGCGCGCACCTGGTGCCCGGCGCGATGTTCTCGGCGGAAGGCACGTCCTTCATGCCCAACACCTATCCGGACACCCTGACCGAAGAACAGATCGAGCAGCTCGTGGCCTTCCTTGGATCGATGAAATAAGACTGGCGGGCGTCCTGCGCCGGCACCGGGAGATCTTCCATGCGTTACAAGTCCCAATCGGTGGCTTACTGGTACTTCGCCGTGGCCATGGTGCTGTTCGGGCTGCAGATCGTGTTCGGCCTGCTGTCTGCAACCAAGTACCTGGGGCCGGACCCGCTGCTCTACATCCTCCCGTTCGACGTCACCAAGACCATCCACACCAACCTGCTGATCGTCTGGGTGCTCACCGGTTTCATGGGCGCCACCTACTGGCTGGTGCCCGATGAATCGCGCACCGAGCTGTACAGCGTGAAGCTTGCCTACTGGCAGCTCGCCCTGTGGACGCTGATGGGCGTGACCGCGGTCATCGGCTACCTGTTCCGCTACGGCACCGGCAACAAGCTGCTGGAGCAGCCGCTGCCGCACAAGATCGTGATCGTCATCTGCATGGTGATGTTCCTCTACAACATCGGCATGACGATCAAGAAGGCGCGGCGGCTGACCACGACGGAAGGGGTGCTGCTGCTGGGCCTGGGGCTTTCGGCGGTGCTCTACATCCCGGCGCTGCTGTACTACGAGAACTACACCGTCTCGATCTTCTACCGCTGGTGGACCATCCACCTGTGGGTGGAGGGCGTGTGGATGATGATCATGGCCGGCTTCCTTGCCTACCTGCTCATCCGCCTGTCCGGCATCGACCGCGAGGTGATGGAGAAGTGGCTGTACGTGATCGTGGGCCTGGTGTTCATCGCCGGCATCCTCGGCACCGCGCACCACTACTACTGGGTGGGCGTACCGCAGATCTGGCTGCCGGTCGGCGGCTTCTTCAGCGCGCTGGAGCCGCTGGCCTTGGCGGCCATGGCGATCTACGCCTACGCGGCGATGCGGCGCGGCGGGGTAAAGCATCCCAACACGCTGGCCCTGCACTGGACCATCGGCAGCGCCATCTTCGCGCTGTTCGGCGCCGGGCTGCTCGGCCTGGCTCATACCTGGCCTTCGGTAAACAAGTGGACCCATGGCACGCTGATCACCGCGATGCACGCGCACTCGGCGTTCTACGGTGCCTACGCGATGATCATCATGGCGATGATCACCTACGCGCTGCCGGGCCTGACCAACCGGCCGCAGGACAGGTATTCGCCGCTGGGCTACTGGGCGTTCTGGCTGCAGGTGGCGGGCATGTTCGGGATGACGCTGTCGTTCGGGACTGCGGGCATCGCCCAGGTGTACCTGGAGCGGATCATGGGCATGGGTTACCTCGATGCCCAGCTCAAGATCCAGGTGCACTTCCTGATGCTGATCCTGACCGCGACGGTGTTCGCCACAGGCGTTGGCATGTTCATCTTCGACTTCTTCAGGTACCGGCCGCATTTCGTGGTGATCGACGATGCTGTCGAAGACCGGCCTGTTGTGCTGGGGGATGGCTGATCGGTGGATGAGCGCATGAGGCCGGAGACGGCCGAACCGTACTACCTGCCCACCGGCAACGAGGTCGAGATCGTGCAGCAGTGCCACGCCGGTGGCCTGGCGGTGATGCTCAAGGGCCCCACGGGCTGCGGCAAGACCCGGTTGGTGGAGCACATGGCGTGGCGGCTTGGGCGGCCGCTGATCACCGTTGCGTGCCATGACGACCTGACCGCCAGCGACCTGATCGGGCGGTTCCTGATCCGCCACGACGAGACGGTTTGGCAGGACGGACCGCTGACCCGAGCCGTGCGCGAAGGCGCGATCTGCTATCTGGATGAAGTGGTCGAAGCGCGCCAGGACACCATCGTGGTGCTGCATCCGCTGACGGACTACCGGCGCATCCTGCCGATCGACCGCACCGGCGAGACCCTGGAGGCCGCGCCGGGCTTCCAGCTGATCATTTCCTACAACCCCGGCTACCAGCGCATGCTCAAGGACCTCAAGCCGAGCACGCGCCAGCGCTTCGTCGCCATCGACCTCGATTTTCCAGAGGCACCGACCGAAGCGGCGATCGTTGCTGCCGAAAGCGGCGTGGACAGTGGCACAGCGGTAGCCCTGGTGGAACTTGCCGGCCGCTTACGCTCACTGCGCGACCGCGGTCTGGCCGAAGTGCCGAGCACGCGCCTGCTGATCGCCGCCGGTCGCCTGGTGGCCAGCGGCATCGGGGTTCGCGAAGCATGCAACGCAGCGGTGGTCTCGCCGCTGAGCGACGACCCGACCCTGCTTGGCGCGATGCGCGAACTGGTCGACGCGATGTTCCCGTAGGCGGATGCCGACGTGTCTGAACCCGAAGACTTCGTTGTTGATGTGGCGCGCAGCGCGACGGTCTTCATCCGCGACACCTGGCGTCGTCATTACCCGCACGATCCCGACCAACCCATAGCGCTCGCTTCGCTGGCCCGGCGCCTGGACCTGCTGCTCTCGGCCGCCTGCGGGTCCAGCCTGCCGATGCGGGTGGCGCTGCCGCCGGCACGCCCAACCATGCTGCACCGGCTGTTCCATCCCGCCGCCTATCCGCGCCACCGGCAAACGATCCCGGCTGCCAGCGCCGACACGATCTGGTTGCCGGCGCACCTGGATACGTGCGATGCGGTCGCGGCGTCCGAGCTGTACCGCGCCATGGCATTGCAGCAGGCCTTCAGGACGCTGCGCGGAAGCGCGCAGGCGATCCTTGCCCAGCCCCGGCCGCTGCTCCGCGACACTGCGCTGGTGCTGGAGGCGCAGGCCGTGGAAGCAGAGGTGGTGCACCGGTTCCCGGGCCTGTTGACCCCGCTGCGGCGGCTGCGGCGGCTGGCCCTGGCGGCGCGGCCGGCGCTGGATGAACTGGCGCCCGCAAGACAGCCGCTGGAGCGGTTGGTGCGCGGCATCCTGGAGGCCGAGCTGCAGCCGGCCCGTGATCTCCCCGGCCCGGTTGAAGCGTCGATCGCCCGGGCCAGGGAGCTGCTGCAGGAGTGGGCCATTGACCTGGCCCAATGCCGCCGGCTCGGACCGATGCCGCTGTATCGCGACTGGTGGACCGGTGAACTGCGTGAGGCCAGCGCGGGCAAGGCGAGCGTCGTGGACGGCAAGCCGTTCGATCATGGGCAGGCGCCGGAGGACGTGCGCAGCGCCCGGATGGAGCGGCGGCCCGAGCAGCGGGAAGCAACGCAAGACGAGGACAAGCCGGGCGATCCCGGCGCGTGGATGATCCAGCAGGACGCGCCGCATGAGATCGCCGAGGATCCGTTCGGCCTGCAGCGTCCGGTTGACCGCGACGATGAAACCAGCCCCGACGAGTACGGCGACATGCTCTCCGAGCTGGCATCCACCCGGATGGTCGCCGCGCCCGACCCGCCGCGTGAAGTGCTCCTGTCGGACGATCCGCCCGACAGCCGCTCGGTGTTCGAGTTCAAGGACCGGGACGAAGCGGGCACCCGATTTCGCTATCCGGAGTGGAACCACGCGGACGCGTCCTACATCGAAGACGCCACTACGGTGCGGATGCTCTCGCCGGCAGACGGCGATCCGGGCTGGGTCGACGCCACCCTGGCCCGTCACAGCTCCCACCTGGACGGGATCCGCCGCCAGTTCGAAGCCCTGCGACCCGAACGAGTCCGTCTACGGCGCCAAGCCGAGGGCGAGGACATCGACATCGACGCCTGCGTGGAGGGCCGCGCCGACCTGCGCGCCGGCGGATTCCTGCGCGAGGGCCTGTACGAGGCGCGACGCCCCGGCCGGCGAAGTATCGCCGTCTCGCTGCTGGTCGACGCCAGCGGCTCCACCGACGGCTTCATCGGCGACGGCCGCCGGGTGATCGACGTCGAGCGCGAGGCGCTGTTGCTGGTCTGCGTCGCCCTGCAGGGGCTGGGCGAGCCGTTCTCGGTCAACGCCTTCTCCGGCGAAGGCCCGCACGGCGTGTCAATGCGCATGCTGAAAGGATTCGACGAGCCCTACGGGCACGAAGTCGCGCTGCGGATCGCCGGCCTGGAGCCGGAACACTACACCCGCGCCGGCGCCGCCATCCGCCACGCCAGCGCGATGCTGATGCACCAGCCCGCCGAGCACCGGCTGCTGCTGATGCTGTCCGACGGCAAGCCCAACGACGCGGACCGCTATGACGGCCGGTTCGGCGTCGAAGACATGCGCCAATCGGTCACCGAAGCGCGCCTGCAGGGCATCTTCCCGTTCTGCCTGACCGTGGACCTGCAGGCCCCCCGCTACCTGCCCAAGGTATTCGGGCCCGACAACTACGCGGTGCTGTCGGCCCCGGAGAGGCTGCCACTGGTGCTGCTGGACTGGACGCGGCGGCTGCTGGCGCGGTGAGGGTTAACATGGCCATGATTGATAACTCGGCCGTGGTATTTGTCCTTTCATGACCGGTTCCCAGTCCCGCCGGGCAGACCAGCGCGGCATGAGAAGGCAATCTGCGAGGATTGCAGCCATCGACAGGGGATGAAATGACCAACGACGAATTCAAGCGCACCCTCTGGGAAGCGGCCGACAAACTGCGCGGCTCCGTCTCGGCGGCGACCTACAAGTACCCGGTCCTCGGCCTGGTGTTCCTGAAGTACGTCTCGGACATGTTCGATGCCCAGGGACGGGTGATCGAGAAGCGGCTGGCTGATCCCAAGGCCGAGTACTACATCCCCGACGCGGACAGCCGCACGGAGATCGCCGCACAGTTCACCCAGGACAAGACCTTCTACGACGCCGACAACGTCTTCTGGGTGCCGCCGAAGGCGCACTTCAGCACGCTGCTGGGTCAGGCGGCCGCACCGGACCTGGCTCAGCGCCTGGACAAGGCGCTCGGGGAGATCGAAGCCGAGAATCCTAGCCTGAAAGGCGTGCTTTACCGCGAGTTCTCCCGTCTGGAGCTTGAGCCCGGCAAGCTGGGCGAGCTGATGCAGCTCCTGGCCAAGCTCAGCTTCGATCCCGAGCGCCACGGCAGCCGCGACGTATTCGGCGAGGTGTACGAATACTTCCTCGGCCAGTTCGCGCTCAAGGAAGGCGCGCGGGCCGGCGAGTTCTACACGCCCAAGAGCGTAGTCAACCTGCTGGTAGAGATCCTGGCCCCGTTCAAGGGCAAGATCTACGACCCGGCCTGCGGCTCGGCCGGCATGTTCGTGCAGTCGGCGAAGTTCAAGGACGCCCACGCCGCGAAGCTGAAGAAGAAGGGCGACCTGGCCATCCACGGCCAAGAGCTGATGGCCGCCACCCGCCGCCTGGCGCTGATGAACCTGGCCGTGCATGGCCTGCACGGCGACCTGGGCGCCACCTACGGCGACACCTTCCACAACGACCAGCACAAGACCCTGCGCGCCGACTACGTGCTGGCCAACCCGCCGTTCAACATCTCCGACTGGGGCGGCGACAAGCTCGGCGACGACCCGCGCTGGGTGTACGGCATCCCGCCGAAGGGCAACGCCAACTTCGCCTGGCTGCAGCACATGCTCGCGCGCCTGTCATCGCGCGGCCGCGCCGGCATCGTGCTGGCCAACGGCTCCATGAGCTCGCAGCAGAGCGGCGAGGGCGAGATCCGCCGCGGCATGGTGCAGGACGACGTGGTGGAGTGCATGGTGGCCCTGCCGGGGCAGCTGTTTTCCAACACGCAGATCCCGGCCTGCTTGTGGTTTCTGAGTCGTGACAAGGGCGCAGGGCAGGGCGGCAGTGTCGACCGCAAGGGTCAGATCCTTTTCATCGACGCCCGCAAGACGGCGAGTGGACGTATCAGCCGCACGCAGATCGAGTTCACCGACGACGATCTGCAGCGCATCGCGCAGGCGTATCACCGCTGGCGTGGTACGGAGTTCAGTGATGGCGGAGAGTACGCTGACGAGCCGGGGTTCTGCTACAGCGCCTCACTGGAGGACGTGGAGAAGCACGGGTTTGTGCTCACGCCCGGGCGCTACGTAGGCGCGCAGGTCGAAGAGGACGACGATGAAGCCTTCAATGACAAGATGGAGCGGCTGACTGCGGAGCTGGCCGAGCAGATGACCAAGGGAGCCGAGTTGGATGCGGTGATCCGGAAGAAACTGGAGACACTTGGATATGGCGTCTGATCGCTACCAGGCCAGTGGCCCGGAAGGTGAGTGGCAGCCCGGCTCCGATGGACAGGTGTTGCGCAATCGCCAGGGCATCACGGACCCAGCGGAGATCGATGAAGTCGAGCTGGAGCTGTTGCTACAGCTTTACGATCATGTCCTGCAGCAGGGCTTTCCCGATCACCGGCTCAGCGTGGCCGACATCAGCGAGTGGCACCGTCTCTGGTTGGGGAACCTGTATGACTGGGCCGGGCGGGAACGCTCGGTGAACATCGGCAAAGACGGGTTCCACTTTGCCGCGAGTTCACGTATTCCGTCGCTGCTCAATGAGTTCGAGCAGAAGTTTCTGCACCGCTACACGCCCTGTCACGATCTGGATGGGAGTGAGCTTGAAGAGGCAATTGCGGCATGCCACGTGGAGTTCATACTGATTCACCCGTTCCGAGAGGGTAACGGGCGCATCGCGCGGCTCCTGGCGGACGTGATGGCTGTGCAGGCAGGGCGCGAGCTATTGGATTACAGCGCCTGGGATGCGGATAAGTCGGTGTACTTTGCCGCCATCCAGCGTGGCATGGAGATGGACTATTCGCCGATGCGGGCGTTGGTCAGTTGCGCGCTGGCTGCCGGCAACGAGTGAGCGCGAGGGAAAGATGAGGCTTGTGATTCCCACCGCTACGCAGAGTCGCCTCCAGGTCAGCGATCTTCTGTCCGGTCTCGATCGCCGTGGAGCTGGCTACGGCGCGCACGATGGCGTCGCGGCTGGGGAGCTTCAGTGGGCGCGTTCTGGCGGAAGGCATGAGTGGGCGGCGGGCAGGTGTGGCGAGGGAATTAATGGTATCAGCCCCTGTCGACACGCGGAATGGCACGGTTCGGTGAGTCTGCGGGCATGGACTCCGCGAGACATAAGGTGTGGCGTTTTTGGAGGACTGACCGAGCAGATGGCCGAACAGATGACGAAGGGTGTGGAACTGGACGTGGTGATCAGGGAGAGGCTGGGGGCGTTGGGTTATGGTGTCTGATCTTCAGGGCCCAACTATTGGTGAAGTCGTCAGTTTAGTGCGAGGGAACACCTACAAAAGCGCACTGCTTGGGCGTGACGGCCCGATGTTACTTGGACTTGGAACGATTCAGAGGAACGGTGGCTTCCGTGCCGATTCTCTTAAGACATACGGTGGGGAGTCAGCGGAAAAGATTTTGCTGCTTCCCGGCGATCTTTATGTGTCGCTGAAGGACGTAACTCAGTCAGCTGACCTGCTGGGTGCAATTGCGCGACTCCCTGAGGCCGTTTTTCTCGGGCGGCTGACGCAGGACACCGTAAAGCTTGATTTCACCGGAACCCCGTATCCAAGGTCGTTGCTCTATTGGGCATTGCGAGCACCTCAGTACCGTGCTTTCTGTCGTGCGCACGCAACGGGAACGACCAACTTAGGGCTGGCTAGAGAGGACTTTCTTGGGTATCGCTTGCCCGCGCCAAGAAGCGACACACTTTCGCTTGTGGAGTTGTTGGAGGGGATCGAGACGCGTATAGAACTCCTTCGCCAAACCAACAACGCCCTCGAAGCCATCGCCCAAGCCCTGTTCAATTCTTGGTTCGTGGACTTCGATCCCGTCCGCGCCAAGGCCGAAGGTCGCGATCCCGAGGGCATGGATGCCGCCACGGGCGCGCTGTTTCCCGCAGGGTTCAGTCGCTCTGAGCTGGGGGGCGTCCCATCGAGCTGGAAGATTCAAAGTCTGGGTTCAGTCGCTGGGAACTTCAGGGAGCAGGCCAAGCCGGAGTTGCTTGATCCCGAGACTCCCTACCTCGGACTGGAACATATGCCTCGCAAGTCAATTGCCTTGATGGACCGGGGCGAGGCAGAGGGCTTGGCAAGCGGGAAGTTTTGGTACTCGCCTTGCGACATTCTTTTCGGACGGCTCCGGCCCTACTTCCACAAAGTTGGTGTTGCAGCGGAGAGGGGCATCTGCTCTACCGATATTCTGGTTGTCCGGCCGCACGAACCAGAGTGGTTCGGATACTGCATCTGTCAATTCAGTAGTGATGCACTGATCGCATACGCAACCCAAGTATCCAATGGTGCGCGGATGCCCCGCGTAGGCTGGAAGGATCTGGCCGCATACCAGGTCGTTACGCCACCAGTTGAAATAGCCGCTGCCTTTGATCGACTGATCCGCCCGATGATCCTGCGAATTCATCAGAACATCGAGCACGCGAAAACCTTGGGTAACGTTCGCGACACCTTCCTCCCCCGCCTGATCTCCGGCAAGATAAGAGTTGATGAGATGCAACAGGCGACTGCGGAGGCGTTGGGATGATCGGAGAATGGTTCGTAAATATAGATTGGGTGGCTACAGGTGGAATGGTTGGCGGCCTTTCTACATTTACAGTTGCACTGCTTACCTGCATCTTAATCAAGGAGAACAAGCTGCTCCGAAAAGCAGGTAACTCCCCGCTGGTTGTCGCACACTTTGAAACACACCCTGATGGAAATGGAGCGGTACTGCTCGCGTTCTCTAATGTCGGGACCGGACCAGCACTTGACGTATCCTATAAGATCGAGTGTGATCAGAATGATTTTGACAACTACGAAATTATTATTCGGGACTTAAAAGAGCGGCCACCTCTAACCATGATCGGCCAAGGTGAGAAATTTAGCTTTATATTCGCCGTGGGATTCAATTTGTTCAGACCTAAAGACCCGGGAATTAGCAAGCGACTCAAGCCATTCGGTGTGAAAGTCAGCTGGCGTTCTGTGGATGAGATGGTGCAGTCCGCTAGCTATTCTCTGGATGTTTCCACTTATTCTGGGTTGCCAGGGATAGCCAGCAAGTCTCCTTTAGTGAAGATTGCCGATGAGCTTTCTGCAATCAAGCAGCAGCTTGCGAAGTTGGTTTCTAGTCAGGATGGTCTGGCTTCATTTATCGATACAACAGAAATCGAGCAAGGGACAAGAGCGGTTGTGAAGGGAAAGTCAGCGGAAGTTGACTGAAGATTTCTTGTTGCCCCAAGCTTGGAGTGCTTCGTATATGGGTTTCGACGAGCTCAGGCAGTTAATGCTGGCTGCCCACGAACGCTTCCATGATCTGGTCCCCAGTTTCGCGAGTGCGTATCCCGGCCTTGTTTCCTTTGCCGCGCTGGATACGGCCAAGTCAGTGAAGGGGCGGATGATCTGGGGTCTCTCCGTCTCTCCCCAGATTGGCGAAACGATCAACTGTGCCAACGATTGGTGCCAACAACTGCACATCTGGAATATCTGGTTGCACGTGCTGCCAGAGCTGTCCGGAGAGCAACGATGGGAGCTGGAATCGAGCAGCGTTAATCCCGTTGCTTTCTTTTGCATGCTGCAGCCGGCGGCGCACTCGGACCGGCTGCTGGAGCTTGTCGAGAACCTGTTGCATCAGGGAAATCTGATCGTGATCAAGGGATACGAAGACCGGCTCGACCAGGATTCTCTGCCGGCCGGAAGGCACCTGCAACGGAAACAAGCGTTCGCGCAAGCGGATCGGCTTGGCCAGGGCTGGGCGGCTTATTCCCACTTCAGAGAACTATACTGCCAGATCGACGGTAAGGAATACCGCAGGGCGACCTCGAATTTCCGCAACCGTGCAGTGCATTCCTTAGCCTCGCGCTGGACGCAGGGTGACATCCTCTCTGCCAGGCGTTCGATCAAGCCTTGGGAAGACATGGTGCAACAGGAGGACGGCGGCTGGCTGAGTGTCCCTCATCCGAAGAAAAACGCTGTGCAGTATGCCATTGGTGCGCAGCTGCCTATGGACATGGCCCGGATGCACGCGCAGAACCTGGACCAATACCGCCGGCTGAGGAAGACCATGGTCGCGCTGGAGATGCTGGTGTCCGAGATAGTGACTGCGATCCATGTGGGATGCCGCGCGCGAATCTCATGACTATGAGAACTCAGTACGTATCAATAGGATTCGTTGCATCAAAGGCGAGCTCCTCCCCGCGATCTAGTGCCGTGCCGAGAACTCCGGCATGGAGAGGGTGTTCGGACATACCGTGAAGGCACGCCAATTCCTGGATGAAGGGGTCGCGTGACTCCATCAACGCATACCCGTCCTTGCGCCACAAGGCGAAGCGATTAAGCTCATCATCGTCCGGGCCGGAAACGCTGATACCGTTCGCCCGCAAGATGGCCAAGCCTTGACGTTCGACAGAACCCCAGGACTCGATCCGGCAAGTAATTTCACCACGGGTAAGTTTCAGGATCTGGGCAGCCGACTGGGCTGCATTGCCCCCCAATCGAAGAAGACGCGTGACGTCTCGTGCGCCGACTGCGCTTAGTACTTCGGCAAGCATGGCGAGCTCCGGGTATTGCCGTAGCCGCTCTGCAATTGAATGCAAATCTTCCGCTTTGGCTAGGTAGAGCAGTCGACCCGCGAAATAACGAATCTTCGGGATGATTCGCTTGCGTGAGTAATCATCTAGGTTCGGACCAGCCTCGATGAGGTTATTTAAACGTTCTGTATATTGAGTTCGAAGAGCCTTCGCAGAGAGCAAGAGCAAGCTTGGCGTAGCTTGCCGAAATATTCTTCTTAGCAGCCACGGATGACGCCTAAGGTTATCGATAAAGCGATCTTGATACCTCGCGTCACTCACGTCAACACTGTAATCCGGCAGCGGGATTCTAAATCCCTCTTCAGCAAATATGGCGGCAAGTCTCGCGCGAGACGAAGGCTGTGAAATCAAGAGCTGCTTTAGATCGCGGGCGAACAACATCCAGCCTTGTGAGTCGTCGCCGCTGAAATCAGACTCACCTGTCAACCAATCACTCGCCGTTAGTTCAAAGTCCTTGCCGGCACCAACGTCATGTAAATATAGCCCCAGCTCGTTCAACAATTCAGCCAATTGAGCTCGCCCGGCGGCGACCTCTTTCGGTGAGCCCACCAATACCACGTCATCCACATAGCGGAAGTAACGGTTCGGAAAGGCATCGGACATTGTTACATCTACATCTCGCAACACTAGATTGGCAATTAGGTGGCTGAACATGGGGCCGGTCAGCAGACCTTGGCCATGAGAAACGTTTTGACAGGCCAGCGCGTGGTCGGCCAAGAGTTTCATGCCTAACTCACGAAACAATGAGGCCGTCTGAGCTGTGTCGCACGCCCTCAGCCAGGCGTCAACCGCCAGGTCGCCGGAGATGTTCGGGTAGAAACGCTTAATGTCGGTGTAGCGCACGATCTGACTGGCGTCGGCTTTACACGCGACGGCGATCTTTTTTTGCCGCTCTTGTAGTCCCGAGAAGTAAGGCTTGTAGGCTCCTTGAGCGTCGTCGCCTTCTGCCAGCCGGTAGCTGAAGACAAAGGCAGGGGAGCGAAATGCTGCGTGCTGGCTGCACTCTGCGAGCAATGCAGCTTCCGCGAACGACTCATTTGGCCCCGGCAAAAAAATGTCGCGGTGATCGATCTGGCCGTCTGCGCGAACGTCCTTGAAGTGCAGAGAGCGGAAGTAGGCACCGTTGCTCCGACTCATCACGAGGTAGGCAGACACTTCCTCAGCCCAGCGATCCCTTCGTGCGCACTGATTAGCGAAGTAATAACGCAACCCAAGGTAGGCCATGATGTCGCGAGTCCGGTACTGATTTGCCGCGCGTAGTGCGAGTATCTGTGGCCTCACGCCTTCACTCCATTCAGAGGTAAGTCGAAACGCTGGATTACTAGGTGTACGTTGAACTGATGGTCCTTAAGTGGGTGCTGAACGCCAGCACTGCTCTTGCCAAGGTTATCAACCACAAGATCTTCTTTTTCGTTAGTGGTCTGATGTGATGAGAACAGTTTCCCGAACCAGGCGATAGCTCGACCGAAGAATCCACCTGAGCCAAGCACCTTATTCGTTTGCGGCTCGATCCAGAGCACAAAGCTGTTGTGAGCTCGACCGTGTACGAACAGGCTTTCGAATTGCGGGGTAGATTCTTTCCACTTTCCTTCGCCCTGTAGAAAGCCGGAAAAATTGGCCAGAACCATAATGCGGGCTGAACATCCTTGGCCAAGCACGGTCAGGCGGTTGGTTAAGTCGGCGGTGGAAAATTTATCCAGCGCATCCCACGGCAGGAACTCAGCGGAGACCCAGATCGCCTGCTCGGATAACGCCGGCTTGATGTGATTCATTGCTCGGCATGCATAGTCTCGCGCGGGCTCAGATAGCTCGCCGCCAACGACCTTGATGTGCAGCGGGCTGCGCGGGATCCGGTTCTGGCGCCGCAACTCTGCAATGCTTGCGAGCAGTGTCAAAACTGCCGCACCGGAACCACAGGGCAGATCTGCGACTAATACAGTCCCGCCTGAAAAGACCTTTGCAAACGCGTCTGCCACCCCAGCAAGTTCGTCCCGAGGATCAAGAAAGCCGAGCTGGACCCGCGCCGACGAGCCGGTGAAGCTCCATGCTAGATGCTCATCCGTATCTTCCTTGCTGAGACCACCTATTTTCCCTCCGGGAACAGGCTGTAGTGCCTTTTTTTCGAGACCGGAGTGTTGCAGCAAGTGCCTCCAAGCACTGAGCAGGGTCGGAGCAAGGTGCAGACATTTCGTTTCAGTGCGCCAAAGCGTTTCGGGGATATCTGCAGGCTTAATCAGTCGGACCATAGCTTCAAATTATTCTCGGGGATCAGAGTTTCGATCATGTGCACATGTTCGGCCTGCGCGGTGGCGACGCATCCGCTTAGGGTCGTGAGCAGCTGCCCAGTAGGACATGGCACTACCCTGCCCACGAATCCGCCAACAACTCGGCCTGCGCAATCACCTTCGCAATCGCCTCCGGCTGCTTGTCCGGCGGATACTTGTGCGTCGCTAGTAGCACTTTGACCATCGCCACCATCCGCGCCCGCGAATCCTTTCGGTTCTGCCAGTTGATCGTCGCTGACTTGCGCAGCTTGTCCGTCAGCTCCTGGGCCATTGCACGGAGCACGGGATGGCCGAGTTCGCGCACCGCGGACTCGTTCTCCGCCAGCGCCTGGTAGAAGGCGAACTCCTCCTCGGTCATCCCATCCGGCGGGCGCGCCTCGTTGATCTCCCTGGCCAGCCGGATCAGCTCCTCGATCACCTCGATCGTGGTCAGGCCGCGGTTCTGGTAGCGGTTGATCGCTTCTTCCAGCCGGGTGGCGAATTCCTTGCCCTGCAGCGCATTCCTCTGGCCACGCGAGCGGATCTGGTCCGCCAGCAGGCGCTCCAGAAGCTCGGCGGCAAGGTTCTTCGTCGGCATCTCGCGGATTTGGGCGAGGAACTGCTCGTCCAGCAGGCTGATGTCCGGCTTCTCCAGCCCCAGCGTGCTGTAGAGGTCGTTCACGCCTTCGACCAGCACGCCCTTGGCCACCAGCTGGCGCAGCGCGGCCTCCTTCTCCAGCCGCGACATGCCGCCGGCCGAGCGGGTCAGCTTGATCAGGCTCACGCGCACCGCCTGGAAGAAGGCGATCTCCTCGCGCACCGCCATGGCCTCGGGCCGGGTGCCGGCCAGGGCCTGCGCCTTGGTCAGCTTGGCCACCTGGTCGAGGTAGGCGCGCACGCCGCGGTTGCGGCCCTTGTCGTCGGCTTCGGGGTCCAGCTTGAGGATGTGCTCCATCGCCGGTGCCAGCAGCGCCAGCGCCCGCTTTGGATCCTCGATTCCGCTGTAGTCGAAGCCTGCGAAGAACTCCTTGCGGATGACGTCCAGCGTATCGAGCAGGATCCCCAGGGCCGCGCCGGAGGTGTCCACCGGCTCGCGCTCCGCGCCGCTGTCGCGGGTGTACTGGCGGATCGCCTTCTTCAGCTCCTCGCCGATGCCGATGTAGTCCACCACCAGCCCGCCGGGCTTGTCCTTCCAGATGCGGTTGGTGCGGGCGATGGCCTGCATCAGGCCGTGGCCCTGCATGGGTTTGTCCACGTACAGCGTGTGCACGGGCGGCGCGTCGAAGCCGGTCAGCCACATGTCGCGCACGATCACCAGTTCCAGCGGCACTTCGCCTGGCTTCAGGTCGTCGGGGGACTGCTTGAAGCGCTTCTCCAGCAGCTTGCGGTCGGACTTGTCGGTGCGGTGGGGCTGGAAGTGCGGTGGATCGACCGAGGTGCCGGTCATCACCACCTTGAGCCGCCCGGTATTGATGTCGTCCGAGTGCCAGTCCGGACGCAGCTTCACCAGTTCGCTATATAGGCGCACCGCAGCCTCGCGCGAGACCGCAACGATCATGGCCTTGCCGGCCACCGACTCCTTGCGCGCTTCCCAGTGCTGCACCAGGTCTTCGGCCAGGGTTGCCATCCGGCCATCGGCCATGGCGAGTGCTTCCAGCCGGGTATAGCGGCTGGCCGTGCGGCCTTGCTCGGCTTCGTCCTCGTCGTCCGTGGCGTCGAGGAACTCGTCCATCAGCGCCTGCTTCTCGGCCTCGTTGAAGCGCAGCTCGATGATCCGCGACTCGTAGCTGACCGGCACCACCGCCTCGTCTTCCTGGGCGGCGATCATGTCGTAGACGTCGACGTAGGTGCCGAACACCGCCTCGGTATCGCGGTCGTCCAGGCTGACCGGCGTGCCGGTCATGCCCAGATAGATCGCCTTGGGCAGGGCGTCGCGCATGTACTTGGCCAGGCCGTACTTGGTCTGGCCGGTCTTCGTATCCATGTCGGCGCGGAAGCCGTACTGGGTGCGGTGCGCTTCGTCGGCGATCACCACCACGTTGTCGCGCTCGCACAGCACCGGCACCGAGGTCTGGCCCGGCTCGGGCGCGAACTTGTTGATGGTGGTGAAGAACACGCCGCCGGCCTGCACCTGCGACAGGTGCCGGCGCAGGTCCTCGCGGCTGTCGGCCTGTACGGGCGTGGCGCGCAGCGACCAGGCGCTGTCGGCGAAGGTCTCGTAGAGCTGGCCGTCCAGGTCGTTGCGGTCGGTGACCATCACCACGGTCGGGTTGCGGAACTCCGGCCGGTCGCGCAGCGCCATCACGTAGAACAGTGCCAGCAGGGACTTGCCGGAGCCCTGGGTGAACCAGATCACGCCGCCCTTGCCGTCCTTGCGCTGAGTGAGCGCTTCCACCGCGCGTTCCACGGCCTTCTTCACCCCGTGGTACTGGTGCCACTGGGCGATGATCTTGAAGCTGGCCCCGCCGTCCGCACCGCCGTACGCGACGAAACCCCGGAAGAAATCCAGCAGCGTCCCGGGCTTGAACAGGCCGCGCATGAGCACTTCGAGCTCAAGCTGCTCCTTGCCGACCTTCTTGCCGTCCAGCAGCCGCCAGCGCGAGTAGCGCGACAGTTCGGCGCTCAGCGAGCCGTAGCGCGCCACCGTGCCGTCGGAGACCACGTTGAGCAGGTTGAACCAGAACAGCTGCGGGATCTCGGCCTTGTAGTTCTGGATCTGGTTCCAGGCGGCTTCGTGGTCGGCGTTGAGATCGGCCGGGTTCTTGAGCTCGATGACCACCAGCGGCAGGCCGTTGACGAACAGCACGATGTCCGGCCGGCGGAGCTTCGTGCCCTGCACGGTGAACTGGCGGACCGCCAGCAGGTCGTTGCTGCCGGCGAAGTCGATCACGGGGATCCGCAGGACTTCCCGCCGGCCATCGCTCGCGGTGCGCTCAAGCGGCACGCCGTTACGCAGCCAGTCGTAGACCTCGCGGTTGCCATCAACCAGGGACTGGTGGCCGTAGCCGGCGACCTTGGTGACTACGGCGTCCATTTCGGATGCGGAAAGTGCCGGGTTGAGCCGCGCCACGGCCTCCTGCAGCCGCGGAGCCAGTACTACCTCTGACCAGCGCTCACGCGCTTGCAGATCTCCGCCGGGCGCGACCGTCTCGCCCTCCACGACCGACCAGCCAGCGCTGGCCAGCCAATCCAGACAGGCGTCTTCGAGGTGGTTTTCCTTCATTCCGTGCGCGGCCCCGGTATCCCCTTGGGGCAGTATGCCGCTGAACGACTCTCAGCGTTGGCAGCGCCGGGTCGCAGCCGTCGGCGTGGGCCGCCTGTTCGAGTGTTGGGGTCGTTTTCGCGGGCTCGCCCGGGTCTGTGACACTTGGAACTGTCACAGAAAGTGTCACAGGCGGTGCGCATCGCACCTCGAACCGGGTTTGACGCATGGTTCAGAAAACAAAAAACCCCATGAAAATCATGGGGTTCGTGCGAAGTCCGGATGGTGGCTATGGGTGGACTCGAACCACCGACCCCAGCATTATGAGTGCTGTGCTCTAACCGGCTGAGCTACATAGCCATCGGGCCTGCGCGCAGGGGCGCGGCGAACCCTCAATTTTCCATGCTTGTGGTGCCGTAGTCAATCCGCGCAGGCGCCGCTTGTCGACAGGGCTGGGGCGTGGCAGAGTCGATGACAGTATATTTTTGGAGTCCGTGTCGTGATCGATCCGGACGGCTACCGGCCCAACGTCGGCATTGTGCTCATGCATGCCGACGGTCGGGTGTTCTGGGCCCGACGCGTGCGTCGTGACGGTTGGCAGTTCCCGCAGGGCGGGATGAACACCGACGAGACGCCGCTTGAGGCGATGTATCGCGAGCTGCGCGAGGAAACCGGGCTGCTCCCCGATCACGTGGCCGTGCTTGGGGCTACGCCTGGCTGGCTGCGCTACCGGCTGCCGCCGCGGGCCATCCGCCGCAACGACAAGCTGGTGTGCATCGGCCAGAAGCAGGTGTGGTTCCTGCTGCAGTTCACCGGGCAGGAGGGCGATCTGCGCCTGGACCTGACCGACAAGCCCGAGTTCGACCACTGGCGCTGGGTGGATTTCTGGTACCCGATGGAGAACGTGGTCACCTTCAAGCGCGGAGTGTACGCCAGCGCCCTGCGCCACCTGGCGCCGTTTGCGCGGCAGGTGGCGGGAACCGCGGCCGTCCCGCCCAGGACGTTCGATCCGCCGCGTCGCCACGGGCTGCGTCGCAAGCGCCCGCAGGACAGGGCTCCGGCGGGTGAGCGCGCCCGAGGTCGCAAACCCGGCACGAACTGAGAACCGTTTGCGACCGTAATTGACAATCATTCTCGACTGCGGTGAAATGGAGGCCGTTTCCCAGACCGGTCTTTGCACTGTGTACGTTTGCCTTTGCCACGGGGTTACCGACAGCGAAATCCGCGATGCGGCCACGGCCGGTTGCGGGGAGATGTCGGAATTGATGATGCGTACCGGGTGCGGTTCGAGCTGCGGCTCCTGCATCGAAACCGCGAGCGGGCTGCTGGACGAGGTCCACGGTCGCGACGCGGAAGACGCACTGGAGGCGGCGCCGCTCGCGCTGCCGGTCATCGCCGAAGCCGCCTGAGCGGCTGTCAGCCCCGGCCCGCTCCCGGGCCGGAATGAGCACGATTCGCGTTCCGCCACGGGATTCACCGGGGCGGTACAGTGGTGGCCGCAACCGCTGACGGAGGTGCCCCCATGAAAGGCGACAAGAAGGTCATCGAGTTCCTCAACAAGGTGCTCTACAACGAACTGACCGCGATCAACCAGTACTTCCTGCACGCCAAGATGCTCAAGCACTGGGGTCTGGAGCGCTGGGCGAAGCACGAGTACGAAGAGTCGATCGATGAGATGAAGCACGCCGACAAGCTGGCGGAGCGCATCCTGTTTCTGGAGGGGCTGCCCAACTTCCAGGCCCTGGGCAAGCTGAAGATCGGTGAGGGCCCGCGCGAGATCCTGGACTGCGACCTGGCCTTGGAGCTGGAGGGGGTCCCGCTGCTGCGCGATGCCATCGCCTACTGTGAAGAAGTGAGTGATTACGTCAGCCGTGAGCTGTTTGTCGATATCCTCGAAGATGAGGAAGAGCACGTGGACTGGCTTGAAACCCAGCTTGACCTGATTGAGCGGGTCGGGATGGAGAACTATCTGCAGGGGCAGATGGCGGACTGATTCCGGTCAGATGGCGGCGTCGCTGCGCGAACGCAGCTGGCGCCGGGCCCTGCCGAACTCGTTGATCACCACTGCCACCGCCACTGCCGGACGCTCCAGCTTGCCTTCGCGCGCGCCCTGCTCAACCCGCCTGGCCGCGGCCGAGAGCAGCATGGCCCCCAGGTTGGCGCTGGACGATTTGAGCGAATGGGCAGCGTCACGCAGGGCAGCGTAGTCCGGTTTGGAGGCGGCGATCTCCAGCCGCGCGAGCAGCTTGGGCGTATCTTCCAGGAACAGGTCAATCAGGTGTTCGACCTCGTCTCCGAGCATGCTGCGAAGTTCATCCAGCACTTCTTCATCGATCACCGGTGCGGGCGGCGGCCTGGTGGTTGAAGTCGGGGGGGCAACCGGTGTGGGTGCCACAACTGCTGGTGCCGCCTGCGTCTTCTGGGCGTCATCTTCAGCAAGATCTTCCCCGCCCGTGTCCACCTCATCGACAGGGGGCATATCCGGGTTCCACCAGTGATAGATGCAGCGCTCCAGCTCGCTGCGGGTGACCGGCTTGGGCAGGTAGTCGTCCATGCCGGCATCCAGGCATTTCTGGCGGTCGCCGGCCATGGCGTTGGCGGTCATGGCGATGATTGGCAGGTGGCGCCCCGAGCCGGCTTCGCTCTCGCGCCACTGGCGGCTGGCGGTGTAACCGTCCATCACCGGCATCTGGCAATCCATCAGCACCAGGTCGTAGCGCGATGCGGACATGCGCAGCAGCGCGGCCTCGCCGTTGCCGGCGGTGTCGCAGGTGATGCCCAGCATGGTCAGCAGGCGCTGGCCGACCATGAGGTTGACGGGGTTGTCTTCCACCAGCAGTACCCGGGGGGTACGGGCAGGGCGGGCGGGCGCGTCGGCTGCGGCAGCCGTTTCCGCGGCAGGTGCAGTCTGGCTCTCTGTCGGCTCCAGGTAATCCACGTCCACGGCCATCAACGGGCGGCTCTCCGGCTCGCCTACCAGGGCAGCGCGCAGGTCGGCGTCGGGTGCCTGGCGGCTGAGCACGGTGGCGCTGCGGCGCAGCTCCTCGGGCACTTCATCGTCGCCGTACAGGCAGACCAGCTGGAGATCGCCGTAGATGGCCTGGCGGCCGAGGTTGCGGTGCAGGGCCAGGGCCGTGTGGCGCATGCCGGCCAGGTCCGCCAGCACGATCGAATAGGCCCACGGTGCGCCCTGGCTTGCAGCGGTACGCAGGCGGTTGAGGGCTTCCTGGGTGGTCTCCACCGTGCTGACCCGCAGCCCCCAATTGGGCAACAGCATGGACAGGCGCAGACGCAGGCGCGGATCGGCGCTCAGCAGCAGCAGGCGGCCGCCATCGGCAAGCCGCTCATTGGTGGGCATGTCGCCCTGGACCTTGAGCATGGGCACTTCAAACCAGAAAGTGGCGCCCTGGCCGGCCTCCGAGTCCACCCCGATCTGCCCGTCCATCAGCTCCACGATGCGCTTGGAGATGGCCAGGCCCAGGCCGGTCCCGCCGTACAGGCGGGTGGTGGAGGCGTCGGCCTGGTTGAACGCCTGGAACAGGCGCGGCTGCGCCGCCCTGGAAATGCCTACGCCGGTATCACGCACCTCGAACCGCAGCTGGTGCTGGGCCGTGCTTTCCCCGATGCGGTGCACGTTGACCGTGATCGAGCCGCGTTCGGTGAACTTGACCGCGTTGCTGAGCAGGTTGCCCAGTACCTGGCGCAGGCGAACCGGGTCGCCGCGTACGGGCAGGCGAACGCTGGAGTCGATCTGCAGGTGCATGCGCAGGCCCTTGCTCTGCGCCGGACGCTCCATCATCTGGATCACTTCCTCCAGCAGCTCACGCACGTTGAAGGCGGTGCTTTCCAGCTCGAGCTTGTCGGCCTCGAGCTTGGAGTAATCGAGGATGTCGTCAACGATCCGCAGCAGATGCTGGGATGACGTGTGTGCGGTGCGCACCAGTTCGGCGTGGTCTGCGGCCAACCGTGCATGCATCAGCAGGTCCAGCATCGGCACGATGCCGTTGAGGGGCGTGCGGATCTCGTGGCTCATGGTGGCCAGGAACTCGCCCTTGGCCATCACAGCGGCCTCTGCGGTGCGCTTGGCGTGGCGCAGCTGCTGTTCCAGCTCGGCGTGCCGGACAACTTGCTCGCGCAGCTCGGCGCGCTCGGCCTCGCTGTGGCGCATCTGTTCCTGCGCCTCTTCGATCTCCCGATCGTAATGCTGCATGAAATAGGTCGTTGCGCAGAGGGCGAACGCTGCCAGCAGCGTCAGCACCAGCGCGATGCCTTGCCACGGGCCGGCCAGGCCGAAGAAATCCAGCAGCAGCATGATGGCCGCGCCGCAGGCTGCACCCAGGGCGAGCCAGCGGAGCATGAGGGCAGACGGGCGGGTCCTTGCCAACGTTTGCATGATCAGAGCACCGAGTCGTGAAAGTCGAAGTCCAGGTCACCTGCTGCCTGTTGCACCAGGTTGCCCTGGATGAAATCAATGCCGCTCATCCACAGCGTGGCCGCCGCCTGCGGGTCCTCCACCTGCTGGCCGATCACCAGCAGGCCCAGGCGATGCGCGCGCTCTACGGCCTCACGCATGCGGTCGCGTACTTCCGGCTCACCCAGCCTGCTGGAAAAGCCCGGGGTCAGGCGTACGAAGCTCAGCGGAAGCTGTGGCAGCAGGGTGTCGATCTCGCCGCCCGGTTCGTAACGGCCCAGGCACAGCTGTACGCCGGCAGGCACCATCTTGGCGCTGAATTCCTGCAGCGCGATGGCCTGGATCAGTGCGTCATCCTGCTGCACATCGATCACCAGCGAGCCTGTTTCCACCCCGGCTGCGGCCAGCGCCTCCAGCAGCCATTCGGCATAGCTGATGCGTGCGAGGCTGGCAGCGGACTGGGACACGAACAGCCGCACACCGGCGCCGGAACGCTGTTGGCGCTGCAGCACGGCGATCGCCTGCTCGAGCACCTGGCGGTCGATCTCGTGTACCAGCCCAGCGGCCTCGGCGATCGGCAGCACCTGCGCCGCGGTGAGCTGGTTGTCGTCGGCGTCGCGCAGCCGCATCAATACCTGGTACTGGGCTTCGTCGCCGCCGGCCACGGCTACGATCGGCTGGAATGCCAGCTCGATCCGCCGTTCCGCCACGGCGCTGGCTACCTGCCCGGCCAGGCCGCTGGCCTCCTGCTCCGGAGCGGCGGATGGCGCGTACACACCGATGCCATGCGACTGGGTGCGGGCACTGCGAAGGGCCTGCTCGGCCGCGGTCAGGGCATCGCCTGCATTGGCGAACGCCCGGGTGATCTGCGTGCAGCCCACGCAGGCGCGCAGGCGCGGCCCATGCTCGTCACCTTCTTCCTGCCGTGCCAGCCCGTCACGCAGCTCGCGGGCGAATTCGTCGATATCCAGCGCCTGGCCGGCGTGGACCAGGAAGCTGTTGTCGTTGATCCGCGCCGCGGCATGTTCGCCGGCCAGACCGGCAATCCGGCGGGCGGCCGCGTCCAGTAATTCTTCCAGCGCGCTGTAGCCGAGCCGTTCGCGTAGCGCAGCCATGCCTTCGATCTCCACCAGGTACAGGCTGCCGGAGTCGTTGGGGATGGCCGCGGCCAGGCGCTGGAACATGCGCGACCGGGTAAGCAGACCGGTATCCAGGTTGCCGTTCGCGGCGGCACGCTGCGCCTGCTGCTGGCGCGTGCGCATGATGCGATTTTCCACCGCGGCGATCAGGTGGCGCGGACGCACCGGCTTGGACAGGAAGTCATCGGCGCCGATCTCCAACACCTCGAACTGGCGTTCGGGGTCCGGGTCTCCGGTCAGGAACACGATCGGCGTGTGGGCCAGGGTGGGGTGGGCGCGGATCATGTCGGTCAGCTCGGCGCCGTCGATGGCCGGCATGTGCAGATCCATCAGCACCAGGTCCGGTCGCATCGACTCGAGCGTCTGCATGACCTGGGCCGGATCGGAGATCGCCCGGGCCTGGATGCCGGCACCGGCCAGCACCGACTCGGCGAACAGCGCCTGGCTGCGATCGTCTTCCACCACCAGCACGCGATACGGCGGCTCACCGCTCTCCGCCGCTGCCGCAGCCGGGCCGGAACCAGTGGCGCCCGCGACGTGGCCGTTGCCGGCATCGCTATCCAGTGCAGGCGACGTGGGCGGGCCAGCATCCGCGCCCCAGCGTCGCCAGTACCGCGCCGGTGGAAATTCGGCGCGGGGAATGTCGTTGGAAGTCCCCATTGTTCGACTGTGCCGTGATTGACCGGTGCAGGCAACTGCCTGGAGCAGCGGCCTGCAAACCGATCAGCTGAGCTGCCTGCTCCCCGAGTGCAACGCGGATTATGTGCAGTTCCGGTCGGAAGTTCCGTGAGCCGGTCCGCATTCGGGCTGTGCCGGAAAACTCAGGACGGAGTGACGGCCTGCCGCGGGCGACGCCTGAAAATCCAGCGCCAGATCCACCACACCAGCAACGCGCTGGAGATGCCGATGGCCAGTACCAGTGCCAGGGCGAGCCACGGATAGGCAAGGGCCAGGGCAAGCGCGCCGACCACCACGACATCCTCGGAGATCGATGCGGCCCAGTTGCTGACCGGCTCTGGTGAGGTGTTGAGCATGGCGCGCGAGCCGGACTTGAGCACGTGGCTGACCAGCGCCACGCCGCCGCCAGCGGCCAGCATGCCGGCCCCCAGTTCGCCATCCGGAGACAGCGCCGCTGCGGCCAGGAAGGCGCCCGCCGGCACCCGGGCCAGGGTCTGCAGCAGGTCCCAGACCGAGTCCACGCCTGGAATCTTGTCGGCCAGGAATTCGGTGGCCGCCAGCGCGCCGGATACGCCCAATACCCAGGGCGAGGTGGTGGCCTGCAGCGCCTCGGGCAGATCCAGCCAGCCAAGGGCGCCCGCCAGGCCCACGCCGAAGACGGTCAGGTAGGCGCGGATCCCAGCCAGCCAGGCCAGCAGGATGCCGATTGCGAACAGGTGTGCCTCGGACATGTGCGTCTCGGTGGCAGCGGAGCGGACCGCCTTCCCGGCAAAGTATAGGCAACCGCACATGGGCCGGTGCCGGGCCAAGGCGGCTGAATGCCGTCGAACCCGGCTGGCCAGGGTCAGGTGTGCCGGCACGCCCCACGGGCGATAACATGGCTGGATGGACAACGGCCAGCATTCCGAGGGAGAGCGGCGAGATCTCCACGTCAACTGGGTCTACGGGCTGCTTGCCCTGGTTCTGCTGTTGCTGGGCTTTGGCATCTGGGGCCTGCTGACAGTGTTCGGTGGCGGCGGCGGTGACGACCCGCGGGTCCTGCACGAGCAGGTGGAGGCGCTGGAGCAGCGCGTGACCACCCTGGCCCGCTCCGACCAGATCAGCCGCGAGGCCAACCGCGAGCTGCAGGGCGCGCTGGCCGAGCGGGAAGAGCAGGTGGCCGGGCTCAGGGCCGAGGTGGCCTTCTACGAGCGCTTTGTCGGCTCGACCGCCCAGCGCCGCGGGCTGACCGTGCATGAACTGCAGATCCGTCCCGGTGAGGGCCGGGTGTGGCACTTCGCCGCCACCCTGACCCAGAACCTGGATCGCGGCCAGGCCAGCGAAGGCGGCCTGACCCTGGCGATCGAAGGCAGCCGCAACGGCCGGCTGGAGCAGCTGGAGTGGTCTGATCTGCGCCAGCACGATGAAGCGCCAGCGGTGGAGTACTCGTTCAAATACTTCCAGCAGGTGGAGGGCGATATCGTGCTGCCGGATGGTTTCACCCCGGTACGCATCACGGTTCGCGCCGCGCCGGCTCGCGGTGAAGCGGCGGAACAGTCGTTCCCCTGGGCCGATGCGACGGGCCGTTCCACTCCCGCACCTTGAACCGGGGCCTCCGGCCCCCCATCCTGAGCACCATGGATATCGTAGGTCTCCCCGAAGCCGCCCCCGGCTACCAGTCCCTGCAGCGCCCGATCGACTTCACCCCCGCAGCCGCGGCCAAGGTGAAGGAGCTGGTCGAAAGCGAAGGCAACCCTGAACTCAAACTGCGTGTCTATATCCAGGGCGGCGGCTGCTCCGGATTCCAGTACGGCTTCGAATTTGACGAAGAGCAGGCCGAGGACGACCTGGCCGTGGACACCGACGGCGTGGTGATGGTGGTCGATCCGCTCAGCCTGCAGTACCTGATGGGCTCGGCAGTGGACTACGTGGAGAGCCTGCACGGCGCCCAGTTCACCATCCGCAACCCCAACGCCAAGACCACCTGCGGCTGCGGCTCAAGCTTCACCATGTAGCCCCTTGCCGGCGGCGCGCGCCATGCGATGATGGCGGCATGTCATTCGCCTTCGTCGGGGCGCCGCTCGACCGCGCCGAACACCTGCGCAACGAACCCTCCGCGCTTGCAGCTCTGTGGCCGCAGGCGCGATTGCTGCTGCTTGATGCGGACGGCAATGCGCTTACCGCCGCCGACGATGCGCTGTTCACGGTGGAATGCGCGGCCGTGGCCGTTGCCCTGCCGGAGGATGCGGTGTTCCTGGGCCTGCACGGTGAGCGCGGCTGGTTTGCGCTGCCGGCGGAGCAGGCTGGGATCGAGGCCGAAGGGCGGATCAACCTGCGCGCCGCGGCAGCGCTGTGGCCGCTGCGCGAGGCCACTGCCTTTGCCCAGGCGCGAGCGGTGCTGCACTGGCGCTCCCGGCACCGCTTCTGCGGCGCCTGCGGCGGACCGCTGGCCTTTGCCCGGGCGGGTTGGCTCGGCCACTGCGCGCGCTGTGCGATCGAACACTACCCGCGCACCGATCCGGCGGTGATCGTCTCGGTCTCCGATGGCGAGCGTCTGCTGATGGGACGCGAAGCCACCTGGCCCGCGCGGCGCTGGTCGGTGCTGGCCGGCTTCGTGGAGCCCGGCGAGACCCTGGAGCAGACCGTGGAGAGGGAGGTGTTCGAGGAGTCGCAGGTGCGGGTGCGTGCGAGCCGCTACCTGGGCTCCCAGCCGTGGCCGTTCCCGTCCTCGCTCATGCTTGGTTTTGAAGCCGACGCAGAGCCGGACGAGCCGGTTCCCAACACCGATGAGCTGGAAGACGTGCGCTGGTTCGGGCGCGAGGAAATCGGCGCCGCCCTGCGCGGCGAGACCGGGGACGAGGGCGTCCTGCTTTCACCGTCGGTCTCGATCTCCCGCTGGCTCATCGAGCGCTGGTACCAGAGCAGCTGACCCATCCCACTGTAGGAGCGCGCCATGCGCGCGAAACCGCGTGACGCATGGCCACGCGGCGTGGTTTCGGCCGGATAGCAGGTTCCGACGCCTTGTCCCGGACCAGGATTCACGCGGCTTCGCGCGCATGGCGCGCTCCTACGGGAGGTCGCCGCGCAGCTTTTTGACCAGCGTTTCCAAACCCGCCGCGTTGGCGTCGGCGCCCGCGATCGGCGGGCCGGCGGCGACGCCGATCCGGGCCCGCAGCCGGCGTGGCATCCGCATTCTTCCCAGACGGCCGGCCTCGGCTGACACGCTGCGCCGGCTCCACATGCTCGACCACATGTTGCGCAGGGCCATCGGCACCACCGGCATCTGCTGCCCGCGCGCGGCGGCGCGTTCGACGATGCGCTCGATCCCGCGCCGGAACGGAGCGATCCCGCCATCCGCGGTCAGCCGGCCCTCGGGGAAGATCAGCACCAGCTCGCCCTCGGCCAGGGTGCGGTCGATCTCATCCAGCGCGAGCTGCATCAGGGCCGGGTCTTCCTTCTCCGGCGCGATCGGGATCGCGCGCGCGGTGCGGAAGATCCAGCGCAGCAGCGGGATGTCGAAGATCCGGTGATACATCACGAAGCGCACCGGTCGCGGCGTGCTGGCCGCCAGGATCAGCGCGTCCATATAGCTGACGTGGTTGCATACCAGCAGGGCGGGGCCTTCGTCCGGCACGTGCTCCTCGATGCCTTCGATCCGCAGCCGGTACAGCGTGCGTACCAGCAGCCAGCTCAGAAAGCGCATCAGGAACTCGGGCACGATGGTGATGATGTACGTCGCCACCATCAGGTTGGCGATGGCCAGGGCCAGGAACATCTGCGGGATGCTCCAGTCCAGGTAGCGCTGCAGGGCGATGCCCACGATGGCGGCCGAGACGATGAAGGCCGCGTTCTGGATGTTCATGCCGGCGATCACCCGCGACAGCTCGTTGCGCGGCGAGCGGCTTTGGATCAGCGCGAACAGCGGCACCACGTAGAAGCCCACGAACAGACCGATACCGGTCAGGTCCATCACGATCCGCCAGCTGCCCGGCGCGGCCAGAAACCCGCCCACGCCCAGCCCGGCCGCCAGTGCCTCGCCGGGCCGGGCGAAGTACAGGTCGAACATGAAGGCGCTGATGCCCAGCGCACCCAGCGGCACCAGCCCGATCTCCACCGTGCGCGCCGACAGCTTCTCGCACAGCAGCGAGCCCACCCCCACGCCCACCGAGAACAGCGCCAGGGCGAAGATGTAGAGGCCCTGTGCGCCGCCCAGGTTGACCTCGGCATAGGTGGGCAGCTGGGCGGTCAGCATGGTGCCGATGAACCAGAACCAGGACACTCCCAGCACCGCGTTGCGCACCGCCGGCACGCGGCGGGTGAGCTTCCAAACCGCGATGTTCTCCGGGATCGGGTTCCAGTTGACCTTCAGCGACGGATCGCCGGCATCGACTTTGGGAATGGTGCGCGCCACCAGGTTGCCGAACACCGCCAAGGCGATGACCGACGCGGCCGCGGCCTCCGGCCCCCAGCTTCCGGCCACCTGGAACACCAGCCCGCCGTAGATCATCCCGCACAGGATCGAGATCGAGGTGCCCATCTCGACCAGGCCGTTGCCGCCGGTCAGCTCCTCGGGCTTGAGCACCGAGGGCAGGATCGAATATTTCACCGGTCCGAACAGCGCCGACTGCAGGCCGGTGCCGAACAGCGCCACCAGCAGCACGACCATGTTCGACGTGAGGAACCCGGTCGCGGCCGTCGCCATGACGAAGATCTCCATCGTGGTGGTGACCACGATGAGCTTCTGCTTCTCCATCCGCTCGGCGACCTGCCCGGCGATCCCGGAAAACAGGAAGTAGGGCAGGATGAACAGCGCCGGCGCGAGGTTGGTGTAGAGCGTGCGTTCTTCGCTGCTCACGCCGAGGAAAAACAGCAGGCCGATGATCGCCTGGCGGTAGACGTTGTCGTTGAATGCACCCAGCGCCTGCACCGTGAAATACGGCAGGAAGCGGCGCTGGGTCAGCAGGGAAAACTGGCTTTGACCGGCCATGCAGGGCTCCTTGGCGAACCGGCGGAGACTACCAGAGCGCGGTTGCGGTCACTGCTGGAGGGCCCGGTTCCGGACGCAATGTGGTGCAGTGCACGATTGCAGGCCGGGGCGAGGCCGTGTTAGACGGGAGTTGCGCCGGCAATGCAGCCGGCGCCGCAACAGCTGACGGGAGAAGGCTGGATGTCCGAAGCATCAGTACCGCGCGCAAAGCCGCTGGTGGATGGCAAACCGGGGGGGTGGATGGGACCGGCTGCCTGCGCGGTGGCCGGGGCGATGGCGCTGGCAATCCCTTTGCTGTGGGCCCGTGGACCCGATCACACCTTGGGCGACACCCTCGCTTTCGCGGCCTGGGCCTGGGTATTGCTGGGGGTGCCGCTGATGGCGGTGCTGGTGATCGGTGGTGTGGGCGCCGCGCGCCAGGGCAAGGAGCCGAAGCTGCTCGGCGCCCTGCAGTGGTTTGCGGTGGGCATGGCTGCCGCCGTGATCCTGGTCGAGATTCCCTGCCTGCTGCGCGGATAGCAGGCGGCTTCAGCCGCGCTCGCGTTGAATCGCCCGCCAGCCGATGTCGTGGCGGTGGAATTCGCCGTGCCAGGAGATCCCGGCCACGGCCGAGTAGGCCCGCTGCTGAGCCGCTTCTACCGTGTCACCCAGTGCACAGACGCACAGCACGCGGCCACCGGCGGTGACCGCGTGTTCGTCTTCCAGACGGGTGCCGGCGTGGAAGATTTTGCTGTCTTCCGGCTCGGGCACGTCCCAGGCGTTGATGGTGTCGCCGGTGCGTGGGGTGCCGGGATAGCCTTCGGCGGCCATCACCACGCCCACCGCCGGGCGCGGATCCCACTGCGGTTGGACTGACTCCAGGCGGGCATCGATCCCGGCCTGTACAAGCTCGGCGAAGTCGGACTGCAGCCGCATCATGATGGGCTGGGTTTCCGGATCGCCGAAGCGCACGTTGAACTCGATCACCTTCGGCATACCGTCACTGGTGATCATCAAGCCGGCGTAGAGGACGCCGGTGAACGGTGCGCCGTCGGCGGCCATGCCGCGCACGGTCGGCTCGATCACCTCGTGCATGATTCGCGCGTGCAGTTCCGGGGTGACCACCGGCGCCGGGGAATAGGCGCCCATGCCGCCGGTGTTGGGGCCGGTATCGCCATCGCCCACGCGCTTGTGATCCTGGCTGGTGGCCATCGGCAGCGCGGTGCTGCCATCGACCATGGCGATGAAGCTGGCCTCCTCGCCTTCCAGGAACTCCTCGATCACCACCCGCGAACCGGCCTCGCCGAAGACGTTGTCCGACAGCATGTCGGTTACCGCCGCCTCGGCCTCGACCAGGTCGGCGGCAACGATCACGCCCTTGCCCGCGGCCAGGCCGTCAGCCTTCACCACGATGGGCGCGTCCTCGCCATTGCGGGCGGCGTGGGCCTTCAGGTACTCCAGCGCCGCCACGGCGTCGGTGAACACCTCGTGGCGGGCGGTGGGAATGCCGTGGCGGTCGAGGAACTCCTTGGCGAAGGCCTTGCTGCCCTCCAGCCGGGCCGCCGCTGCGGTGGGCCCGAAGACCGCCAGGCCTGCTTCGCGGAACCGGTCCACGATGCCCGCCACCAGCGGCGCTTCGGGACCGACCACGGTGAAGGCCACGGCTTCATCGCGCGCCAGTGCTTGCAGGCCGTCCAGGTCGGTCGCAGACACGTCCACGTTGCGGCACCTGTCCTCGGTGGCCGTGCCGGCATTGCCAGGCGCGACCAGCACTTCGGACACCCGCGGCGACTGCGCCAGCTTCCAGGCCAATGCATGCTCGCGGCCGCCGCCGCCGATGACAAGAATTTTCACGGTGCCGCTCCCGATGGACTCGCGTGCATTCTACCGTCGCCTCCGCACATCAACGTGCGCCGCGCAGGTTCAAGCGCGGCGACCTCCGCGAGGGCGGAGCTCAGTGCCTGAAGTGACGCACGCCGGTGAAGACCATGGCGATGCCGTGCTCGTCCGCTGCCGCAATCACCTCGGCATCGCGCATGGAGCCGCCCGGCTGGATCACCGCCTTGATGCCGGCCTCCGCCGCCGCATCAATACCGTCGCGGAACGGGAAGAACGCATCGGAAGCCATCACCGAGTCCTCCACCACCAGCTCCGCGTCCGTGGCCTTGATCCCGGCAATGCGCGCCGAATACACGCGGCTCATCTGACCGGCACCCACGCCGATGGTGCGGCTCTCCTTTGCATAGACGATGGCGTTGGACTTGACGAACTTGGCCACCTTCCACGCGAACAGCAGGTCGGCAAACTGGGCGTCTGTCGGCGCCAGCTTCGTCACCACCTGCAACTCGTCGCGGGTGACTACGCGGTCATCGGCGGTCTGCATCAGCAGGCCCGAGCCGATGCGCTTGGTGTCCATGAAGCCGGACGCGATCGCGGCCATCGGGATGCGCAGCACGCGCACGTTGGCCTTCTTCGTGGCGTATTCCAGCGCGCCGTCCTCGTAGTCCGGTGCGATCAGCACCTCGACGAACTGGCGGTCGAGGATGGCCTTGGCGGTGGCCGCGTCCAGGGTGCGGTTGAACGCGATAATGCCGCCGAAGGCGCTGGTCGGATCGGTACCGTAGGCCGCCTCGTAGGCCTCGCCGCAGCCGCTGCCCACGGCCACGCCGCAGGGATTGGCATGCTTGACGATCACGCAGGCCGCGGCGTCGAACTGGCGGACGCACTCCCAGGCGGCGTCGGCGTCGGCGATGTTGTTGTAGCTCAGCTCCTTGCCCTGCAGCTGCTCGAAGGTGGCCAGCGAGCCGGGCGCCGGATACAGGTCGCGATAGAACGCGGCCTGCTGGTGCGGGTTCTCGCCGTAGCGCAGGTCCATCACCTTGACGAAGCTGCCATTGGCCTGGGCTGGGAAGGCGCTGCGCGCCGGCACCGCGGCGCTGATGTCGGTGACCGCGGACAGGTAGCTGCTGATTGCCGCGTCGTACTGGGCCACGCGGTTGAACGCGGCCACCGACAGGGCGAAGCGGGTGGCAGCAGAGAGCTCACCGTGGTTGGCTTCCAGCTCGGCCAGCAGGCCGGCGTACTGGTCCGGCGAGGTGGCCACGGCCACGCGGGCGAAGTTCTTGGCCGCGCTGCGCAGCATCGCCGGGCCGCCAATGTCGATGTTCTCCACCGCGTCGGCGAGGGTGCAGTCGGTCTTCGCGGTGACCTGCTCGAACGGGTACAGGTTCAGCACCAGCAGGTCGATCGCGCCGATGCCGTGCTCGGCCATCACCGCGTCATCGGTGCCGGCGCGACCGAGCAGGCCGCCGTGGACTACCGGATGCAGGGTCTTGACCCGGCCATCCATCATTTCCGGAAAGCCGGTCACTTCGGACACGTCACGCACCGCAAGACCCGCCTCGCGGATCGCCTTCGCGGTGCCGCCGGTGGACAGCAGCTCCACGTTGCGCGCAGCAAGCGCGCGGGCCAGTTCAATCAATCCGGTCTTGTCGGAGACAGACAGCAGCGCCCGGCGGACGGGCAGGCGGTCAGGGGTGGTCATGGGTCAGCTCAGGCCGTATTCGCGCAGCTTCCTGCGCAGGGTGGCGCGGTGGATGCCGAGCATGCCGGCGGCACGGCTCTGGTTGCCATCGCAGTGATTGAGCACCTCTACGAACAGCGGGATCTCAAGCTCACGCAGCGCGATCTGATACAGGTCGTCAGCGCCACTGCCGTTGAGGTCGCGCAAAAGACGCCGCACCGATCGGGCCACATGGTCGCGCAGGGGCGTCCGCGGGCCGGAGAGGTTGGCGGCTTGGGAGCGTTCGGAGGAGTCCAATGGTTCTTCCCGGTGATGCGTTGCAGCGCTTGCCGCCAGCGACGGCGGCCGCGAGGCGGCCGGGGGTGCGGCAAGGGGCCGGCCAGTCTATCCCGCCGGGGCGGCAGGCGCCAATACGTCGAGCCTCAGTGGAAGCGGAAGTTGAAGGCGACGGCGTGTGGTGACGGCTCCACGATCTCCAGGCCGATCGCAGCGGCCTCGCCACTGGCCAGGGTGATGTTGGCCGGCGGCTGGAGCAGGTATTCGGCCGGCTCGAAGGTGCGCATGCCCAGAGCTCGACCATCGATGTCGGACAGGGTCAGGGTGATGCGCGGCCAGGCCTGGGCCCGGCCCGCTTCGTTGCGGATGGTGGCGCTGACCCGGAGCACGCCGGGGCGGCCGTCCACCGGGCGCACGTCGCGCTGCTGCACGGTGATGGCCGCCGGCTCGCGCCAGGCGGGCAGCTGGCAGCGCACCACGGTGCACAGCGCGGCGACCACCGGCCGCCATGCGGCGTGACTGGCCAAGTGCGCGCGCTCGGCCAGCAGCAGCTGGATTACGAGCAGCAGTGCCAGTCCGCCGGCGGCCGCGATGAGTCGCCAGCTGGATGCGGCTTTGGCTTCCGGGCGCGACAGCGCGAAGCGCGGCGCCGAGCGAGCGGCCGGCACGGTGGCTGTGGGGACGGAGTCGGCAGCCGAAGAGTCGGGGGCTTCTTCAGGTGCTTCCGGGGCTCCGGATCCTTCAGGGAGTTGCAGAGCATCAGGGGCTTCAGCCGCCGCGGGGGATCCGGGAGGGTCCGGATGCGGTTGGGCGTCGGTCAGTGTGTCCGGGCTGATGGGGGGCGGTTGTGGTGCGGTGGGCGCAGGGTCCACCGGGGTGGCCGCGCCGACGACCCCGTCACCAGGAGGTGTCGAGGGTTGTTCCGCCGCGGCGTCGGGTGGGGGATGGGGCTGCCCCGGTTCCACATCTCCGTCCGGTTCGGACGCCGGACGCGAGGGACGGAGCGGCACGAAAACGGCAGGCGCCGCCCGCCCAGTGGCCGGAATGGGCGTGGCCGCTGCCAGCGGGGGTGCGACGAATGTGGGAGCCGCAGGGGTGGGCGGCGCCGGCGCGGCTTCAGCAGCTGGGCTGTCAGGTTCGGCCGGCAGCCCAAACCCGCAGCTCGGGCAGCGCTCGGGCGGCAGGTCGGTGGCGAGGTTGGTGGCCACCAGCGCGCCACAGTTCGGGCAGTTGATGAACATGGCGCCTATTCAATCACGCCGGCGCACCGCATCGATGCGAACCCAGTCTCCTTCCCGGGCCAAAGCCAGGTTTTCGAACCAGGGCCGGTAACGGCGCAACAGCGCTTCCTCCTGGCCATCGAGGATGCCCGACAGGGCAATGCGGCCGCCGGACGCGGTGCGCTCGGCCAGGGTGTCAGCCAGGCCGTCCAGGGCCGAGGCAAGGATGTTGGCGACCACCACCGGGAAGGCGCGGCCGGGCGTTTCCTGCGGTGGATACAGGTCCAGCGTTGCGGACAGGCCGTTGCGTTCGGCATTGTCCCGACTGGCGGCGAGCGCCTGGGGGTCGTTGTCCACACCCACCGCGCCGGCGGCGCCCAGCCGCAGCGCGGCCAGGGCAAGGATGCCGCTGCCGCAGCCGTAGTCGAGCACCTCGGCACCGTCCAGCGCGCCCTCATCGGCCAGCGTGTCCAGCCACTGCAGGCACAGTGAGGTGGTGGGATGGGTGCCGGAGCCGAAGGCCAGGCCGGGATCGAGCCGGATCACCGCCGCGTCCGCGTCCCCTGCCGCTTCGGGCAGTTCGTGGTTCCACGGCACGATCCAGGTGCGCCGGCCGAACTGCAGCGGTGCGTAGGTGTCCATCCAGACCCGCTCCCAGTCCTGGTCCTCAATGATCTGGAACTGCACCCGGGACCAGTCCAGCTCCGGGTCAAAGGCTTCCAGCGCTGCCAGCAGCAGCAGCCCGTCGGCATCGTGTGGAAACAGCGCGCTCAGCGACAGCGAGCGCCACAGCGGCGTTTCGCCCACGCCCGGCTCCAGGATCGCCGACTCGTTGGTGGTGTCGGCATCAGCGTCGAGCAGGGTCACGGCCAGGGCACCAACGTCTTCCAGCGCGCGCTCGTAGCGCGGCTGCTCGGATTCGCTGCAGCGCAGGGCCAGTTCCAGATAGGGCATGGAGCTTTTCCGCGAAAGGGGGGAGAAGCGGGCATGGTGCGGTGCGCGGCGCACGGGGTAAAGCCGGGGGCCGTGGCGGCGCGGTCACCGACGGCCGTCAAGGCTGACCGGCGGGTTTGTTTTACCATCCGGGGTTCCGGAAACGCGACCGGAACGGTCGCCGCGATTGCGATACCCGATGGACATGGTCCTCAACCGGCCCGCGGTGCTGTTTGCACTGCTGGCATCGTTGCTGCTGGCGCTGCTGTATGCCCTGTGGGGCGATGGCGGCGGCGCCGTGCCGGGTGTCGATCCGGTCGGCGATCCGGCCGCAGCGATCGCCGGGCGTTCCGGCGGGCTGTCGCTGCAGGGAGCCGGTAGCGCACGGCGCATGCAGGCTTCCGTATCCAGCTCGACGGCCTTTCCCGCAGCCCCGGTTCATGCCCGGCCGCAGGGCCTGGGTGAGGCGTTTGAAGCCGCCGAGGACCTGCATGCCTTCGTGCATCGACTGCTGCCCGCGGCGATGGCCGGAGATGCCGGGGCTGCGTGGATGGTCAGCAGGGTCTACGACTATTGCGCCGCGCACGCCACGGATCCGGCCGGCTTCGCCCGCGATACCGCCCAGCTGGGTCGCATGGGGCTCACGACGTCTGCATCGATGGTGGCGGCGCGCGAGCGGATGGCGCATCGCTGCCGGCAGTTTGCGCCCATCGACGGTATCGACCGTGAGCTGGTGCTCTGGTACCGGGTGGAGGCGGCCGAAGCCGGCAGCCTGGCGGCCGAGGCTGCGCTGCTGGCAATGGGCGAGCCGCTGGATGAAGAGGCGGATTACCGGCGCGACCTGGTGGATCGGGTCCAGGCCTCGGGCGATCCGGAAGCATTCTCCGCGCTGGCACCGGCCATGGGCCTGGCCGCCAGTGGGGATCCTGCATATGCCGGCCAGATGGCCGGCACGCCGATGGCCGAGCTGGCCTGGCAGCTGGGCGCCTGCGCGCTCGGACTGGACTGCGCCCAGGAAGGCGCACTGATGACTTCCTACTGCGCGAACGGGGGCATCTGTTCCCGCGATGCGCGCCAGGATTTTCCCGCATTCGTCCACGACTCCGCGGTCCCGCGGCGTGGTCGGAATGCACTTGATGAAATGGTTGGCTCGCTGTTGGGCGAGGGAGTACCGCGATGAAAAAAAACTACGCGATGAAGAAGAACTATCTGCCGCGTCTGAGGTTCTGGCTGTGGGTGGCCCTGTTCGGGGCCTATTCGGTGACCGCCCTCGGGGTGATGGTCCATGCCCTGGTAGGGGAGGAGCACGACAGCCTGTCGCAGGTGGCCGTGACCAGCGTGGACTCGGCGGCCGAGGCGCGCATCGGAGGCGCGGCCCAGCTGGCGGCGGTGTACCGGGCGCAGAGCGGCACGCCGTTCTCCGCGCTGCCACCGGGCAGCACGTTCAAGGTCATCTGGCCGGACGGTTCCAGCGAATACGTCACCGTGGTCAGCCAGTCGTCCAGGGCGGGCGTGCAGCTGCTGCCCGATACCCAGCTGCGGACCGGGGAGATGATGACCCCGGCGGGCGAGCTGCAGGCCGCGCCGGTGGTCATTGAAAACGGCGGACCGTCAGCTGATCGACAGTGACTTGTCGCGGCGCTCGGCCAAACGCTTTTCCAGGTAGTGGATGTTCTGCCCGCCCTGCTGGAAGCCCACGTCGCGCATGATGCGCTGGTGCAGCGGGATGTTGGTCTTGATGCCGTCGATGACCATCTCGCTCAGCGCCACCCGCATGCGGCAGATCGCCTGCTCGCGGTCCGAGCCGTGCACGATCAGCTTGCCGATCATCGAGTCATAGTCCGGCGGTACGCGGTAGCCGGCGTAGACATGCGAGTCCACCCGCACGCCCGCGCCGCCGGCGACGTGGTAGTGCTGGATCAAGCCCGGGGAGGGCAGGAAGCTGTCCGGATCCTCGGCGTTGATACGGCACTCGATGGCGTGGCCGCGCAGCACCACGTCTTCCTGGCGGATCGACAGCGGGCGCCCGGAGGCGATCATCAGCTGTTCGCGGATCAGGTCGATGCCGGTGACCATCTCGGTCACGGGATGCTCGACCTGGATCCGGGTGTTCATTTCGATGAAGTAGAAGTGCCCGTTCTCGTACAGGAACTCGAAGGTGCCTGCGCCGCGGTAGCCGATGCGCAGGCACGCCTCCACGCACACCTGGCCGATCTCGGCGCGCTGC
The DNA here is from genome assembly GCF_054052045.1 of Luteimonas sp. A277. The sequence goes on from NZ_JBSVRG010000003.1 coordinate 89,371, forward strand.
TCATCGGTGATGCCCGGTGCCGGCGCTTCTTCCACCACCTTCTGGTGGCGGCGCTGCATCGAGCAGTCGCGTTCGCCCAGGTGGATGGCATTGCCCTGGCCGTCGGCCAGCACCTGGATCTCGATGTGGCGCGGATCCTCGAGGAACTTCTCCATGTACACCACGTCGTTGCCGAACGCCGCCTTGGCTTCCGACTTGGTGGTGGAAATCGCGTTGGCCAGGGCCGCCTCGGTGTTCACCACGCGCATGCCGCGCCCGCCACCGCCGCCGGAGGCCTTGACGATGACCGGATAGCCGATCTCCCGGGCCAGCTTGATGTTGACCGCGGCGTCGTCGCCCAGCGGACCGTCAGAGCCTGGCACGCACGGCACGCCGGCTTCCTTCATCGCCTTGATCGCGGCGACCTTGTCACCCATCAGGCGGATGGTCTCGGCCCTGGGGCCGATGAAGATGAATCCGGACTGCTCGACCCGCTCGGCAAAGTCCGCGTTCTCGGCCAGGAAGCCGTAGCCGGGATGGATGGCCTGGGCGTCGGTGACCTCGGCCGCGGCGATGATGGCCGGCATATCCAGGTAACTGCGGGCCGAAGGGGCGGGGCCGATGCACACCGACTCGTCGGCCATGGCCACGTGTTTGAGGTTGCGGTCCACGGTTGAATGCAGCGCGACCGTGCGGATGCCCAGGGCATGGCAGGCGCGCAGGATCCGCAGGGCGATTTCGCCGCGGTTGGCGATAACTACTTTGTCGAGCATGGCAGGCCTCAGCCGATCACGAACAGCGGCTGGTCAAACTCCACCGGCTGGCCGTTCTCGCACAGGATCGCAACCACGGTGCCGGCGGCATCGGCTTCGATCGGGTTGAACATCTTCATTGCTTCGACGATGCCCAGCGTATCGCCCACGGCCACGGCCTGGCCGACGGTGACGAACGGCGGCTTGTCCGGCGACGGGGCGGTGTAATAGGTGCCCACCATGGGCGAGGTGACCACGTGCCCGTCGGGCAACACCGGTCCGGCGTCGGCGGCTTCTTCAGCCGCAGTGGCGCGGCCGCCGGTGGCAGCCTGCACCGGCGATTGCATCGGCATCACCGGCTCATTGCGCGGGACCGCGATCATTGCCGGTGCGGCGTAGGCCGGAGCGGCCGGCGCGCGCGACAGGCGCACGGATTCCTCACCCTCCTTGATTTCAATCTCGGAAAGGTTGCTCGCTTCGAGCAGGTCGATGAGCTTCTTGATCTTGCGAAGATCCATGTCGGCCTCGTGAATATCTGTGGTTGATTGGGATGCTGATTCGGAATCAGGGGTCAGCGGTCGTTGCCGGCTTCAAGCCGGTCGATCGCGGCGGTCAGCGCCAGGGTGTAGCTGGTCGGGCCGAAGCCACAGACCACGCCCACGGCCAGGTCGCTGAAGTAACTGGTGCGGCGGAACGGCTCGCGCGCATGTGGATTGGACAGGTGCACCTCGATGAACGGGATGGCGACGGCGGCCAGCGCGTCGCGGATCGCCACCGAGGTGTGGGTGAAGGCGGCGGGGTTGATCAGGATGAAACCGGTGCCGTCGGCGGCAGCGGCCTGGATCCGTTCGACCAGCGCGTGTTCGGCGTTGGACTGGAACGCCTGCAAGCGGTGGCCGGCTGCGATGGCCTGTTCCTGCAGAGTGGCATCAATCTGCGCCAGGGTGGCGCGGCCATAGATCTCCGGCTCGCGGCTGCCGAGCAGATTGAGATTGGGGCCGTGCAGGAGCAGGAGGTTCGCCATCAGGGGACGGGTGCGGTGCCTTCGTCAAAACAGTCGCGCAGTCTGCGGCAAACCTGATATTCCTGTCCAGTTCGACGATGTTGCGGGATTTTAAGCGGTTGTTTGAGTTTGGCGGGTTTCCGGCCGCCGGCATGGGGCGTGGCCACCCGGGGATCAGTGCCGGGCCCAGCCGTCGATCTCGCCGTGCTCGAACGGCCCGATCCGCTGCTTGAGCACCCGCCCGTCGGCGGAGATCAGCACCGAATAGGGCAGCACGCCGCGCGGGTTGCCGAGGCGGACGCCAGCGTCGGCGTTGCCGGGGCTGTCGATGCCCTGCGGATAGTCCACCGGCACCTGTGCAAGGAATTCGCGCACGGCCTCGACATCGTCCAGGGCGATGCCCAGCACCTGCACGCCGTTGCTCCCCTGGGAACGGGCGAAGCGGTCCAGCTCCGGCATTTCCTCGATGCACGGCGGGCACCAGCTGGCCCAGATGTTGACCAGCAGCGGCCGGCCGGAGAAGTCGTCGGGCAGGGTCCAGTTGCCTTCATCCAGCTGCGGAACCGCAAATCGCGGCACTGGACCGCCGCGCTCGGCCACTTCCACGCCCTCGGGCACCGGCGGTGCGTTGGCCTGCAGCACCTGCTGGGCCAGGCGCTGGCCCGGTTCGGTGCGCAGCAGAGGGCCCGGTCCGCTCATCAACAGGCTGGCCACGATGCCGAACGTGCCGGCCGCCAGCGCCACCAGCAGGATCCTGGGAGTGGTCAGTTTCATTGGGCAGCCCTGTGCAATGCGCCGATGGCGATGTCCTCGGTCAGCAGGGCGGGCAGCACCTCGCCGGGCCCGCCGCCAGCGGAATAGACCACGTACAGCGGCACGCCCACGGCGTTGTGTTCCTGCAGGAATGCGCTGATGTCGGGATCCACGTTGGTCCAGTCGCCGACCAGGTAGGCGGTGCCGGTGTCGGCCAGCGCGCTGCGGAACGGCTCGCGCGCCAGCACCCGCTGCTCATTGGCCTTGCAGGTCACGCACCAGTCGGCGGTCATGTTGACGAACACCGACCGGCCTTCGGCGCGCAGCGCTGCCAACCCTTCGGCCGACCAGGGGGTGCCGTGCACCTGGGCCTGTTCGGTGCCCGTCGCCGAAGGATCCATCCGCGCCACCGCGATCACCGGCACCAGCGCCACCAGCAGCACCGCCATGGCGAAGACCCGCCCGGCCAGCGAGCCCGTCCAGCGCTTGCGTTCGTACCACCACAGCCCCAGTGCCAGTAGCACCAGGCCCACGGCCACCAGCGCCATGGCGTCCACCCCGTGCTGGCGGCCAAGCACCCAGGCCAGCCAGATCGCGGTCAGGTACATGGGGAAGGCCATGAAGCGCTGCAGCGTTTCCATCCACGGCCCGGGCTTCGGCAGGCGCGAGGCCAGCGCGGGCACGAAGCCGATCAGCAGGAACGGCAGCGCCAGGCCGAGGCCCAGCGCCAGGAAGACGGCCATCGCCACCGGAGCCGATGCGGTGAACGCGAAGGCCAGCGCGCCGCCCATGAACGGTGCGATGCAGGGACTGGCCACCACGCAGGCCAGCACCCCGGTGAAGAAGTTGCCGGTGCGGCCGCCCCTGGAGGCCAGCTGCTGCCCGGCACTGCCCAGTCCGCCGCCGATGCTGAAGACGCCGGACAGGCTCAGGCCCACCGCGAACATCAGGTACACCAGCAGGGCAACAAACCACGGCTGCTGCAGCTGGAACCCCCAGCCCAGCGCGGTGCCGGCCGAGCGCAGGGCAAGCACCAGCGCGCCGATCGCCGCGAACGCGCTCAGCACGCCCAGCGTGTACCAGAGCGCGTGGCTGCGCGCGCTGGCCCGGCTGCCGCCGCTCTGCGCCAATCCCACCACCTTCAGTGAAAGGATCGGCAGCACGCAGGGCATGAGGTTGAGTATCAACCCGCCCAGCAGCCCCAGCGCCAATGCGCTCAGCAGGCCTCCCCGCGGCAACGGCGGCGCGGTGCTGCGCACGGCGTTGTCGGCTGATGCGTCGCCTGCTGCGCTCGGCGTGGCGCTGGACGCAGGTTGCGCCGGGCCAGCGGCTTGCTGGCCGGTATCGGGGATGGGTTCTCCTGGCGCGGCGGCCGGGTCCGGATCCGGCGTGGGTGCCGGTGTCGCCGCTTCGGAGGCGGTTGCCGGCGATGTCACGGTGCCGGCCGGCATCGCCACCTGCACGCTACGGGTCATCGGCGGGTAGCAGATGCCCTCGTCCTGGCAGCCCTGGAAGGTCGCGGTCAGGGTGGCTGCCGCCGCCTCGCCATGGCTGCGGAGCAGCGGCAGTGGTACGTCGATCTGGTCGAAGTACACCACCGTGTCGCCGAAGTAGGGATCGTTGTGGTCGACGCCCTCGGGCCAGCGCGGCTGGCCGGCCGCGATGCCCTGCGCGCCTTCGATGTTGAAGCTGCTGCGGTCCTGGTAGAGGTAATAGCCGCGGGCAGGGGTGAAGCGCATCAGGATGGTGTCGCCATCGCCGACGATGGCTTCAAAACCGAATGCCTGCTCTTCGGGCAGCGGCAGCGGCTGGGTCGATCCATCCAGTCCGGTGCCAACCCCGGCTCCGCCCGCAGCGCTCCCCTGAAGCGAACGGCCAAGCGCGGCCAGGCCGTCGCCGCCCAAGGCTGGCGCGGATGTCGGCGTGGAAGTCGATGCGGAGGCCGCGGGCAGGTCCACGGTCACCGTGCGCGTATCGGGTGGATAGCACACGCCAATGTCGGCGCAGCCCTGGTAGCGGACCTTCAATTGGAGACGTTGGGTGCCGGGCCCGGCCTGGCCCTCCAGCACGCCGGTCACCTGCTGGCGGTAGGTCTCGACCTCGCCGAAGAATTCGTCCACGTGGGGAATGCCGGCGGGCCAGATCGCTTCGCCGCTGTCAAAGCCTTCGGCGCTGGCGCCCATGCGGTGCCGGTAGAGGTAATAGCCCTCGGCCACGTCGAAGCGGATCTCGATCCGATCGCGCGCGGGTGCCACCGCGCTGAGGCGGAACGCATCTTCGATCGGCAGCAGCTCATCCGGGTCAACGCCGGCGGCCTGGGCCGCGCCGCCCAGCAGGGTGGCGGCCAGCAGCAAGGCCCGCAAGCGGCGCATGAGCGGGCTCAAGCCTGCCGGTCCCCGCCGGTTTCGCTGGCGATCCAGTCCATGTAACCGGCAAGCCCGCCGCTGGATTCCAGGGCGATCACTTCGGGCAGCTCATAGGGGTGCAACTCCACGATGCGTGCGGTCACAGCGTCCAGGTGCCGCGGCATGGTCTTGATCAGCAGCATGACCTCGCTGCCGGTTTCCACCGCGCCCTGCCAGCGGTATACGGATTCGATTCCCGGCAGCAGGTTGACGCACGCCGCCAGCCGGCGTTCGACCAGATCGCGCGCGATGCGGTCGGCGCTGGCGCGGTCGGGACAGTTGGAAAGGCAGAGCAGGGCGGATGCCACGGACAGGTTGTGCTCGCACGTTGCGATTGATGCCATAGGGTAGCGCGAGAGAATGGCGCTGACCTGTATGGAACGGTATGTCCCGGAGCGGCAGCCCCGCGTATACATGGTGTTACAGCGGCGACGTTATAAGCTTGTGCACCCCGATGAACAGGGCGTCCGCGCGCCGCCGCCGCCCTCCCAGCCACAAGTACCGTCCCCATGCACAGACTGATCCGCCCCGCTTTTGCACTGATGCTGCTGGCCAGTGCCCCCCTCGCCCTGGCCCAGGTGGAGGTGGGTGCTGCGGTTTCGATCACCCGTGACTCCGAAACCACTGCCATCGGCGCGGTGGCCTGGCAGCCATATTGGCGCGATGCCTGGAACGGCCAGCTGCGCTGGGATATCGGTGCCATGTACGTGCATGGGCGCAAGGACACCCACCTGGACCTTGATGAAAACGTGGTGGTCGCCCATGGCGGCCTGCGCTGGGAGCACACCAGCGGTTTCACCGCCGGGTTCGGCGCTGGCCTGCAGGTCGGCCGCACCGACGCGCTGTCGGGCAATCCGCAGTTTGTCAGCACCGTGGGCTGGCGCTGGGATCGCTTCGCCCTGCTGGCCCGGCATATCTCCAACGCCAGCATCAAGCAGCCCAACGACGGCGAGACGATGCTGATGGCGACCTGGCGGTTCTAACCGTCTGACCGGTACACCCGCGGCACACGCTTGAGTCCTGACAGCAGCCGGTAGGGGCTGGTGCCGGCGTGCGAGGCCACTTCGGCCACGGGCAGGCGGCTGCCCCAAAGCTCCACCTTCGTGCCCACCTGCGCCTGCGGATGATCGTTGAGGTCGATGGTGAGCATGTCCATTGAAACCCGGCCGATCAGCCGGCTGCGGCGTCCATCCACCAGCACCGGCGTTCCGGCGGGCGCGTACTGGGCGTAGCCGTCGGCATAGCCCATGGCCACCACGCCTACCCGGGTGGGACGGTCGGTGACGAAGCCGCCGCCGTAGCCGATCGGTTCGCCAGCAGCCAGCTCGCGCACGGAAATGATTGCCGATTCCAGCGTCATCGCCGACTGCAGCGCCTCGGCCGGCGCGCACGGGGCGTCGAGCATGTGGGTGCCGTAGAGCATCAGCCCCGGTCGGCCCCAGCCGCGGCGCGCGTTTGGCCAGGCCATCAGGCCGGCGGAATTGGCCACGCTCACCATGGTGTCGGCGGGCAGGCTGGCCAGCGCCTGGTCGAAGCTGTGCAGCTGTTCCGCGGTGCGGTCCTGGCCCAGCTCGTCGGCGCGGGCGAAATGGGTCATCGCCACCATGCCTTCGACTCCGTCCAGCGCACGCACGCGCTGCCATGCGTCGGCGAACTCCCCGGGGGCAAGCCCAAGCCGGTGCATGCCGCTGTCGAGCTTCACCCACACCTGCTCCGGCTGTTGGCCCCCGTGGCGCTCCAGCGCCTCCGCCTGCCAGGGTGAGGCCACCACGGTCCACAGGCGATGGCGCTCGATCAGGGGCAGCTCGTCGGCGGTGAAGAAGCCTTCCAGCAGCAGGATCGGCGCGCGGATGCCGGCTTCCCGCAGCTCCAGCGCCTCTTCGATGCAGGCCACGCCGAAGCCGTCGGCCTCGCTATCGAGGGCCTGCGCACACTGGACTGCGCCGTGGCCATAGGCGTCGGCCTTGACCACGGCCAGCGCGCGGCCGCCGGCCAGCTGCCGGGCGTGCCGGTAGTTGTGGGCGACGGCATCGAGATCAACCAGGGCACGGGCTGGGCGCATATCCGGATTCCTCCGGCGGCTCAGCGCCCGCCGGCCGGGATGGCCGGCCAGGGGCGCTCGTAGCGGGAGATGTCCAGGCCTTCCGGATCGATGGCCGGGGTGCGCCCGTCGACGAGGTCGGCCAGGTAGCGCGCCGAGCCGCAGGCCATGGTCCAGCCCAGCGTGCCGTGGCCGGTGTTGAGCAGCAGGTTGGAATAGCGGGTCGGGCCGATCACCGGCGGGCCGTCCGGGGTGGAGGCGCGCAGGCCGGCCCAGAACTCGGCCTGCTCCAGATTGCCGCCGTCCGGGTACAGGCTGCGCACCACCATCTCCAGGGTCTGGCGGCGGCGCGCCGGCAGCGACAGGTCGTAGCCGGACACCTCGGCCATGCCGCCGACGCGAATGCGGTCGTCGAAACGGGTGATGGCCACCTTGTAGCTCTCGTCCAGCACCGTGGAGACCGGCGCCATGTCCGGGTTGCTGATCGGGATGGTCAGCGAGTAGCCCTTGAGCGGGTACACCGGCAGGCGGATGCCCAGCGGTGCCAGCAGCTGCGGCGACCAGCTGCCCAGGGCCAGTACATAGCGGTCGGCGGTTTCAAGCTTCCCGTCGATGCGCACGCCGGTGATGCGGTTGCCGCCGGCCTGCAGCGCTTCGATCTGCTGGCCATGACGGAACTCCACGCCCTGCTGCTGGGCCATTTCGGCCAGGCGGGTGGTGAACAGGTGGCAGTCGCCGGTTTCATCCCCCGGCAGGCGCAGGGCGCCGACCAGGCTGTCGCGCACCTTCGCCAGAGCGGGTTCCACGCGGATGATGCCGTCCGCATCGAGCAGCTCGTAGCGCACGCCGTACTGCTCCAGCACGGTGATGTCGCGGGCGGCGGCATCAAGCTGCTCGCGGGTGCGGAACAGCTGGGTGGTGCCCAGGGTGCGCTGCTCGTATTCCAGGCCCACTTCGCGGCGCAGCTCGTCAAGGCTCTCGCGGCTGTACTCGGCCAGGCGCACCATGCGCGCCTTGCTGACCGCGTAGCGCGCGCTGGTGCAGTTGCGCAGCATCTGCCACAGCCAGCGGTACTGGGCCAGATCGGCGGTAGGGCGGATGGCCAGCGGGGCGTGGCGCGACAGCAGCCAGCCGATGGCCTTGGCGGGGATGCCCGGCGCGGGCCAAGGGGAAGCGTAGCCAGGTGAAACCTGGCCGGCGTTGGCGAAGCTGGTTTCCAGCGCCGGCCCGGGCTGGCGGTCGACCACGACCACCTCGTGCCCGGCCTGACGCAGGTACCAGGCGCTGGTAACGCCGACTACTCCAGAACCCAGAACCAGGATGCGCATGCTCATCTACTCTCGTGTAATGGTGACTATGCAGTTGGACCATCCAGTATATTTGCGACGGGGCAGTGATATTCCCCATTTGTTCTGGGTTCTGTGGTGAATAATCCCGGGAACACGTCTTTTGGAGGAGGCTTGTATGGCCAAGCGCGGTCTGGACCGTATCGACCGCAGGATCCTGCGCATCCTGCAGCGCGAAGGGCGCATCCCTTTCACCGAGCTGGGCGAGCGGGTCGGGCTGTCTACCACTCCCTGCGCGGAGCGGGTCCGGCGCCTGGAGCGCGACGGGGTGATCACCGGCTACCACGCCCGCGTGGCGCCACAGGCGGCGGAAGCGGCGCTGCTGGTGTTCGTGCAGATCAGCCTGGCCTACAAGTCGGGCGATATCTTCGAGGAATTCCGCCGCGCGGCGCTGAAGCTGCCGCACGTGCTCGAGTGCCACCTGGTGTCGGGTGACTTCGACTACCTGATCAAGGCGCGGATCTCGGAGATGGCTTCCTACCGCAAGCTGCTGGGCAGCACCCTGCTGACCCTGCCGTATGTGCGCGAGTCACGCAGCTATATCGTGATGGAGGAGGTGAAGGAGACGCTGGAACTGCCGTTGGAGGATTGATTGCGCTTTCTTCATCCCATTCCGGGAGAGCGGGGCTGAGACCACGCGGGGCGCCGGGGCAAGCAAAGCCGACGTCGTGTGGCTTCAGATGTCTCCGCAAGCGAGCCCCGTCGTGGCCGGGGGGCCTTCGCAGCGAAGTAAAGGAGGAGGCATCCGCCGCAGGCGGAGGCCGGGGGACATGAGCAGCGAAGGCCTCCCGGCCGCGGCGGGGCCGATCAGGTCACCGCACGCCCAAGCGAAGAAACCGCTGTTCCTCGTGTCCCCCCCGATGTCAGACGAAGGACCGGAAAATTTCCGGCCGTGGCCCTTGAAAAGAAAAAACCAGGTCCCATCTCCTGACCACGCCCGGCTCACCGGGTCTGTGCTGTCCACGGCTTTGGCACTCTGCCGGGCAGAGTGCTAATATCGCCGCCCAAATCCCAACCCGATCAATCACTTGACGAGGATCGACATGAGCAATATCAAGCCGCTTTACGACCGTGTGGTCATCAAGCGTACCGAAGAAGAAAAGATGTCGGCCGGCGGGATCGTGATCCCCGATTCCGCGACCGAAAAGCCGATCAGGGGTGAAGTTGTCGCCGTCGGCGACGGCAAGGCCCTGGACAACGGCGACGTGCGCGCCCCCAAGGTCAAGATCGGCGACCAGGTGCTGTTCGGCAAGTACAGCGGCACCGAAGTGAAGCTCGAGGGCACCGAATACCTGGTGGTCCGCGAAGACGACATCCTGGCGATCCTGGGCTGATCCAGCCTGGCGATTCCGACATCCCCCAATCACAGAATTTATTCCGGAGTTAGCAAATGGCTGCCAAGGAAATCCGTTTCGGTGAAGACGCGCGCTCGAAGATGGTGCGCGGCGTCAACACTCTCGCCAATGCCGTCAAGGCAACCCTCGGCCCGAAGGGCCGCAACGTCGTGCTCGACAAGAGCTTCGGCGCCCCGACCATCACCAAGGATGGCGTGTCCGTAGCGAAGGAAATCGAGCTGCAGGACAAGTTCGAGAACATGGGCGCGCAGATGGTCAAGGAAGTTGCTTCCAAGACCTCCGACAATGCCGGTGACGGCACCACCACCGCCACCGTGCTGGCCCAGGCCTTCATCCGCGAGGGCTCCAAGGCCGTCGCCGCGGGCATGAACCCGATGGACCTCAAGCGCGGCATCGACCAGGCCGTCCGCGCCGCAGTGGAAGAGCTGAAGAACATCAGCAAGCCCACCGCCGACGACAAGGCCATCGCCCAGGTCGGCACCATCTCCGCCAACTCCGACGAGTCGATCGGCACCATCATCGCCGACGCGATGAAGAAGGTCGGCAAGGAAGGCGTGATCACCGTTGAAGAAGGCTCAGGGCTCGACAACGAGCTGGACGTGGTCGAGGGCATGCAGTTCGACCGCGGCTACCTGTCGCCGTACTTCATCAACAACCAGCAGTCGATGTCGGCCGACCTGGATGATCCGTTCATCCTGCTGCACGACAAGAAGATCTCCAACGTGCGTGACCTGCTGCCCGTGCTGGAAGGCGTGGCCAAGGCCGGCAAGCCGCTGCTGATCGTGGCCGAGGAAGTCGAGGGCGAAGCCCTGGCGACCCTGGTGGTCAACACCATCCGCGGCATCGTCAAGGTCGTGGCAGTGAAGGCCCCGGGCTTCGGCGACCGTCGCAAGGCGATGCTGGAAGACATGGCCGTGCTGACCGGCGGCACCGTGATCTCCGAGGAAGTGGGCCTGCAGCTGGAAAAGGCCACCATCCAGGACCTGGGCCGCGCCAAGAAGGTGCAGGTGACCAAGGAGAACACCACCATCATCGACGGTGCGGGCGATTCCCCGTCCATCGAGTCGCGCATCAAGCAGATCAAGGCGCAGATCGAGGACACCTCCTCGGACTACGACCGCGAGAAGCTGCAGGAGCGCGTGGCCAAGCTGGCCGGTGGCGTGGCGGTGATCAAGGTCGGTGCTTCGACCGAGATCGAAATGAAGGAAAAGAAGGCCCGCGTCGAAGACGCCCTGCACGCCACGCGTGCGGCGGTGGAAGAAGGCGTGGTCCCGGGCGGCGGCGTTGCGCTGATCCGCGCGCTGCAGGCCATTGGTGAACTCAAGGGCGCCAACGAAGACCAGAACCACGGCATCGTCATCGCCCTGCGTGCGATGGAAGCCCCGCTGCGCGAGATCGTCGCCAACGCGGGCGAAGAGCCGTCGGTCATCGTCAACCAGGTCAAGGAAGGCAAGGGCAACTACGGCTACAACGCCGCCAATGGCGAATTCGGCGACATGATCGAGTTCGGCATCCTGGACCCGACCAAGGTGACCCGTTCGGCGCTGCAGAACGCCGCTTCCATTGCCGGTCTGATGATCACGACCGAAGCGATGGTGGCTGACCTGCCGCAGAAGGACGAGCCGGCGATGCCGGGCGGTGGTGACATGGGCGGAATGGGTGGCATGGGCGGCATGGGTTTCTGATCCCGTCCATCCAGCGTTCCATTGCAAAACTAAGGGGCCCCGCAGCGATGCGGGGCCCTTTTTTGTCCGCATCGGGCGGCAGGTGCCGTAGGTCAGGGTTCACCCCATCAGCGTTGCCATCCATGAGAAAACTGACCATCGCGATGTTCATCGCCGCTTTCGTTGCCACCGCTGCCGTCGCCGTTCCGGCGATCGCGCAAGCCGAGCCCACCACGCGCTTTGTCAGCGAAGGCGGCTACGCGCCGCTTGATGCCGACGAGGTGTGGGAAAGGATCAACGGCGCCCTGCCCGGTGATCCGGGGGCGATGTTCCTGCCGGCAGCCGGACTTGGACCGATCCCGGTCGCGCTGCTGGCGCTGGAGGCGTCCGAACCGGCGTTGGAGCGGGTGCGCTATCGGCTGCGCTATGGCACCGATTGGATACACGGATCGCCGGGCGGTGCGCCGCAGCCGCTGAGCTATGTGGAAGTGGTCCGGTTCAACCTGGGGCCGGCCATCCGCCGGGACCTGATCGACTCCCTCGGCAACGACGCAGTGGCCGATGCGGAAGAGTTCGGCATCGGCCCCCACGTTGGCTGGCGGATCGTGACCCAGCCGGTGATGGGCAACCGGGCAATCGTGGTGGCGGCGGGGCGCATGCAGGTCGATGAGCCCGAGGCTCGCAAAGAAGCCTGCCTGGGTGCGCCCTGTCTGGATGCCGCGCCGCTGATTGAAGGCGCCGCGGCCTGGGGTGACATGGAACCAGGCAGTGTCGGGCCGGCCGGTATCGCAGGTGATGCAATGACGGCGGCGGGGGCGGTTGACCTGCTGCTGGGTGAAGTGGACAGCATTGAGGCGGACGCGGAGGCGGGCATGCCGGCCATCCCGACGTGGGCCATCGAGGCAGTGGTCGAAGTGAACCTTGGGCAGGATGAGGGCTTGGACGCCGCCTATCGCTGGGGCGGGCTGATGGACGACTCCGTGACGGCGATCTGGCAGCGGTTGGCGGCTTTCCGCGCGGGCCTGGAGCCAGCGATATTTCGCGCCAGTGCATCCGAGTGTGGCCGTGGCGGCGGCTTCGCACCGCCCGGCGGACTCTGCCCCTGAATCCCGCGGGACACCTGCCGGACGCGGACTCGCGCCGGCAGGACCCGGCGGATCAGTCCGGCAGCATCGAGCCGGTGTCCAGCCAGCGCTGGTGCCAGCTCAGGGCCTCGCCAAGCAGGTGCGGGGTGTGCTTGCCATAGCTCTCCCGGCAGGCGCGGTCGAAATAGTCCTGCAGCTCATCGCGGAAGTCCGGGTGCGCGCAGTTGTCGATCAGGGTCTGCGCGCGCTGCTTGGGCGACAGCCCGCGCAGGTCGGCCACGCCCTGCTCGGTGACGATGATCGACACATCGTGCTCGGTGTGATCGACATGGCTGGCCATCGGCACGATGGAAGAGATGGTGCCGCCCTTGACGGTGCTGGGCGACAGGAAGATCGACAGGAATGCGTTGCGGGTGAAATCGCCCGAGCCGCCGATGCCGTTCATGATCCGGCTGCCCATGATGTGGGTGGAATTGACGTTGCCGTACAGGTCCACCTCGACCATGCCGTTCATGCCGATGCAGCCCAGCCGGCGCACCAGCTCCGGATGGTTGGAGATCTCCTGCGGGCGCATGATGATGCGCTCGCGGAAGAAATCGATATCGCGGCTGAAGGCCGCATGTGCGTCCGGGCTCAGGGCGAAACCGGTGCACGAGGCCACCCGCAGCACACCGCTGCGCAGCAGCTCGAGCATGCCGTCCTGGATGACCTCGGTGAACGCGGTCAGGTCGCGGAAGCCGCTGCTGGCCAGGCCGGCCAGCACTGCGTTGGGGATATTGCCCACGCCCGACTGCAGTGGCAGCAGGTCGGCGGGCATGCGCTTGTTGGCGATCTGGTGCTGCAGGAATTCAATCAGGTGCCCGGCGATGCGTTCGCTGGTGGCGTCGACAGGGTTGAACGGGCTGTTGCGATCCGGCGCATTGGTGCGTACCACCGCCACGATCCGTTCCGGATCCACCTGCAGCGCGGTGTCGCCGATGCGGTCATCCACGTGTTCAAGTGGAATGGGCTTGCGCTGCGGTGGCCGGGCGGTGCCGTAGTAGATGTCGTGCATGCCCTCCAGCCCGGCGGGCTGCCACTCGTTGACCTCCACGATGACCTTCTTGGCCAGGTCCAGCCAGGTCTTGCTGTTGCCGACCGAGGTGGAGGGCACGATGCCGCCGTCCTCGCGGATCGCGACGGCCTCGATCACCGCCACGTCGATATCGCCGTAGAAGCCGAACCAGGCGTGCGGGGCCACGTGGCTGAGGTGGGCGTCGATGTAGGCCAGCGAGCCGTCGTTGATCCGATCCCGGGTCTGCGGGTCGCTCTGGTACGGAAGGCGCAGGGCGATGCCGTCCACCTCGGCCAGTGCACCGTCCAGTTCCGGCGCGGTGGAAGCGCCGGTGAGCAGGTTGATCTGGAACTTGCCGCCGCCATTGTGCTGGCGGATGCGCTCGGCCAGCGCCCCCGGGACTGCCTTGGGATAGCCGGAGCCGGTGAAGCCGCTCATGGCAACGGTGTTGCCCGGCTGGATGTGGCTGGCGGCGGTGGCTGCGTCAACGATGCGCTGGCGCAGGAGCGGACTCTGGATGCGGTCTGTCGGCATGGATGGCGGTGGGCAGTGGGGGGCCCCTATTGTCGCCCCGGGAGCCGCCGAGCGGTGTCCCGGGGCGGGGACGAGGTGTTTCCACCGCATGTTCGCGCGCGCCGGGCCCGGCGCTGCGATGCCGGGCCCGGTGGCAGGACGGGTACTACAGATCCACGCCGAAGCCGATACCAGCCGACTTCTCACCGCTGCTGAAGGCGCCACCGATGGAGAACGAGGCGGTGCGACCGATGCGCTTGCCGTAGCCGACCGACAGCCCCTGCTCGCCGCCCTGGAAGCCGGCGCCGACCGCGACGCGGCCGCGCGGGCTCTGGGTGCCCGCCGCGTTGATCGCCATGTTCAGCATCGCCGAGCTCATCGCGCCCATGCGGTCGATGCGGCGGTCCTGGTGGTGCAGACGGTGGTCCAAGTCGTCGAAGCGGTCCTCAAGCACGTTGAGCCGGTCGTTGATGCCACCGGCGTCAAAGCCCACAAGCGCATGGATCGCCTGATCGGTATAGGTGTTTGCCGAGGACAGGGTCGCCAAGCTGCGCGCATCGGTGTACTGGTTGGCTTCGGCCAAAGTCGCCTCGTCGCCCGCTTGCATGTCCGCGCGGATGGCGGTTTCGCGGGTGTCGGTATAGCCGTTGGCGGCGGTGAGGGTGGTGGCGTCGCCGGCGGCGGCGATTTCGTGCACCCGAGTTTCGCTGACCAGGTCGAGATCGGCAATTTGCGCGTCGGTGTAGTCATTGGCCGCGGTCAGGGTGGTGGTATCGCCGGCGTCGGCGAGCTCGCGCACCCGCGCCTCGGTCACGCCACCCCCGCCCACAACGCCGTCCAGCGCGGCCTGCAGCTGGCGCAGGTTGACCGCGTCCGTGCCGCCGGTTGCATCGCCCACGTTGGTGATCCGGCGCAGGTTGTCGGCGCTGCCCACCGACACCGTATTGGCGGTGTCCGCGACCGAACCGGCACCCAGTGCCACCGCGTTGGTGGCCTCGGCATTGGCTTCCATGCCCAGGGCAATGCTGTTGTCTCCGGTCGCGGCAGACGCGTACCCCAGCGCGGTGCTGCGTGCGCCCGCCGCAGTGTTGCCGTAGCCAAACGCATTGGCCCGGTCGCCGGTGACGGAGTTTCCGCGCCCGAAAGCCGAGGCATACTCTCCCTCGGCCGTGTTCCCGTTCCCCACTGCGCTGGACTGCTGCCCGCTGGCGACGTTCGAGTAGCCGACGGCGACGCCGTACACCGCGCTCGAAGTGTTCCCCGTGCCAAAAGCGATGCTGTTGCGCGCGGTGGCGGTGTTCGAAGAGCCAAACGCATTCGCATAGTCACCCGACGCTGTGTTTCCTTCACCGAACGCGTTGCCGCTCGCTCCTTCGGCCTCGTTCCTGTAACCGAAAGCGGTGCTGGACGTTCCCTGGGCGCTGTTCAGGCGCCCGAACGCGTTGGCGTGCGCCCCGTCTGCGGTGTTGCTGAAGCCGAAGCTGTTGGCGTGCTCGCCGGCGGCGGTGTTGGAGGCGCCGAACGCGCTGCTGGATGACCCGCTGGCCACATTGCCGCCACCAAACGCACTGGAGGAGGTTGCCTCGCTGCGGTTGCCGCTTCCGAACGCGTTCGCACCGCTTGCCGAGGCAGCGTTGGTCCTGCCAATTGCGAGGGAACTGTCGCCACCCGCGGTGTTGCGCTCACCTGCCGCGACGCTCGCGGTTCCGGCGGCCAGGTTGCTTCGGCCCACGGCCGTGGCGTCGGCACCACTTGCGGTGTTGTCGTAGCCGTACGCACTGGCTCGCACGTCGCTGGCGGTATTCCCCCGTCCGACTGCGCTGGCGTCGGTCCCGGTGGCGCTGTTTGCATAGCCGAACGCGCTGGTGCGTACCGAGCTTGCGGTATTGCCGTGGCCCATGGCCGAGCTGTAGTCGCCGCGTGCGATGTTTTCGCTTCCGATCGCGCTGGAGTTGAAGCTGCTGGCGTTGTTGTCGCGCCCGTAGGCGCTGGCGTTGGCGTGGCAGGTGCTGTTGGCGTTGCCGTGTTCGCTGCCCAGGGTACGGTCGGCGGTGGCCGCCTGCTCCCACGCCTGGGTGGTGGTGTTGAACACCCAGCAGGTGGGTCCGGCGGGATCGGCCTTGGCAGGCCACGTGATGGCCAGCCCGAGCGCAAGTGCGAGCGGGAAGAGCTTGAGGGTGTGGGGGATCGCAGGGTGCTGCATGGTGTTCTCCGTCATGGTTGGATGTGATCCAGCTACGCCTTGGTCCTGCCGGCGGCAGGACAAGGCGCCGGACCCTCCAGCCACGACAACGGCTGGCGGTAACTGACAGCGGATGGTGCCGGGTGCCCGCTCAGCGGCGGAGCAGTCCGCGCAGCAGGCCCTTGCCGCTTTCCCGGGCTGCCTCGCTGCCGGCCTCACGTGCCGTCGGCGCGGCGATGCCGGATGGCATCAGCATCGCTGTGGACTTGCTGCGCACGCGTACGCTCCAGCCTGGGTTGGCGACGGGTTCGTCGATCGTGCGCTCGTTGCCGTAGGCGATCATCTGCACCATCGGGGCATCTGCGAACACTTCCTTCGGGATCCGGCAGCTGCGCGCGTCTGCACCCAGCAGCGTGCCCTGCTGCGTCCACTGGGTAACCAGGGGTTCGGGCAGGAAGTCGACCAGCTCAGGGCCAGCGTAGGCGTCCGCGGCGCTGCTCCACATCACGACCGTGTCCCCGTCCATCGCGGTTGCGTGGATGAAGTAGGCGCGGGCGCCGTCGACGCTGTTCCAGCTCAGCAGAGTGCCGTGGTCATTGGTTTCGCGCTCAAGCTCGAGGGCAGGCAGGAAGTCGTGCTCGGAGCCGAGGTCGAACCCGATCGAAGCCGGCAGGCCATCGCCGGTGACCTGGTGCGCGCCCACCAGCGACGCCTTCGCGGACACCGGCCTGCGGGTGGAAGGGTTGGGCCACAGCGCGTAGTGCGGGCCCGGATTGATGCCCGCCTGCGGCACGCTGCGCGGGGTCATGGCGCGGCCACTGTTGACCGGCTGGCCGTCGCGGACGCTCATGGTGAACGTGGCCGGCTGGCCTGCAGACACCTGGTCGCCGCAGCCCCAGTAATAGCGGATGGTGTAGGGGCCGCCGTCGGCGAGGGCCTGGTGGCTGGCCGGGCCGCCGGCACCGCCGTCGTTGGACGCCTGTCGGGAAGCTGGCGGCAGCAGTGCGATCTCGCCGCCAACGCGCAGGCCGCGGGGCACGGCCTGCATGGCCGGCGTTCCGGGCTGGCTGCGGTTGTACAGGGCCACGTCCATGTATCGGCCGGGCATTGCCGGATGCCGCGCCATTCCGTAATGGGCATTGCCGCCGGACACTGCTCCGGCGAAGCGGCCGAGCGCACCCATGGCGCCCATGCCGGGCATGGTGTGGGTGGCGACGTCGATGTAGAGATCGGCCTGCGTGTCCTGCGCGCCTGCTGGCGTGGATGCGGCGGCCAGCGCCAGGGCCAGCGCTGCGGGAACGAGGGAGTGGGAGCGATGCATGTTGGAAACCACCCGGTGAGCTGCGGGCCGAACGGCGGCCCGGCCGCGCCCGGTTCGTCCGGGCATCTCATCCACGAGATCGGGTGGCAGAAACTGACAGCGGGGTGCAACGATGTTCCTGCCGCCGGACCGGCGGGCGCTGACCCTAGGGCAGGGCCAGGCAGGTGTGTTCGCCTGGGGCGGCCAGGCATTGCGACAGCGGGGCCACTCCTGCGTGAGCAGTCAGCTGACCGGCAAGTGCGGCCATGGCGGTGGCATCGTCCGTCTGGTGCGCCAACAGAAGCGAGGCCATCCACGGCCGCATCCATTCGCGGTGGTTTTCCTGCGGCGGATACTTCTCCCGCAGATCCGCAAGCGCTTCGCTGGCCGCATTCACTTCTCCCGTCACCAACAGCCATTCGGCACGCGCCTGGTGCCAGCCCAGCTGCATGGCGTCCTCGTCTTCCGGGATACACGCGTCAAGCACGCGGCTGGCCTCGACCAGCCTGTCGCGTCGCAGTTCGGCGCTCGCCCGGAAGCCGCAGTTGGTGAAGATCCCGAAGTGCGCCGGACCGACCGAAGCGCGCAGCAGTTCATCGCTGCGGGCAAGGACTTCGATTGCCTCCGCCGGGTTGCCGCTGGCCACCTCCGCGTATGCCTGGGCGGAAAGGCAGCGACCGAATGCACCCTTGCTGTCGCTCTGCTGACTCATGAGTCCGTCGCCCTCCCGGAACGCATCCAACGATTCAGCATGCGCGCCCCGCTGTTGCAGTACGAACCCCAGATAGCACCGCGCCATCCCGCGCATCAGCATCGGCCTCTGTTCGGAAATGTCCGCGGTTTCAATCGATTCCCTGGCCAGCGCTTCGGCGCGGTCAAGCATGCCCAGCGCACGAAGCGTATGGGTCGCCTCGCCCAGATTGAACGAAAGTCCCGCGGTCCCGGGCCCATAGAACGCCCGGGCGATCCGTAGCCGCTCTTCCTGGATCGGCAGCTTCTCCTCCGCGGATGCCTCCCACATAGCCGCCAGCAGGCCATTGATCACATGCAGGTGCATGTATGACTCGCGAACCTCGCTGCCCTCTACATCGGCCAGCAGGGTGCGGAAGTGGTCTCCGGCGGCGTCGGGCTCGATCTGCAGCAGGGCGTCCCCGAGCATGACCCGGGTGCGGAAGCGCTCCAGCGGTGGAGCGTCCCAAAGCGCGTTCAGCTCCATGGCTTCCCGTGCGTGAGCGGCTACCGCCCGGTAATCACCGTTGCGCCTGGCGTGGCGTCCCAGCTCCCAGTGTGCACGCGCGAGCTCGCCGGCGGCGATATCGCGATGCGGCGCGAGCAGTTCGAGTGCCTGTTCCAGGTCTTCGAGCGAGTGCTCGTGGTCCTCGAGATTGAAGCGTACGGTGCCGGTCAGCAACAACACGTCGGCAGCGGTAAGCGGCGTATCGGCGAAGTCTTCGCTCCTGGCCCGGTCCGAGGCTGTCTGCAGCAGGTCGGCGGCGGAAGGCGGTCCCCCGTCGCTGCCGCGCGCATTGAGAAACGCGTAGCCGATCATGTCGCGCACGTCCTCCGCCCGGCCCGCGCGCGCGTTCGCTTTACCGGCCTCGCGCTGTGCCAGTTCAGCCTGATGCTCGGCCAGCTCGGCTTGCTCGCGGGCCTTCCCGGCCTGCCACAGCGTTGTCGCGATGCCGCCGGCCATGGTGATTGCCAGCAGCATGCCCGCCGCCACGCCCACCTTGTTGCGGGTGATGAACTTGCGTGCCCGGTAGCCGATCTTCGGCTTCTGCGCGAGCACCGGGCGACCGTCGAGCCAGCGGCGCAGGTCGTCGGCCAGCGCTTCGGCGGTGGCGTAGCGTTGCCCGGGTTCTTCGGCCAGCGCCTTCAGCAGCACCCGGTCCAGGTCGCTTTTCAGCGGCACGTAGTGGCGGTGGTAGGCGTCGCCGGCATCGCGCACCAGCAGCGAAGGCCGGGTGCTGTGGGTACCCGCTTCGCCGCCGCCGGGGGTGCGGCCGGTGAGCAGGCGATGCAGCAGCGCGCCCAAGCCGTAGATGTCCATCACTGTGGTCGGTGGTGCGCCGCGCAGATGCTCCGGAGCGGCGTAGCCGGGCGTCAGGGCGCGCCACATGGTGTGGGTCCGTTCGCCGTCGTCATCGGCGAACTGGCCAATGCCGAAGTCCAGCAGGCGCACATGGCCGTCGCGGTCCACCAGCACGTTGGACGGCTTGAGGTCGCGATGGATGACCAGGTTGCGGTGGGCATAGGCAACGGCGTCGCAGACCTGCAGGTACAGGCGCACGATCGCCCGTGCGTCCAGCGACTGCGCGTCGCACCAGGCGTCGATGCGGTCCCCATCCACCAGCGGCATTGCCAGCCAGCAGGTGCCGTCGTCGGCCACCCCGGAGTCGACCAGGGCGGTCACGTTGGGGTGGTTGAGCCGCGCGAGGATCGCGGCTTCGCGATGGAAGCGTTCGCGGCCGGTCAGGCCCAGTGCGCCGAGGGTGAGGATCTTGATCGCCGCCTGCTGCCGGGCCATGCCCTGTTCGCGCCAGGCCCGGTAGACCACCGCCATGCCGCCGCGGCCGAGCTCGGATTCCAGGGTCCAGTCGCCAAGCTGACAGCCGGACAGGTTGCTGCCGGTGGGATCCATGGTGGCGCGCGGGCGCTGGTGGGCAGCGATGAGCTGCTCCAGGCGCTGGCGGACAGGCGGTTCTGGATCCTGCCCAGCCAGCCAGGCGTCCCGCTCAGCGGGGCGCAGATCCAGCCAGTGGTCGAACAGCGCATCGGCAGCCTGCCACTGCGCGAGCTGGTCAGGATCCATTGCCGTCTTCCTCCAGCATCGCCTGCATGAAAGCACGGGCCCGCTCCCAGTCGCGGTAGACCGTGCGCTCGGAGACATCCAGCAGCGAGGCGATCTCGGAAAACTCCAGACCGCCGAACCAGCGCAGCTCTACCACCTGCCGGCGCTGTGGACTGATCGCTTCCAGCGCTTCAAGCGCCTTGTCCAGGGCGAGCACGCTGGTCATGGCCGGATCGACGCCGGGGATCCGGTCGTCCAGTTCCACCATCAGCTGCCCGCCGCCGCGCTTGGCCGCGCCGCGCGCGCGCGCGTGTTCCACCAGGATCCAGCGCATTGCCTTGGCCGACGCCGCGAAGAAGTGGTTGCGGTCGTTCAGTGGGAGCGCACTGCCCTGGGTGATGCGCAGATACAGCTCGTGGACCAGTACGGTGGGTGAGATGGTGTGCTCACTGCCACGCAGGCGGGAGTTGGCCAGACGTACCAGTTCGGGGTACAGCGCCTCGAACACCGCCGACAGGTGCCCGGGCCCGTTTTCGCGGGCCTGCGCGAGCAGGCGTGTGATATCGGTCTCGACCACCTTGGCCATCCCCTTCCCTGTGCGCTGACGCTAGCAGGGGGCAGGGGGCCACGCAATCGGGGCAAACACCTGGAAACTGAACGGTCCGGGCCGTGGCCCGGGCGACGGTCAGGGCGTGGCCGGTTCCGCCGCCGGCTGGCGTACGAAGCGTGCGCGCAGGCGGGCCAGGGCCAGGTAGATCGCCGGGGTGGTGTACAGGGTCAGCAGCTGGCTCACCAGCAGGCCGCCCACCACGGCGATGCCCAGCGGGCGGCGCATTTCCCAGCCCTCGCCGGTGGCCAGCATCAGCGGCAGCATGCCAAGCAGGGCTGCCAGGCTGGTCATCAGGATCGGGCGGAAGCGCAGGCGCGCGGCTTCCACGATCGCCGCCTCCGGCGTCATGCCGTGATCGCGCTGCGCCGCCAGGGCGAAGTCGATCATCAGGATGGTGTTCTTCATCACCACCCCCACCAGCAGGAACAGGCCGAGCAGGGAGATCAGGTCGAGTTCGGTGTCAAACAGCAGCAGCGCCAGCAGCGCGCCGACGCCGGCCGACGGCAGGATCGACAGGATCGCCAGCGGCAGCAGGAAGCTCTCGTACAGCACGCCCAGCACCAGGTACACCGCCAGCACCGCGCCCAGGATCAGCCACAGCTGGCGCTGGCCCATGTCCTGCAGGCTGCCGGCGTCTTCGCTCAGCCGGGCCTGCACCTCGCTGGGCAGCATGATCCCGGCCATCGCGCGATCGATTGCCTCCACGCCCTCGCCCAGCGACACCCCCGGGGCGAGGGCGAAGTTGATGCGGGTGGCGATGAACTGCTCGCGGTGCTGGATGCGGTCGGGTGCCATGCCGTAGGACCAGCTGGCGAAGGCCGACAGCGGCACCCGCTTGCCGCCCTCGCCGATGGCGTACACCTGATCCAGCGTGTCGGGTGTCTGCGTGTGGCGCGGGTCCAGCTCCATCACCACCCGGTACTGGTTGAGGGTGTCATAGAGCGTGGCGACCTGGCGCTGGCTGAAGGAGTTGTTGAGCACGGTCGCCACCATGCGCATGTCCACGCCCAGCTGCGCGGCCGCGGTGCGGTCGATGTCCAGCACCACCTGGCGGCTGCCCTCGTCGCCGCGCGAGTCCACGTCCACCAGCTCGGGCAGGGCTTCGAGCGCGTCACGGATGCGCGGTGTCCATTCGCGCAGCGGGGCGATGTCGCCTGACAGCAGGTCCAGCCGGTAGGTTTCCTCGTCACCACCGCCGCCGCCGCCGATGCGGATGTCCTGGTCCACCCACAGGCCCATGCGTCCGCCGGGTACGGACGGCATCTGCATGCGCAGGCGGTCGATCACTTCGCGGCTGGAGACTCCGCGCTCCTGCAGCGGCTTCATCTGGATCATGATGAAGGCGTTGTTGACCCCGCTCGTGCCGCCGATGTAGCCGGAAATGTGCTCGATCGCGGGGTCGGACATCAGCAGCTGCCGGTAGGCGTCGATCTTGGGCTGCATGACCTGGAAGGAGAGGCCGTCGTCGCCGCGGGCGAAGCCGCGCAGCTGGCCGGTGTCCTGCTGCGGCACGGTGCCGCGCGGCACCTGCCCCGACAGCCATACGCTCAGGCCGATCGCGCCAGCCAGCACCAGCAGCACCACCGGCACGTTGCGCACCACGCCGCCGAGCGAGCGCAGGTACGCACCGCGCAGCCCTTCGAACGCCATGCCGCCCAGCCGCTGCCAAGGGGTGACCACCCTGTCCGGATCCTTGCGCCCGAGCAGCCGCGCCGCCAGCGTGGGAGTGAGGCTCAGCGACACCAGCAGCGAGACGCCCATCGCCGCCACCAGGGTCAGCGAGAACTCGCGGAACAGACGTTCGACGAAATCATCCAGGAACAGGATCGAGACGAACACCACCGCCAGCGCCAGGTTCATCGACAGCAGGGTGGTGCCGACTTCGCCGGCGCCGCGCATGGCCGCCTTCCACGGCGAGAGTCCGGCTTCAATGTGGCGGGAGATGTTCTCCAGCACCACGATGGCATCGTCCACCACCAGCACCGCGGCCACGATCAGGGCCATCAGCGACATGGTGTTGAGCGAAAAGCCGAGCATCCAGATGATCGCCAGCGCGCCGAACAGCGATACCGGGATTGCCAGCGTGGGTACCAGCGCCGCGCGCCAGCTGCCCAGGAACGCCAGTACCACCAGCACCACCAGGCCCACCGCCAGCAGCAGGGTGTGCTCGGCCTCGCTGAGGGTGGCGCGGATCACCGGCGAGCGGTCCATCACCACTTCCATGTCCACGCCGGCAGGCAGCAGCGCGCGCAGCTGGTCCATCTGCGCGTGGATCGCGTCCACGGTCTCGATGATGTTGGCGTTGGGCTGGCGGCTGATCACCAGCAGCACCGCATCGCGGTTGTTGTGAAAGCCCGCGGCGTAGCGGTTCTCGGTGCCTTCGGCCACCTGGGCCACGTCACGCAGGTGCACCGGACGGTCGTTGCGCCAGGCCACGATCAGCTCGCGGTACTCGTCGGCGGTGCGCAGCTGCAGGTTGGCTTCCACCTGCCACTGGCGGTCATCGGTGGCCACGTGGCCGAGCGGGCGCAGGGCGTTGGCGTTGCGGATCGCGCCGGCGACTTCGTCCAGGGCAATGCCGTACTGGTTCAGCGCCGAAGGGTTCAGCGACACCCGCACCGCTGGCAGCGAGGCGCCGCCGGCCTCCACCTGGCCCACGCCCGGGATCTGCGCGATCTTCTGCGCCAGGATGGTGGAGCCCACGTCATAGAGCTCGCCCGGGCTGAGCGTTTCCGAGCTCAGCGCCAGCGACATGATCGGCGCCTGAGAAGGGTTGATCTTGCGGTACTGCGGCATCCCCGGCATGCCCGAGGGCAGCTGCGAGCGCGCGGCGTTGATCGCCGCCTGCACCTCGCGCGCGGCCTCGTCCACGTTGCGGTCCAGCGAGAACTGCAGGCTGATCCGGGTCGAACCCTGACTGTTGGAGGAGGTGATGCGGGTGATGCCCGGGATCGTGCCCAGCGCCCGCTCCAGCGGCGTGGCCACCGTGGCCGCCATCGATTCCGGACTGGCGCCGGGCATGCTGGCGGTCACCTGGATGGCCGGGTAGTCGACCTGCGGCAGCGGCGCCACCGGCAGCATCCGGTAGGCCAGCATGCCCGCCAGCACGATCGCCACGGCCAGCAGCATCGTGGCCACCGGGCGCTCGATGAAGGGGCGCGACAGGTTGGCGCGCTTGGCTTCCATCAGAGCGCCGGTCCTGTTTCGCGAGCCGCGGCGCGACGGCGGTTGGTGAGGCGGTCGAAGAACAGGTAGATCACCGGCGTGGTGAACAGGGTCAGCACCTGGCTGACCATCAGCCCACCGACCATCACCAGGCCCAGCGGCTGGCGCAGTTCGGCGCCGGAGCCGGAGGCCAGCATCATCGGGATCGCGGCGAACAGTGCGGCCAGGGTGGTCATCAGGATCGGGCGGAAGCGCAGCAGCGCCGCGCGGTGGATTGCCTGCTGCGGTGCCATGCCCTGGTCGCGCTCCGCCTCCAGGGCGAAGTCGACCATCATGATCCCGTTCTTCTTCACCAGCCCGATCAGCAGGATGATGCCGATGATCGCGATCAGGTCCAGGCTGCGCCCGGTCACCAGCAGTGCAGCCAGTGCGCCCACCGTGGCCGAGGGCAGGGTGGAGAGGATGGTGATCGGGTGGATGAAGCTCTCATAGAGCACGCCCAGCACGATGTACATCACCAGCACCGCGGCCAGGATCAGCCACAGCGTGCTGGACAGCGAGTTGCGGAACGCCTGCGCCGCACCCTGCAGGCGCAGTTCCACGGCTGCGGGGAGGCCGAGCTCGGCGCGGGCGGCCTCGATCTGGTCCACCGCCTCGCCCAGCGATGCGCCGGGGGCGAGGTTGAACGACACCGTGGCCGCCGGAAACTGGCCGATATGGCTGACCATCAGCGGCGCGGCGCGGGTCTCGACCCGGGCAATCCCCGCCAGCGGGGTCTGCTGGCCGTCGCCGGTGGCCACGTGGATGCGTCCGATCGCCTCCGGTCCCAGCTGGAAGTGGCCGTCGACCTCAAGCACCACGCGGTACTGGTTGGCGTGGGTGAAGATGGTCGAGATCTGGCGCTGGCCGAAGGCGTCGTAGAGCGCATCGGCCACGTCGGACACGCGGATCCCCAGGCGCGCGGCGGCATCACGGTCGATGTCCACCCAGGCCTGCAGCCCGCCGTCCTGCAGGTCGCCGGCCACGGCCGCCATTGCCGGGGCGTCCTGCAGGCGTTCGATCAGGCGGTCGGCCCACAGGGCGAGCTCGGCGCTGTCGGGGCTGGTGAGCGCGAACTGGTACTGGCCGCGGCTGACCCGGTCCTCGATCGACAGCTCCTGCACCGGCTGCATGTACAGCGCGATTCCCGGCACCTGGGCCGCGCGCTGCTGCAGACGGGCGATGATCGCGTGGGCGCCTTCGGCGCGATCGGCGTGCGGCTTGAGCTCGATCAGCAGGCGTCCGGTGTTGAGCGTGGCATTGGTGCCGTCCACGCCGATGAACGAGGACAGTGAAGCCACGTCGGGATCTTCAAGGATCGCCGTTGCCAACGCCTGCTGGCGTTCGGACATGGCCTGGAACGAGACCTGTGCGGGCGCTTCGCTGATGCCCTGGATCAGGCCCGAATCCTGCGATGGAAAGAACCCCTTGGGCACGGCCACATACAGCAGCGCGGTCAGCGCCAGCGTGCCCACGGTGATGCCGAGCATCAGCGGCTGGCGGGCCAGGGTCCAGTGCAGGGCACGGTCGTAGAGCGCGATCACCCGGTCGAACATGTCGCCTTCCGCGCCGGCCTCGTCGTCACCAGCAGCCGTGCCGGGCTCGGCCACGCCGTGATCGCGCCCGGCCTTGAGGAATCGCGCGCACAGCATGGGCGTCAGCGTGAGCGAGACCACCAGCGACACCGCGATCGCCACCGCCAGGGTCATGGCGAACTCATGGAACAGGCGGCCGACCACGTCGCCCATGAACAGCAGCGGGATCAGCACCGCGATCAGCGACACGGTCAGCGAGATCAGGGTGAAGCCGATCTGCTTGGCGCCATCCAGTGCGGCCTGCAGCCGCGGCTTGCCCTCCTCAAGATGCCGGGCCACGTTTTCCAGCATCACGATCGCATCGTCGACCACGAAGCCGGTGGCGATGGTCAGCGCCATCAGGGTCAGGTTGTTGAGCGAGTAGCCGGCCATCAGCATGAAGCCGAAGGTGGCCACCAGCGACAGCGGCACCGCCAGGCTGGGGATGATGGTGGCCGGGATGGTGCGCAGGAACGCGAAGGTGACCAGCACCACCAGCCCGATCGCCAGCAGCAGCTCGGTCTGCACGCCCTTGATCGAGGCCCGGATCGATTCGGTGCGATCGCTGAGCACGGTCACGTCCACCGCGGTGGGCATGGCTGCCCGCAGGCGTGGCAGCAGTTCGTGCACCGCGTCGACCACTTCGATCACGTTGGCGCCGGACTGGCGCTGGATATTGATCAGGATCGCCGGCGTCTCGCCGGACCAGGCGGCCAGCTGGCGGTTCTCCGGCCCCTGCTCGACCTCGGCCAGGTCGCCCAGGCGCAGCGGCGCGCCGCCGCGCCAGGTGATCACCAGGTCCCGGTATTCCTGAGCCGAGCGCATCTGGTCGTTGGCATCGAGCATGATCGCCCGGTTCGGGCCGTCGAAGCTGCCTTTGGGCATGTTGACGTTGGCGGCTGAAATCGCCGCGCGGATGTCGTCCATGCCGAGGTTTGCCGCCGCCAGTGCGTTGGGGTTCACCTCCACCCGCACTGCCGGGCGCTGGCCGCCTGCCAGGCTCACCAGGCCCACGCCGGGCAGCTGTGACAGCCGTTGGGCCATCCGCGTATCCACCAGGTCGTAGACCTCGGGCAGCGGCAGTGTGGCTGAGGTAACCGCCAGGGTCAGGATCGGGGTGTCGGCCGGGTTGACCTTGCGATACACCGGCGGCATCGGCAGGTCGTTGGGGAGCAGGTTGCTGGCGCCGTTGAGTGCGGCCTGCACCTCCTGCTCGGCCACGCCCAGGTCCACCTCCAGCGAGAACTGCAGGGTGATGACCGAGGCGCCCCCGGAGCTGGTGGACGACATCTGGTTGAGCCCCGGGATCTGGCCCAGGTGGCGCTCAAGCGGCGCGGTGACCGCGCTGGTGGTGACCGATGGGCTGGCGCCCGGGTAGAAGGTCAGCACCTGGATGGTGGGGTAGTCGACCTGCGGCAGCGCCGCCACCGGCAGCAGCCGGTAGGCGAAGATGCCCGACAGCAGCAGCGCCAGCATCAGCAGCGTGGTCGCTACCGGGCGCAGGATGAAGGGACGGGAGAGGTTCATGCAGCCGGCCCGGCTCCGTTGCCGGCGTCGCCTTCAGCGGCGTCGGCGGCGTCGTCGTCCGTGGCGGTGGGGGGCTCGCCATCCACCTGCACCACCTCCACCTTGGCTCCATCGCGCAGCCGGTCGATGCCCTCCAGCACCACCCGTTCGCCGTCGGCCAGGCCTTCGACCACTTCCACCCGGCCGTCACTGGAGGCGCCCAGCACCACCGGGCGCACGCTGGCGGTGTCTTCGGCGTCGATCACATACACATAGGTGCCCTGGCTGCCGAACTGCACGGCTGCGTCGGGAATGGACAGGGTTTCCTCGTTGCCCAGCTGCAGGCGGATGTTGACCGATTGGTTGGGGAACAGGCGGTCATCCTCGAACAGGGCGCGCAGGCGCAGGGTGCCGGTCTGCGTGTCGATGCGGTTGTCGACGCTGGACAGGGTGCCGGTGGCCAGCAGGCGCCGCTCTTCGCGGTCCCAGGCCTCGACCGGCAGGTCGTCGGCGCGGCGCATGGCGTCGATCAGCGTCGGCACCGCGGTCTCGGGGATCGAAAACAGGGCGCTGATCGGGCTGGTCTGGGTAATGGTGACGATGCCCTCGGCATCGCCGCTGCGCACCAGGTTGCCGGCGTCCACCTGACGCAGGCCCACGCGCCCGGCGACCGGGGCGGTGATGCGGGTGTAATCCAGCTGCAGGCGCGCTTCGTCGACGGCGGCCTGGTCGATCTCGCGGCGCGCTTCCAGCTGGCGCACCCGCGCTTCCAGGTCGGAGACGTCCTGGGCGGCGACGTAGTCGCTCTTGGCCAGGTCGCGGAAGCGGCGCAGCTGGATCCGGGTGTTCTCAAGTTCCGCCAGGTTCTGGCGCTGCTGGCCCTCGGCTTCGGCCAGGCGGATGCGGTACTGGGCAGGGTCGATCTTGGCCAGCAGCTGCCCGACCTCCACCCGCTGGCCTTCCTCGAACTCCACCCGCAGCAGCTCGCCGTCCACGCGCGAGCGTACGGTCACCTGGTGCAGCGGGGTCACCGTGCCCAGCGCCCGCAGCTGGACCAGCAGCGGTGCCCGCTCGGCTGCGGCCACCCGCACCGGGGTGGCGGGGCCACCGGGTCCGAAGAAGCCGCCGCCCCGGCCAGGCCCCGGCGGCGTCGCGGCTTCGTCTCCACCCGCGCAGCCGCGCCACAGCAGCAGCAATGCGGCAATGACGGCCACGGCAATCAGGAGGGTCTTGGTGGGGGAGGCTTGCTTCATGGAGGGGTCCGGGATGTGCGGGGTGGCGGCACGGCGGCCGCAATCGGCCGGCGCCGCGGATCAGGCGTTCGGAAAGGGGGGTGGGCTTGCGCGGAGTGCTGGCGTGCGCATTTTACAGCGGGCCCTTGACAGATGGCGCAGCCGAAAGTCATGCCCGGGGGTCGTCACGGTGACGATGCCACGCGGCTTGCGGCATGCTGCGCCGATGTCCTCCCTCCGCTCCCGTTTGCACCGCACGCCCCGCTGGGTGGGTCGCCTGCTGGCCGCCCTGGCCATGATCTGGCTGGCCTGGCTGCTGCTGGGCAACCTGTTTCTCAATACGCCGTTGGGACCACGGATCGCCAATCACCAGCCGGAAAAATTCCGGATCGACTGGCGCGGTGGGATCACCCTGTGGCCGGGCCGGGTCACCGCATGGGGCGTGGACATGCAGGGCCACGTGGGCAATACGCTCTGGTCGGTGCGCGCTGATCGCGCGCGCGGGCGCATTGCACTGTGGCCGCTGCTGGCGCGCGAGGTGCGGGTGCCCCATGTGCACGCGCAAGGGGTGTCCGGCAGCGTAGGGCGGTCTGGCAGCGAGCGGCCGCGTCCGGAGCCGCGGCCGGGCGGCTGGACGCTGCGTTTCGATCGGATCGCCAGCGACAGCGTGCTCGGTGGCAGGCTGTTCGAGGACTGGGCCATCGAGGGCCGCGGCCACGCCGAGGTGGGCTTTCGCAAGCAGCTGCGGGGCGGGCCGATGGAGCTGTTTCCTTCTTCGGCAAGATTCCCGGCGGCGACATTGATCCATCGTGGCGAGCCGTTTGCCCGACAGGCCCGTATCGGCGCCACTTTCGCCATGGACGAGCACGTCAGCGCCGCGTTGCCGGGACTGGCCCGTCTGGAAGTGATCACCGCCACGTTGGAGCTGGACGCGACGGCGATGCTGCTGCAGGCGGCGCTGGATGAGGGCGGGAGTTACCGTTTCGCCATGCAACCGGGCAGCGGCCACCTGCAGGCCGGGTTTGCGCTGGAGCGTGGCGTGCTGGCGCCGGGCGGGCGGCTGCACCTGGCGGCCCCGCTGGTGGCAGTGGATGCCACGGGCACTTCTCGCCGCAACACGCTGGACCTGCGTGTGGACGTGAACCGCGACATCCATCTGCGCGTGGACGTACCCGACACCGGCGGCGAAGGCGCAGAACCGCTGATGCTGGATGCCGACCTTCGCATGGTCGGCAATCGGCTGCCGCTGGCTGATTGGCGCGAGCGCGTGGCTGGCACTTCGGGCCGGCTGCGCACCGACTGGCACTTTTCGTCACTGGCCTGGCTGGCTCGCCTGTTCGCGCCCGAGGGGCTGCTGGAGTTGGAAGGACACGGCGCGATCCAGGCCGATCTGGCGATCGAGGCTGGACGGCTGCAGGCCGGCAGCCGGGTGGAAGCGCCGACGGTGGCGGCCAGCGTGGCGGTGGCCGGGCAGCGCTTCTCCGGCCAGGCCCGTGCCATGGGTTTGATCGAGGCGGGCGCGGAAGGGCCGCGTTCGCGCCTGGAGCTGGTCATGGACAGGTTCGACATTGCCCCGGACGAGGACGGCGCGGTGGCCTACGTCAACGGCAGCGACCTGCGGCTGCAGGTGGAGGCCGATGGCGAACTGGCCCGGGTGCAGGACAGCGCGGTGGCGAGCCTGCGTTTCAACGATGCGGTGGTGCCGGACCTGCGCGCCTACAACCGTTACCTGCCGGCGGGAGAGCTGCGCTTCCTCGGCGGGCAGGGACGCACCTCGGGCGAGCTGCGGATCGACAGCAAGGGCCATGCCGGCGATGGCCGGCTGCGGGTGGATGGACGCGGCGCGCGGATCGCCTTCGCCGGCCTGGACGTGCGTGGTGACGTGGCGATCGATGCGCGCCTGGTGAGAGCCGACCTGAAGGACCGCGAGTTCGCGCTCGGTGGCTCCACCCTGCGGCTTCGCAATGCCGCCTTCACCGGCAGCGACGGCCGGGCACGCTCGGGCTGGTGGGCGGAGGTGGCGGTGGCCGATGGGCGGATGGGGTTCCAGGCCGATGACCGGCCGCGGATTGAAGGCAACGTGCGTGCGCAGTTGAAGGACGTGGACTTCCTGCTGGCGCTGTTTGCCACCCGCGCCGACTACCCGCGCTGGATTGGCCGGCTGGTGGATTCGGGGCGCGCGGAGGCCACTGGCCGGGTGCAGTGGCGGGACGGCACGTTCGTGCTTGATCGCGGCCACGCCCACAACGAGCGTTTCCATGTAGATGCCCGCTTGCGGATGCGTGGAGCTCGCCGCAGCGGTGACCTCTACGCACGCTGGGGACGGCTGGGTGTGGGCCTCGAACTGGATGGCGATGAGCGCAACCTGCACCTGCGCAACGCACGCGAGTGGTATCAGTCGCGGCCCCACCTGCTGCGCTGACGCCTGCGGCGGGCGCCGTTATAGTCGCTGTCCCCCTGACATGCGAGCGGTGATGAGCGGTTCCAGTACACGTCCCACGGGCGGCGCAATCGCCCTGGCTGCCGGCGGCACCGGCGGGCACCTGTTTCCCGCCGAGGCCCTGGCCCGGGAGCTGATGGCACGCGGCCATGAGGTGGTGATCCACACCGAGCAGCGCGGCGCCGCCTACACCGAAGCGTTGGCCGGCATCGAGCACCTGGTGCTGCCGGCGCGATCCCTGGCGGGCGGGGTTGCGGGCAAGCTGCAGGCGGCGATCACCATCGGCCGGGCCGCCGTGCGTGCGCGGCGGGATCTGGCGCGGCGGCGGGCGCGGCTGATGATCGGCTTCGGCGGCTATCCCAGTTTCGCCCCGGCGCTGGCGGCCAAGTCGCTGGGCCTGCCGCTGCTGCTGCACGAGCAGGCCACGCGGCTGAGCATGGCCAACCGGCAGCTGCTGCGCCTGGCCGACGGCGTGGCCACTTCGTTCCCGCAGGTGGCCGGCCTGGAGGGTTTCGATGCCGCCAAGGTGTTCGAGACCGGCAACCCGGTGCGGCGTTCGATCCTGGAGGCGCGCGCTGGCTATCCGCCGTTCGGCAGCGACCAGGAGCTGCGGCTCCTGGTGGTGGGCGGCAGCCAGAGCGCGGCGGTGTTCGGCCGGGTGGTGCCGCCAGCGCTGCTGGCGCTGGATGAAGGCATCCGCCATCGGCTGCGGGTATCACTGCAGTACCGGGGCGAGGACGCGGTTGCGATTGCGGGCCGGCTCGCGCAGGCCGGCATCCGGGCCGATGTGCAACCGTTCTTCAACGACATGGGCGAGCGCCTGCGCGATGCGCATCTGCTCATCGCCCGTGCGGGAGCCACCACCGCTGCCGACCTGCTGGTGATGGGCCGGCCGGCGATCTTCGTGCCGATCCCGCACGGGGGCTCGCGCGAGGAGCAGCGGCGCAATGCCGAGACCTTGGCCAACGCCGGCGTGGGCTGGTGCATGCCCGAGCCGGAACTCACCCCGGAATCACTGGCCGCGCTGCTGGCCGAACTGTTCGCCTCGCCCACCGTCCTGCCCGAAGCCGCGCGCGCGGCCGCGAAGCTGGGCAAGCCCGAAGCCGCCTCCCTGCTCGCCGACACCGTCGAGCGCATGCTTGTGTAGGCGCGCGCCATGCGCGCGAAATCGCGTGATTTCTTACTGTACTCGCAGGTATCGTTTTGCAGTGCAGCGTGCAAGTTGCATAACCTTTCCTTCACAGTCGTCCTGCACCCGACGTGGGGGAGGGAGCAAAAGCCCGCTACCGGTTTTCCGGTAGCGGGCTTTTTTTATTCGGCTCTTCACCCGCTCGGGGGTTGCCGGGGCAGGCCACGGCTTCTTCGATTCATTCCGTCGTGAGCTGAAGGGCCACGACGGGGCTGGGCTTGCGGATGCAGGTGCGGGCAGGACTGCGCGTGGCTCTTCCCGGCGGGCCCGGCGTTGTATCTGCGCCGCGCTCATCCGGTGCCACAATTGCTGGCATGGATGACGCCGACCTTGAAGCGCAACTCGAACCACTGGCTGATCGCGCGCTGGAGCGCCTGAGGCGGGCGCTTGGCAGCGATGCGGAGGCGCTGGACGTGGCAGCCAATGCGGAGCGCGTGCGGCGGGTGGCGATCGCCAGTGACTTCGCCATCGATACCCTGGAGCGGCAGCCGGGGCTGATCCTTGCCCTGGTGGCCGATGACGGCCCCGACCCGGTTCCGGCGCCCACGCTGGAGGCCGACGACAGCGACAGCTGGCCGCGCCTGCTGCGCCGCTTTCGCGCAGCCGAGTCCACCCGGCTGGTGTGGCGCGATGTGCTGGGGCTGGATGATCTGGATGCCACGCTGGCTGGCAGTACCAGCCTGGCTGATACCTGCCTGCAGTTGGCCCATGACGCGCTGGAGGAACAGTTCGCCGCCCGTCATGGCCGGGTCCGTGACAGCGATGGCGAAGTCGTGCGCCTGGTGGTGTTCGCGCTGGGCAAGCTGGGTGGGCAGGAGTTGAATTTCAGCTCCGATGTGGATCTGGTCCATGCCTACCCGCGGGGCGGCGAAAGCGATGGCGCACGTCCGCTGGCGGCGGAGCAGTACTTCGCCAAGCTCGGGCAGGCGCTGGGCCGGCTGCTGGATG
The DNA here is from genome assembly GCF_054052045.1 of Luteimonas sp. A277. Next base: position 122,297 of record NZ_JBSVRG010000003.1, read on the forward strand.
ACAACACCGCCGATGGCTTCTGCCATCGGGTGGACCTGCGCCTGCGTCCCTTTGGTGGCGCTGGCCGGGTGGTGCTGAGCTTCGCGGCGATGGAGCAGTACTTCCAGAGTGAAGGACGCGACTGGGAGCGCTACGCCTGGCAGAAGGCGCGACCGGTGGCCGGGGATGTGGCTGCCGGGCAGGAATTCCTCCATCAGCTGCGGCCATTCGTCTACCGCCGTTACCTCGATTACGGCGCGCTGGACGGCCTGCGCGCGATGAAGGCCTCGATCGCAGCCGAGGTCGTGCGCAAGGAGCTGGCTGATGACATCAAGCGTGGGCCTGGTGGCATCCGCGAGGTCGAGTTCCTGGCCCAGGTGCTGCAGCTGATCCGCGGCGGGCGCGAACCGGCATTGCGCGAACCGCGCCTGGAACCGGCGCTGCGCGCGCTGGTCGCAGCGCGGCATATTCCCGAAGACAGCGCCGATGACCTGTGCCAGGCCTACCGCTTCCTGCGCCGGCTGGAAAATCGCCTGCAGATGCTGCGCGATGCCCAGGTGCACGCGATTCCGGCCGCGCCGCTGGACCGGCTGCGTATCGCCCGTGGACTGGGCTACGCGGACTGGGCCGCGCTGGACGCCGAGCTGCAAACGCACCGCGCCCGGGTCGGCAGTGAATTCGATGACCTGCTGGCCCAGCGCAGCGAGCTGCCGGCGGTGGACAGCGATATCGCCGGCTACTGGCGCGCCTTGCCGGAAGGCGGGGATGCAAATGCGCTTGCCGCGGCCGGATTCGATGACGCCGGCAACGTCGATGCGGCGCTGCGCGACTTCGCCCGCTCGCCCAGCGTCCGCGACCTGTCCGATTCCACCCGCGCGCGCCTGGACCGGGTGATGCCGGTGCTGCTGCAGGCCAGCGCCCCGGCCGACCGGCCGCTGCAGGCGGTGCGCCGGCTGCTGGCGCTGCTGCACAACATCCTGCGCCGCTCCGCTTATCTGGCTCTGCTGGACGAACAGCCGAGCGCACTCCAGCGCCTGATCGACCTGGTCAGCCGCAGCGCCTTTCTGGCCGAACGCGTGGCCGCGCACCCGCTTCTGCTGGATGAATTGCTGGATGCCCGCGCCGAAGGGCCGCTGCCTGAGCGCGCCCTGTTTGCACGTGCCTGTGCCCCGGCGCTTCGTCATGACGACCTGGAGCAGGCGCTGTTTGTGCTCAATGAGACCCGCCATGCGCTCAGCTTCCGTATCGCCCTGGCGGTGCTGGACGGCCGTCAGCGGGCGCAGGAGGCCACCCGCCAGCTGGCCTGGCTGGCCGATGCCGTGGTGGGCGTAGTGGTGGAGCTGGCGCGGCGCGATCTGTATGCGACCCGTGGCGGAATCGAAAATGCCCGGTTTGCCGTCCTTGGTTACGGCAGCCTGGGGGGCGAGGAACTGGGCGTGGGTTCGGACCTTGACCTGGTGTTCCTTTACGACGCGCCGGCGGATGCGCAGTCGGACGGCCAGCGCCCGCTGGATGCCCCACGCTGGTTTGCGCGCCTGGCGCAGAAGGTGGTGGCGCTGCTGGGCACGGTCACCGGCGCCGGCCGGCTGTACGAGGTTGATATCCGCCTGCGCCCGGACGGCGCGAGTGGCCTGCTGGTGTCTTCGCTGACCAGTTACGACGACTACCAGCGCCAGCGTGCCTGGACGTGGGAGCACCAGGCGCTGGTGCGCGGTCGCTGCGTGGCCGGCGAGGACAGCCTGTGCGCGGATTTCGAGCAGGTGCGCGAACGTGCGCTGACCCGCGTGCGTGATCCCGACACGTTGCGCCGGGAGATCGTCGACATGCGCGCGAAGATGCGCGCTGAGCTGGACCGGAGCACGTCCGACCGCTTCGACCTCAAGCAGGGCGAGGGCGGCCTGACCGACCTCGAGTTCCTGCTGCAGTACCTGGTGCTGCGGGAGGCGCACGCGCACCCGGACCTGCTTGCGCCGCGCGCCACCCCGTCGCTGCTGCAGGCAGCCGGCGACGCCGGGCTGCTGGAACCGGCTGCAGTCGAAAGCCTGCGCGCCGCCCACGCCACCCTGGCCGGACTCGCCCTGGCCTGCGGCCTGGACCGGCGCTCGCGGCTCGTGCCCGATAGCGACGCACTGGCTTGTGCCCGCGCTGCAATCCGGTGCGGAATGCGGGCGGCGGGCCTGGGCTGAGAGCGCCGGTAGGGATTCCATCATGCCCTGGCCAAGCTGGGGAAAACCCCAGATGGCAGGGAGGCCCGGACTGCCTAGCATTGGGCCATCCCATACCTGCACCCAGGACGGCCCATGAGCATCCACGCTATCCGTGACGGCGGCTACCAGCCACCGCCGCCGCCCCCGACCCGCAACGAGGCCAAGCACACGGTGGCTCCGGCTGAAAGCATCACCGACATCGCCAACCGCCACGGCGTGTCGGTGCAGGACATCATGAAGGCGAATCCGTCGGTCCAGAACCCGGACATGGTGTACCCGAACCAGGAGCTGACCATCCCGGCGCGGGTCACGGACGATCCCAGCGTGAGCCTGTCCAACGACGGCAGCGTTGGCGCCAGCAACACCACGACGGAGCGGACCACCACCACGTCCGATGACGGCACCGTGCGGCAGTCGTCCACCTCGGGCACCGTGGGCATCAGCGCCAATGAAGAAAAGGGCACCGTCACCCTCTCCGGGGGAGGCTCCTTCTCGGAGTCGGTGAAGAACGCCAAGGGCTACGGGGTCAGCTTCAGCGCCGGCGGCAACGCGTCGGTCACCGAGGGTGGCAAGACCGAAGACGGCGTGACCACGTACCAGCTGTCGACCGACGTGTCGGTGTTCCTCAAGGGCGGGGTGAATACGCCCAAGGCCGGGCTCGAGATCGGCCGCACCGAAGGCATCCGCACCTCCTACCAGGTGACCATGCCGGAGGACGCCGCGGTCGATCCGAAGGACATCAATCCGTTCGATCCCTACTCAATGCCGGAAGGCACCGTGGTGACCATGAACGGCTCGGACTACAGCACCAACGAGTTCAAGGCCACCTTCCAGAAGCTCGCCCTGCAGACCAAGGTCACCGACGAGAGCGGAGTGAGCACGGCGATTGAACGCACCGGTGAGGACACCGTGCGGGTCACCGCCGGGCCGACCGAGGCGATCAAGGCCTACAACGGCATAGGCGTGGATATTGGCGTGGCCAACGTGATGCTGGGCCGCAACGACAGCCTGTCCGAAGCCACCCTGCAGACCGCCGAGTTCGACCTGTCCACCGAAGAGGGGCTGGCGGGCTACAACGATTTCATCACCACCGGCAGCCTGCCCGAAGACAACGGCGATGGCGTGAGCAACGTGGCCACCATCGAGAAGGTGGATTTCAGCTCCCAGACCCAGCTCACCGGCAAGCTCGGCCCGCTCAAGCTGACCCTGGATGGCGCACAGAACACCGGCAACATGGTGGTGACCACCTTCCCGGACGGCTCGCTGGAGCGCACGGTAGATCTGCAGTACTCGGGCAACGTGCCGATGAACATCACCCAGCGCTGGGACGCGGATGACAATGAGATCGCCGCCGATCGCGTCTACAGCTACGACTTCCAGGTGGACGAGCAGAACGAGCAGCTGCTCAACGCGGCACTGACCGGCGACCTGGAACAGGCTGCCAGCGGCCCGGTGGAAGCCGGCCAGACCGTGACCCTGAGCTTCAACGAAAGCCAGATGCAGGCGCTGGCCGGCCAGACCGGCAGCGCAGTGGAGAACGGCGCCCATATGGATCTTGGGCACCTGCTCGGCTACATGGAGCCGGACGGTTCCTACCCGACGCCGGATGCCTGGGATTTCGCCCTGTCGCTGGGCGGGAACATGGGCAACAGCGACTACGGGCTGGCCGAGCGGCTGTTCTCGATCTCGGACGGCAGCACGGCGGGTGGGTTCGGTGACCGCGATTACGCGGCCATTGATGCCCAGGTCCACGTCCAGTCCTGACCCTGCGGCGGCGTGAACCACAGGAGGGCGGGCGGGTCAGCTGATCCGCTCGCGCACCTGGTCTGCAATGCGTGCGGTTTCGCGCAGTGGCTCGCAGTCGAAGCGGGCCAGCGTGCCGTCCACCGGCCGGATGCGTCCGCGGGTGAGCAGGGCATCAAGGAAGCGGCGCGGCCGGCCTTCAGTACGCGTGGGATCGAACACGAACACCGGCGCGCGGGTGGCACAGGCTTCCGACACCATGTTCACCGAGTCGGGCGTGCAGATGATGCGGTCGGCCCAGGCCAGCAGGCCCGGATACGGGTTGGTGCCCCCGCTTTGCCCGGACCAGGCCACTCCCGGCCATGCCTCGCTGTCCATCCGTGCGCGCAGGGCAGAGGTGACCTCCACCGGCGTGCGCCGCGAGACCGTGGCCAATACGCTGCCGCCCTCGCTGTCCAGCACTGTCGATATGGATTGGGCCAAGGCCTCGAATGCGGCGCGATCAAAGCGTGCATGGCGGCTGCTGCCGCCGAGCAGCACGGCAATGCGCGGGCGCGGCAGTTCGGCCAGCAGCGGGAAGTCCGCGCGTCCTGTGGCCAGCCACGCATCGTCCACCGGGTTGAGGCTGCCAAGCAGGGTCAGCACGTTGGGGCCTTCGAGTCCGTCGTGCTCGGGTGCGATCACCAGGTCCCAGTGAGCGGGATCCACGCGTGGATCCAGGATCTGCACCGCACGGGCGCCTGCTTCGCGCAGCAGCCGCGTAGCCAAGGCCGACTGGCGTCCGCAGCCGATGGCCAATGCTGGCGGTGTGGCGAGGGCGCGAGCGAATTCGCTGCCGAAGGCGTGTCGCGCGCCGGGAAGGCGGCGCGGAGCGGCCCAGCGCCAAGGGCGCTGCGGCGTCAGGTGCCAGTTGCGGACAGAGTCGTGCCCCATCGCTGCCGCCAGCGAAAGCGCTTGGCGCAGGTTGCCCGCGTGACCTTCGGTAAGCGCCCACGCCGTTCCATTAATGTTGATGTGCGGGTCAATATCCATTCATCGTTCTGTTTTTGTGATCTTATGTTCCGGTCAACAGGCTCCCCAAACATCCGTGGAACTCTACACTGGACACCAATTCACATGCGGCATCCGCCGCGGGGGAGACACTTTCCACATGACTGAAGTCCTGACCGGCGCAGCGCTTGACCAGCTGTTCCGCACCGCCCGCACCTACAACCGGTTCAGCGGCGAGATTGATGACGCCACCCTGACGCGCCTCTACGACCTGATCAAGTGGGGGCCCACCACTGCCAACACCACGCCCGCGCGCTTCGTGTTCGTGCGCTCGGCCGAGGCCAAGGCCAGGCTGGAGCCCGCACTGGATGAGGGCAACCGCGCCAAGACCATGGCGGCGCCGGTGACGGTGATCGTCGGCCATGACCTGGAGTTCCACGAGAAGCTGCCGTACCTGTTCCCCCACACCGATGCCAAGGCGTGGTTCGAAGGCCCGCAGGAAAACCGCCGCGAGCACGCCATCCGCAACGGCTCCCTGCAGGGTGCGTACCTGATCCTCGCCGCACGCGCACTTGGCCTGGATACCGGTCCGATGACCGGATTCAACGCGGCGAAGGTGGATGAGGCGTTCTTCAAGGACACCTCCATCCGCTCCAACTTCCTGGTCAACCTGGGCAAGGGTGACCCGGCCAGCATCTTCGACCGGTCGCCGCGGCTCGGGTTCGACGAGGCCTGCCGCATCGAGTAAAGACGTTACTTCCCCTGCCACATCCCCTATTTCTGGAGACATCACCATGAACCATCGCAATTTCCGCCGCCTGGCGCTTGCCGCCGCCCTGTCGCTGTCCGCCACCGCCGCGTTCGCCGCGCCGGTGACCTACACCATGGATCCGGACCACACCACCGTGGCCGCGAAGTGGAACCACTTCGGCTTCTCCAATCCGGTGATCCTGTTCGGCGACGTGGACGGCACCATCGTCTACGACGCGGACGACGTGGCCGCTTCCAGCGTCCAGGTGACGCTGCCGCTGTCGGGCATGGAGTCCAACGTGTCGGCCTTCAACGACCACCTGCGCAGCGATGATTTCTTCGATGCGGAGAACTTCCCGGAGGCCACTTTCCGCAGCACCTCGGTCCAAGCCGCTGGCGAAGGCGAGCTGAAGATCACCGGCGAGCTCACCATCAAGGGCATCACCAAGGAAGTCGTACTTGACGCCACGATCAACCAGATTGCCGCGCACCCGGCGACCGAAAAGCAGACCGCCGGCTTTGACGCCAGCGCCACCATCAAGCGCAGCGAGTTCGACCTGGGCATGTTCGTGCCCAACGTGGCCGATGAAATCGAACTGCACATCACCACCGAGGCGCCCGCCGCCGAAGGCGACGAGGCCTGATTCCAAGGCCGGCGGCACCCCCGCCGGCCTTCTTTCGTAGGAGCGCGCCATGCGCGCGAAGCCGCGTGACTTCTGTCGCGGCGCGAAGCTCCGGCCCCCGCGCGTTTTCGCAGCGGGCTTCAGGCAGCGCTGCCGGTCCGAAACCACACCCCGCTGCCAGACTTCACGCGGCTTCGCGCGCATGGCGCGCTCCTACATCTGATCGGTTCAACACCATGAAAATATTCCGTCCAGCCGGTGAGCGCGGCCACGTCCGTACCGGCTGGCTCGACAGCCGCCACAGCTTTTCCTTCGGCCACTACCACGACCCACAGTGGATGGGCTGGGGACCGCTGCGGGTGATCAACGAGGACCGGGTCGCGCCGGGAGGTGGATTCGCTCCGCACGGCCACGCCAACATGGAGATCATCAGCTACGTGATTTCAGGCGGCCTGGCCCATCGCGACAGCACCGGCAGCGAGGGCGTGCTGCGTCCGGGCGAGCTGCAGTGGATGAGTGCCGGCCACGGCGTCGAGCACAGCGAGTACAACCACTCCGACTCCGAAGCGGTGCATTTCCTGCAGACCTGGATCCAGCCGGACCGGCTCAACGCCGCGCCCGACTATGCGCAGAAGGCCTTCGACCCGGCCACTCGTCGCGGCCAATGGGGCCTGCTGGCCTCGCCGGATGGGGCGGAAGGCAGCCTGGCGATCCGCCAGGACGCGCGCCTTCTTGGCGTGCAGTTGGGGAGCGGAGAGTCAGTCGCCCTGACGCTGGACCCGGCGCGTCGCTATTGGCTGCAGACCGTCCAGGGCGAAGCCCGCGTCGACGACCAGCGCCTGGCCGCCGGCGACGCCATCGGCTACGCCGACGAGTTCGGCGAGCTGCGCATCACCGGCACAGGCGAGGGCAGCCTGGCCGACATCCTTCTGTTCGATCTTCCCGCCTGACGGAATGCCACCGGTCCTTTGAATGTGTCTCGCGTCCGTCCGGTCAGGAGTCGGCCGGGGGCGGTGATGGAAGTACAAAGGGCCTGCAGCCAGCAGCTGCTGCATCCAGCCATTCCGCAATCGGCTCCGCCAACCAGTCCACGCGCATCGGGGCGGTGAAGTGATGTTCGCCTTCCAGCGCCACCAGCTGACCACGCGGCGAAACCTCGGCCAGCGACTGGACGACCTCCATCGGGAAGAAGCCGTCCTCGGTGCCATGGAGCAGAATCATGCAGCCGGTAAATCCGGCTGCGGGCACGCGCACGTCCACATTCGCCAGATCCACATCAAGCCGTCTGCCTGCGGTCCTGATTGCCCGATCGATTCGCGCTTGGTCATAGCGCGCCCGGGCGTAGGTTCTCAACAGCTGGCTGCGCACGCCCAGCGATGGCATCGCCTTCATTCCGCCAATCATGTCGCGGATGCCATCGGCGGCGTTGGCGTACGGGGCCATGGCGACTACCGCATCGACCTGGTCCGCGCCAAGTTCGGCTGCGGCGTAGAGCGATGCCACTGCGCCGTATGACACACCGAACAGGGCCAGCGGGCCATCGATCTCGCCGGACTCGCGCAGGGCACTGACCAGGGCGGCGATATCCCCACCCTCGCGGGGTCCGAAGCCAGCTGGCGCGCGGCCGGAGGTACCGTGATTGCGAAGGTCGATCGCGATGCCGCGCCAGCCGTGTTCGGCAAGGGCCAGGGCCCAGTGCAACATCGAACTGCCGTCCATGCCCCAGCCGTGGACCAGCACCACCGTCCCTTTCACCGGCACCGGGAGGCGCTCATCGGCGCTGTTTCCAGCATTGAACCCGAACTTCACGCCCTCGTCGGTACGGACGTAGCGATACTGGATGTCGTAGGTGCGGGGTTCCACCAGGCGGTATTCCAGCAGGGGCCCGCTGGGCACCTGGAACTGCCCGCGGGTGATTCCCATGCCGGTCTCGAACTGTACGGCTGAAGCGCCGGACAGCATGGACCGTCCCCTTGGTTCGGCGATGCGGTCCTCCAGTGTGGCGCAGGCGCTGGCCGCCAAGGCCACCGCCACGAGGATTGCGGTGTGGATAGATGGTTTGGGTGACCTTCCCTGGAACCCCTGGTTCATTCCGCCTCAGCCTCCGTAGCGCGACTTGAGCATGGCCCACACCGAGCGCAGGCCCTGGGCTTCGCCGCCGACGGGGCGGCCGGCGCGTTCGCTTTCATTCCAGGCGAACACATCAAGATGCGCCCACTGGGTGTCTTCGGGCACGAAGCGCTCCAGGTACAGGGCCGCGGTGACGGAACCGGCCATGCGTGAGCCGGCGTTGGCGATGTCGGCCACGCGGCTGGTGAGGTAGCGCAGGTACGGACGCCATAGGGGCATGCGCCAGACCGGATCGCGCTGGTCCATGCCGGCCTTGAGCCATGCGTTGGCCACGGCGTCGTTGTTGCTGTAGAGCGCAGGCAGGTCCGGCCCCAGCGCGATCCGCGCCGCGCCGGTGAGGGTGGCGAAGTCGATCAGCAGGTCGGGTGAGGATTCGCCGGCATAGGTCAGCGCATCGCCCAGCACCACCCGGCCCTCGGCGTCGGTGTTGTCGATCTCCACGCTGATGCCCTTGCGGGTGGCGACCACTTCGCCGGGGCGAAAGGCGTCCGGGCCGATCGCGTTTTCCACCGCGGGGATCAGCAGCGACAGGCGCACCGGCAGGCCGCGGGTCATGACCAGCTCGGCCAGTGCCAGTGCGTGGGCAGCGCCGCCCATATCCTTCTTCATGTTGCGCATGCCGTCGGCGGGCTTGATGTCCAGGCCACCGGTGTCGAAGCACACGCCCTTGCCGACCAGTGACAGCAGCGGGTCGCCCTGCTTGCCCCAGGTCAGGTGCAGCAGCCGCGGTGCGCGGTGCGAGGCGCGGCCGACGGCGTGGATGGCGGGGAAGTTCTGCTCCAGCAGTTCGTCGCCGACGATGCTTTCAAGCCGGCCGCCGTGCGCATCGGCAATGCCGCGGGCCACTGCTTCCAGCTCTTCCGGGCCCAGGTCTTCGGTCGGCGTGTTGACCAGGTCGCGCACGCGGCTGCAGGCGGCGATCACTGCCAGGGTTTCCGCGTCGGCCTCCAGTGCCAGCTGCGCCGGCGCACGCGGGGCTTTCTTGTAGCGGTCGAAACGGTAGCTGCCCAGGCCCCAGCCCAGTACCAGGGCATTGCGGGCCTCACCTTCCGGCGCCTGCACAGGCTGCCAGTCGCCCGCCGGCAGGCCGAACGGGGCATGCGCATAGGAAAACGGATCCAGGCGGTCGGCGAGCCCCAGCACCGCGCCGGGAGCGCTGCCTTCTTCGGCGGGCAGGCTCAGCCAGGTGCCGGGCGCAGCGTCGAAGCCATGAGCATCAAGCCACTGCCGGGTGGTGGCGGGCTGTTGGTCCAGCCATGCGGGCAGGGACTCGCGGTCGAGCAGATGCAGCGGGCGTGGGTTTGCTGCCGCTGCGGAGGTGGTCAGCCCGGGGGGAAGGGTCATTCTGAAACGCTCCTGTGGGATGCATCCCGGAGCCCTGCGTCCAGCCAGTCGGCCAGGCCGGTCAGGCTGTCGAACTCCAGGTCGGGGGTGATGGTGGGGTGTTGCCAGGTGCGGCCGTCGCGGTTGATCCAGCAGCTGCGCAGGCCGGCCCGCGCAGCACCGACCACGTCGGCCTCGATGTGATCGCCCACGTGTAGCACCTGGCCGTGGGCGCAGCCCAGACGTGTGCAGGCGGCGTGGAAGATGCAGGCCGAAGGTTTGGCCTTGCCATGCTCCACGGCACCGAGCTGGAAGACGAAGTGCTGATCCAGTCCGATCCGGCCGAGATCGGCATTGCCGTTGGTCAGCGCCGCGATCGGCACCAGGGCGGCGATGCGCTCAAGCGCCGGGACGCTGTCGGGGTAGCAATCCACCTGGTTGCGGGCGGCGAAGAAAGCCTCGTAGGCCGAATCCACCAGGTCCGGGTCGCCGCCGCTTTCGCGCAGCGCCTGTTCAATGGTCAGTCGGCGCAGGGCCGAAACGTCGTGTGCCAGATGCGGGTGCTGCTGGTGCACCCGCAGTCGCAGATCGCGCATGGCCCCGGTGGAGAAGCGCTCGGCGGTACGCGGACTGTGGGTGCGGAACCACTCATCCAGCGCCCGCTCGATCCGCTCCCCGATCGGCGCGAACGGCCATACGGTGTCGTCAAGATCAAGGGTGATGGCGCGGACAGGGAAAAACTGCATGTGCCCATTCTACGCAACGGCCGGCGGGGCTTCCGGCCTGCAACGGATCATTCCAGCAGTCGTGCCCAGGGCTCCATGCCATCGATGCGCGAGAGCACCTTCTTGGTGCATACCAGCAGTGGCACCGCCAGCAGCAGGCCGATGAAGCCCCACAGGAAGCCGAACAGCATCAGCGCCAGTACCAGCAGCAGCGGGGAAAGCGCCATGCGATGGCCGACCACGATCGGGGTGAAGATCTGACCTTCCAGCGTCTGCAATACCAGGTAGACGCCGAGGGGAAGCAGGGCCTGGCCAAGGTCGTCCCAGACGATCAGGCCCATCAGCAGCAACCCCGTGGCGGCCATGAAGGCGCCTACATAGGGTGCGTAGTTGAGCAGTGCCACCAGCGTGCCCCACAGCAGTGCATTGGGCAGGCTCAGCCCGATCAGGTGCAGCGCCACCGCCACCGCCGCGCCGAGCACGGCGTTGATCATGGTGATGGTGAACACGTAACGGGACACTTCCTGCTCGATTCCCTGCATGATCTCCACGCTCACTTTCTGCTGGTAGCGGCTGGGCAGCAGCGAAATCGCATGCCGCTGCAAGCGCTCTCCGTAGACCATGAAAAAGAACGTGAGCAGCAACACTGCAAGCACCGCCATCACCATCTTCGGCGTGGCCACCAGCCGCTCCCACGGATCCTGCTCGCGCACCGCCACCACCTCGAGCTGGCGGGCATCGGTACCGTCGGCGGCGCGGGCAACGCTGGCCGCGGCTTCACTGGCCTGCTGCATCGGCCCGGTCATCTGCTGCAGCTTGGGCGAAAGCACCTGCAGCTCGCTGGGAAGCTGCTGCATCCACTCCGCGGCCGGGGCCACCAGCTGGCGGCCGAGCAGCACCGTCAGCACCAGGGCCGTGCCCAGCAGCAGCAGGGCGCCGGGGAAGGACGGGATGCGCGCCCGCCTGAGCAGGCGCATGACCGGGTTGCCGATCAGGGCGAAAAACATCGCCAGCAGCACTGGCAGCAGCAGGTCGCGCGCGGCCCAGGCTGCGAACAGCACGGCCAGGGTGGCCAGGATCACTACTGGAATCGATGCGCGCGGGCGCGGCGGCGGAGGGGCCGGGGCGGCAGGCGACGGCGCTGGCAGATCGGCGCTGCCCATGGGCCGGCCTCCTAGCGCTCGGACAGTTCGGTCGCCGCCTCGGCGGGCGACGGCTGGTGGTCCCAGGGAGGCTCGGGTTGGCGACGGTCGGTTCGGGGCTGCGGCCCGGTTGCGGGCCCGGCGGTGTGCATACCGGCAGGCGCGGCGGCTCCGGGTGCCGTGCCGGCATCCGCTTCCGCCGCGGTCACAGCGGCTTCGTCGGCCGTTTCAGCGGCTTCGTCAGCGGTCTCGGCTGCGCTCTTGGCAGTCATCGCTGCGAAAGCCGCCTGGAGCGAACCCACCAGCCCGGCCACGGAGCCGACCAGTTGCAGGGTGCGGGGACTTCCGAACTTGCCCAGCTGTTTCAGGGCCTTTTCCGGCTCCGCACGGCCCATGAGAAAGCCCGACGCCAGGCCGGCCACCACGATCCGCAGCGGGGTCCAGGCTTCGCGCCATTCGCGACTCATGCGCCCCTGGCTTTCCCGGGTCTGCAGGAAGCGGCCTTCCACAAGGGTTTCGCCGCGTTCGACCCGACGTTTCAGCTGCTGGAAGTTCATGCGGGTGGCCTCTGCGGAACCGGTGCCTGGGCACGCGGCTGTGTGCTGCTTTCTTCGTCCTCGTCATCTTCGTCCTGCAGCAGGCCCAACCGGGCGAGCTGGCGACGGGTGGCCTGCAGCCCGGTATGCCGGGCGTAGACGGCTACGCGCCACGCGGCCAGGGCGGTGATGATGAAGTTGAGCGCTGCCGCGATCAGGGCCGAAGCCAGCCAGCTCAGCCCGAACGAATGCAGCAGGATGACCAGGAAGGTGATGGTCAACAGCCAGGCGGAAGTGCCGAAGACGACGGTCAGGGCCAACCACGCCGCCGCGCGACCGAGGGCCGCCCGAGCCAGCGCCAGGTCGGCACGGAACAGGCGGCGCAGGGCGCGGGCGGCGTCGCGCCCGGAGGCAAGGGTCTGGCGTCCGGCCGCGGTGACGCGGCGGACGCTTTCGTCCAGATGCGGTGCTTCCCCAGCGGGTCCGGCGGCGTCCTGCGCACCGGCGCTGTCGGGATGATCATCGTTCAAGGCATGCCCCGGCTGCTTGGATGAAGACGTGAGGGATTACCGGCTGCGCGCCAGCTTGGCGATGATCCAGCCTGCGGCAAATGCCACGCCGAACGAAGCCAGCGGGCGTTCGCGGATCAGGTCGGCAGCGCTGTCCACCAGGTCGCGGCCCTTGTCCATCACCTGGTCAAGCTGTTCCTTGCCGGCTTCGCTCAGGTCTTCCATTGCGGCCTTGCCGGACAGGGCGGTATCAGCCAGGTCGCTCCTGACGTTGGCGCGGCCCTGTTTGAGCTCATCTCCGGCAACGCTGGCGGCGCTGCGGACGGCATCGCCGGCATCGCGGGCGGCCTGCTTGAGGTGGCTGCTGGCCTCGCCAAGGTTGCTCTTGACCGAGTCGCTGGAGGGGTTCACCTTGACCGACTCTGCGGAAGGGTTGGTCTTGACCGAATCGGTGGAGGGGTCGTTCATCGGATGTCTCCTGTGGGTGGTGGTGGGGCGAGTTTGTGAGTCTGTAGCATGCCTTGTGCACGCCATGCGAGCACGGCTGCTATTGCAGACGGACCTGGCCACGCGAGCGGCCGCGCTGCACGATCAGCACCAGATCCTCCGGCGATTCGGACAGCGCAGCGCGGAAGCCGGCCAGGTCCCGGAACGGTCCGCCGGACGAAGCCAGGATCAGGTCGCCGGCGCGCAGGCCATTGCGCTCGGCGCGGCTGCCGGACTCCACGCTTTCAATCCGCACGCCGCCCACGCGGTCACCGGCGCTGCGCCGCAGCGCTTCAGGCAGGTCGGCCAGGGTGGCACCGGCCAGGCGCGGGTCGTAGCTGGCGCCGTCGCGAGGCACTTCCATCAGGCGGGTACTGACGTTGATGGTGCGCCCATTCCGGATGATTTCCAGGGTGACCTCGGTGTCCAGCGGCTGCAGGCCCTGGAAGTTGCGCAGCGATTCGCTGTTGTCGATGCGCTGGCCGTTGGCGGCGATGATCACATCGCCGGCGCGCAGACCACCCTGCGCGCTGGACGACCCCGCATGCACGCGGGTCACCACTGCGCCACGCGGTGTCTCCAGCTCCAGGCCGCGGGCGAGCTGCGCATCCACCGTCTGGGTATCGATGCCCAGCGTGCCGCGGCGGACCTCGCCGGTTGCGTAGAGCTGGCGCATGACGCTGCCGGCCAGGTTGGAAGGAATCGCAAAGCCCAGGCCGATATTGCCGGCCATGCTGCCCTGCACGTTGAAGCTGGCGGTGTTGATGCCGACCAGCTCGCCGCGCAGGTTGACCAGCGCACCGCCGGAATTGCCCGGGTTGATCGAGGCGTCGGTCTGGATGAAGTTCTGATAACCCACCCCTGGCACATTGCTGCGGCCCACCGCCGAGACGATCCCCGAGGTGACCGTCTGGCTGAAGCCGAAGGGATTGCCCACGGCGACCACGAAGTCGCCCACCTGCAGGGTGCCGCTGTCGGCCAGCGGCACCGCGGTCAGATCCTCGGCGGGGATGCGCATCAGGGCGATGTCGGTTTCCGGGTCGGAGCCGATGAACTCTGCTTCCATGGTGCGCCCGTCGCTGAGGGTCACCGACACCGATACCGCTTCGGCGCCGCGCGCCACTTCGATCACATGGTGGTTGGTCAGCACCAGGCCGCGCTCCGCATCCACGATCACCCCCGAGCCCAGTGATTCGTTGATCCGCTCCTGCGCCAGTTCCGGGAACATACGCCGGAAAAACGGGTCATCGCCGAACGGGCTCTGGGTGCGTACCCGCTGGCGGGTGTGCACGCTCAGCACTGCGGGCGTCACCCGCTCGAGCATGGGCGCCAGCGAAGGCAGGGGCTGGCCCTCCACGGCGGTCGGCAGCGCGACAGGCATGGGGCGGGCGAGATCAGGCAGCGTCCGCCCTGTGGGATCAGCCAGTTCGACGGACGCTGGCTGGGCCAGGGCCGGCGGCAGGCCGTCGCGCAATACGGTGGCCACCAGGCCGCCGAACGCGGCGGCAACAACCAGGGCCAGAACGGTGGGAAGCGGGCGCATGATGCTCCTGTTTATCTCGCACGGAGGGTTGCAGATACGTGAAGTGGGGCACGTTCGGCGAGGGTCAAGCGTAGTCCGCCCGGCCCCACGGAAGCCACTCGAGCGGGGCGATGGGCGCACTTTCCATCCCGCCTCGCCAATGCTGAATCGCGACCGTGCCAGTCCCTCGCCGTGCCGACCGGTTTGGTTTGACTTACGATTCCCCGGGGCGTAGTTTTGAGTGCCGCTGGCCACTACATCTTGGGGTTACCGAAGTGGACATGGCACAAGCAATGGGGGTTCGTATGAACAGGACCCATCGTCGCGGGGGACGGCGCCGGAACATGCTTACTGTGACGTGCGCCACGCAAATTATTCCATGACCGCTGCGTAGCGCGCTGCGCGGCGTGTATTGCCGTCGGCGCCAACAGGCCGGCGGCGGCCCTACAGAACAACGCGTGTCCGGACAGCTCCGGGCCGGAGAACAGGAGACAACACAGCATGAGCACGGTTCGCCTGGAGGCGGTACCCAAGCGCAAGGCGCTGGAGATCCCGATGCAGCCCGCATCGCTGGACATCTGGGACAAGAAATACCGCCTGATGACCAAGCAGGGCGAAGCCCTGGACGCCGACATCGACGGAACCTGGCAGCGCGTGGCCCGTGCCTTGGCCGATGCCGAGGGCGACGCCGAGAAGCGCAGCTACTGGTACGACCGGTTCCTGTGGGCGCTGCGCCGCGGGGCCATCCCTGCCGGCCGCATCACCTCCAACGCCGGCGCGCTGGAGCACAAGCCCGCCACCAGCACCATCAATTGCACCGTGTCCGGCACCATCGGCGACTCGATGGACGACATCCTGGAAAAGGTCCACGAAGCGGGCCTGACCCTGAAGGCCGGCTGCGGCATCGGCTACGAGTTCAGCACCCTGCGCCCGCGCGGGGCGTTCGTTGCGGGTGCGGGAGCCTACACGTCGGGTCCGATGTCGTTCATGGATATCTACGACAAGATGTGCTTCACCGTGTCTTCGGCCGGCGGCCGCCGCGGTGCGCAGATGGGCACCTTCGACGTGTCGCATCCCGACGTGCGCGATTTCATCCGCGCCAAGCGCGAGGACGGGCGCCTGCGCCAGTTCAACCTGTCGCTGCTGATCACCGATGGCTTCATGGAAGCGGTGGACACCGACGCCGACTGGCCGCTGGTGTTCCCGGTCAGCAAGAAGGAAGTCGACGACCTGGACATGAAGGATCCCGAGCAGGTGGTCTGGCGTGACTGGCCGCAGCACGAGGGCTACATCGTCCGCGATGACGGCCTGGTGGCATGCAAGATCTACGGCAAGGTCAAGGCCCGGCACCTGTGGGACATGATCATGGCGTCCACCTATGACTACGCCGAGCCGGGTTTCATCCTGATCGACCGCGTCAACGAGATGAACAACAACTGGTGGTGCGAGGACATCCGCGCCACCAACCCCTGCGGCGAGCAGCCGCTGCCGGCTTACGGTGCCTGCCTGCTGGGTTCGATCAACCTCACCAAGTTCGTAAGCAATCCGTTCACCGACCGGGCGGAATTCGACTGGGACGAGTACCGCGAAGTGGTGCACGTGTTCACCCGCATGCTCGACAACGTGGTGGAGATCAACGGCCTGCCGCTGGAACGGCAGCGTGCCGAGATCATGCGCAAGCGTCGCCACGGCATGGGCTTCCTTGGCCTGGGCAGCACGGTGACCATGCTGCGGATGAAGTACGGCTCGAAGGAAAGCTGCGAGTTCACCGAGCGGGTGGCCCGCGACATGGCCGTTGCCGGCTGGGAAACCGGCCTGGCGCTGGCAAAGGAAAAAGGCCCCGCGCCGATCATGGAAGAGCGCTTCACCGTGACCGCCGGGATGCTGCGCAAGCGCCCGGAGATGAAGAAGGACGGCTGGAAGGTCGGCCAGGAGATTTCCGGCAAGGTGCTGCACGCCCGCTACTCGCGCTACATGCAGAAGGTGGCCACGGTGGCCCCTGAGCTGGTGGAGGAGCTGGCCGAAGCCGGCGCGCGCTTCACCCACCACAGCTCGATCGCGCCGACCGGCACGATCTCGCTGAGCCTGGCCAACAACGCCTCCAACGGCATCGAGCCTTCGTTCGCGCACCACTACAGCCGCAACGTGATCCGCGAGGGCAAGAAGTCGAAGGAAAAGGTGGACGTGTTCTCCTTCGAACTGCTGGCCTATCGCGAGCTGATCAGCCCCAAGGCGATGCCGTACTCCGAGGATCCGGAAGCGCAGCTGCCGGACTACTTCATCTCCGCCGACGACATCACGCCCAAGGAACACGTGGACGTACAGGCCGCGGCGCAGAAGTGGGTGGACTCTTCGATCTCCAAGACCGCCAACGTGCCCACGGACTATCCGTTTGAGGACTTCAAGGACATCTACACCTATGCCCACCGCCAGGGCCTGAAGGGCTGCACCACCTTCCGCTTCAATCCGGCCGCCTTCCAGGGCGTGCTGGTCAAGGAGAAGGACCTGGAGAACACCACTTACCGCTTCGAGCTGGAGGACGGCCAAGTGGTGGAGGCCAAGGGCAATCAGGAGATCGATTACGACGGGGAGACCCATACCGCGGCCAACCTGTTCGACGCCCTGAAGGAAGGCTATTACGGCAAGTTCTGACCTGGCCGCCTCCCGCAGCGCGGCCAGCCAGGCCGGACCCAACGACGCAACGCATTACCGAGAGACCCGCAAATGACCCTCAGGATCGAGAAGAAGATCACCGGATACTCCGTTGTCACCCCGGATGACAAAAAGGAACCCGTGTCCGCGCCGGCAGCCGAAAGCAAGGCGCCGCGGGCTGCCGAAGTGATCCAGATGCACGAGCGCATCGAGCGCCCCGACGTGCTGATTGGCTCCACCTACAAGATCAAGTCGCCGCTGGTGGAGCACGCCATGTACGTGACCATCAACGACATCGTGCTCAACGCCGGCACCGAGCACGAGCAGCGCCGCCCGTTCGAGATCTTCATCAACTCCAAGTCCATGGAGCACTTCCAGTGGATCGTGGCGCTGACCCGGATCATGAGCGCCGTGTTCCGCAAGGGCGGCGACGTGACCTTCCTGGTGGAGGAAATGAAGGCTGTGTTCGACCCCAGTGGCGGCTACTTCAAGGCCGGCGGCGTGTACATGCCCTCGCTGGTGGCCGAGCTGGGCTACATCGTTGAAGAGCACCTGAAGAGCATCGGCCTGCTGCACGATCCGGACATGAGCGACGAGCAGCGCGCGCTGATCGCCGAGAAGCGGCGCCAGTACGAGGACCGCTCAAAAAAAAACGCTGACGCCACCAGCCGCGCCGAAGACGCCGGCCCGGTAGGCGACCTGCTGGGCGAGCAGGGCCGGGACGGCGCCGGTGAGGACATTGCAGTCACCGGCGACGGCACCAGCTTCCCGCCCTCGGCCACCATGTGCCACAAGTGCAGCACCAAGGCCATCGTGATCATGGATGGCTGCGCCACGTGTCTGAATTGCGGCTACAGCAAGTGCGGGTAGGCCGGAGGCCGGCCTGACCCGGGGCAGGGCCCGCCCGCATACGGGCCCAGTCGCTTCCGCCTGCGGGCGGGCACAGGGGGAGTGGATGAAGTACGCGGCATTGTTGGCGCTGTTTGCGCCGCTGTCGGTGGCTGTCGCCGGGGGGCCGGTCACCGGCCCAGAGGTGATGACCCTGCTGGAAGAGGTGGGGCACAGCGCGGAGCTGGACCAGGATGGCGTGGGGGATCCGCTGATCCTCACCGGGGTGGGGGAGCTGGGCTACCGCATCTATTTCTACGACTGCGAGGACGGCGCCTGCGAGGCGTTGCAGTTCCGCCTTGGGCTGGACCTTGCGGACGGTGCCACCGCGGACATGGTCAATGACTTCAACCGCGACTATCGCTATGGGCGCAGCTTTCTGGACGCGGAAAGCGATCCGTTCCTGTTGATGGACGTGGAAATGACCCACGCCGATCACGCCAGCCAGTTGCGCACCCACCTGGGCATCTGGGAGGGGCTGGTGGATTCCTTCACCCGGGCGATGGACTTTCATCGCAATGGTGGCAGCTGGGAAGAGGAGCGGATTGCATGGCCGATGGCGCCGCTGCCGGGCGGGTCCCTGCTGTATGACAGCAGCCATGCCTCGGTCAACGCCAGTGATGCGGGACGCGTGGAGATCCGTTCCAGTGGCCTGACCCGCATCTGGCTGGAGGACGGCGACGCCGATGCCGACGGCTACCTGCAGCGCTGGATGTCCAGCCAGACCAGCGTTGACGTGGAGGGGGCCCCGGCGGAGTTGGAGGAGGTCCTCTCCAATGCGATCCGCGCGTTCGACGGGATCGTGCTGGAAGTGGAGCTGGATGACGAGGGCCATTACACCGCGATCGCCAACCTGGAACAGATCCAGCCGCTGTATCGGGAAACCATGCGCGGGATGTTCACCAACCTCGGCGCTGCGCTGATGGAAGGCAACGTGGTCGATGAAGTGTCGGCCGGGATGGCGGGGATGGAGTCAATGCTTGACGCATTGACCGCTCCCCAGGTGCTGGAGGGCCAGCTGGCCGAACTGCTGGTGGCGTACAACTTTCCGGCAGGCGGAGGCCTGCAGCTGGACCGGGAGTATGCCTACCAGGACGAAGGTGCCAGCCCGTTCGGCGGTGAGACCATTCCCATGAACAACACCATGCTGCTGCGCGCTTCCCAGCAGGTGCCCGGGCACTACGAGCTGGTGTGGACCATCGTGCCGGATCCGGAAGCCACCTGGTCTGTAATCGGCGCTGCGGCGCGGCACCTGATCGGCGGCGTTGTGGACGGCCATGAAGGTGCCGACGAGCTGATTGACCGGGAGCTGGAGGCGCTGGGCCGTGATGCCAGCTTCAGTACCACGGTCACTTACCGCATCGACCCGTTCACCGGCGTGGTGCAGCACATGGAGCACGTGGCCACCAAGCGTTTTGGTGGCAAGGAAGAAGTGGAGACAAGCGTGCTGGCCCTGCGCGTGGCGGGGCCGTAGGACCAGGCATTCGCCGCTGCGCTATGCGCGCGCCGCGCCGCTCTCTTGCAGGCCTTCCAGGATCGGACAGTCCGGCCGGTCGTCGCCGGCACAGCAGTCGGCGAGGGTCTGCAGGGTGTCGGCCATCTGCTGCAGTTTGGCGATGCGCTCCTGCAGGTCGGCGATGTGGGTCCTGGCCAGGCGTTTGACGTCGGCGCTGCGGCGCGAGCGGTCGTTCCACAGGTCCAGCAGCTCGCCGATCTCGGCGACTGAAAAGCCAAGGTCGCGGGCGCGGCGGATGAAGCGCAGGCGGTGCACGTCGGCATCGTCGTAGATGCGGTAGCCGGAGGCGCTGCGGCTGGCCGCCGGGATCAGTCCGGCCTGTTCGTAGTAGCGGATCATCTTGGCCGAAACGCCGGAGGCGCTGGACGCTTCGCCGATGTTCATCGCGCGCTCGCCGCCGTGGCGGGCGCCGCCGGCTGGAAGCCGCGCAGCCGCAGCGCGTTGGTGACCACGAACACGCTGGACAGCGCCATCGCGCCGGCCGCGAACATGGGCGAAAGCAGGATCCCGAAGGCCGGATACAGCACGCCGGCCGCCACCGGGATCAGGGCCACGTTGTAGGCGAAGGCCCAGAACAGGTTCTGGCGGATGTTGCGGATCGTGGCCTGCGACAGGGCGATGGCATTGGGCACGCCCTGCAGACTGCCGGACATCAGCACCACGTCGGCGGCCTCGATGGCGATATCGGTGCCGGTGCCGATGGCAATGCCCACGTCGGCCTCGGCCAGTGCCGGGGCATCGTTGATGCCGTCGCCGACAAAGGCCAGTCGGCCGTGCTGCTCGCGCAGCTTGCGCACCGCGTCCACCTTGCCGTCGGGCAAGACCTCGGCCACAACCTCGTCGATCCCGAGTCGATCGGCGATCGCGCGCGCGGTGCGGGCGTTGTCGCCAGTGACCATGGCCACCTTGATGCCGAGCGCGTGCAGGGCGTCGATGGCGCCGGCGGTATCGGTCTTGACCGGATCGGCGACGGCGAGGATTGCGGCCAGACGGCCATCGATCGCTGCGTACATCGGCGACTTTCCTTCGCTGCCCAGGCGCTCGGCGACCGCGGCGAAGGTGTCCACAGCAAGGCCCAGCGAGCGCATGTGCCGGTCGGCGCCCACTTCCACCGAGCGGCCATCGACGCTGGCGCGCACGCCCATGCCGGTGATTGACTCGAACTCCTCCGGGTCGGGCATCTGAATCCCTTCCTCCGCGGCAGCGTCCACGATGGCCCGCGCAATCGGATGCTCCGAACGCGACTCCACCGCCGCCACCAGACGCAGCACCTCTTCGCGCGCGAAGCCCTCGGCCAGCTCCAGGTCGGTCAGCGACGGGCGCCCCTCGGTCAGCGTGCCGGTCTTGTCCACCGCCACCACCCGCGCCTCGCGCAGCAGCTGCAGCGCCTGGCCGTTGCGGAACAGCACGCCCAGCTCGGCGCCGCGGCCGGTGCCGACCATGATCGAAGTCGGGGTGGCCAGACCCATGGCGCAGGGACAGGCGATGATCAGCACCGCCACCGCGTTGACCACGGCAAAGGTCAGCGCCGGAGAGGGCCCAAACGCCAGCCAGATCAGGAATGTCAGCACGGCCGCGGCCATGACCGCGGGTACGAACCACAGGGTGATCCGGTCCACCGCGGCCTGGATCGGCAGCTTGGCGCCCTGCGCTTCCTGGACCATGCGGATGATCTGCGCCAGCACGGTCTTGCCGCCCACCGCGGTGGCCCGCAGCACCAGCGCGCCCTTCTGGTTGACGGTGCCGCCCACCACGCTGCTGCCGGGTGATTTCTCCACCGGGACCGGTTCACCGGTCACCATGGATTCGTCGATCCAGCTGGTGCCCTCGACCACCTCTCCGTCTACCGGTACGCGCTCGCCGGGGCGTACGTGCACCAGGTCACCGTCTGCCACTTCGTCGATCGGGATCTCCACGATCTGGCCATCGCGCGAGACTCGCGCCTGCCGCGGCTGCAGCCCGACCAGACGCTTGATTGCCTCGGAGGTGCGGCCCTTGGCCCGCGCCTCCAGCCAGCGGCCAAGCAGGATCAGCGCCACGATCACCGCGGCGGCTTCGTAGTACACGTTGACGGTGCCTTCGGGCAGGACGTCCGGCAGGAAGGTGGCCACCACCGAGTAGCCCCAGGCCGCCAGGGTCCCGACCGCGACCAGCGAGTTCATGTCCGGTGCCAGCCGCAGCAGGGCCGGGATGCCGGCCGTATAGAAGCGCCGGCCCGGCCAGGCCAGCACCAGCGAGGTCAGCACGAACTGGAAGTACCAGCTGTTCTGCAGGCCCACGTTGCGCACCACCCAGTCGTGCATCGGCGGCAACAGGTGCGAGCCCATTTCCAGGATGAACACCGGCAGGGCCAGGGCGATGGCCACCAGCAGGTCCCGGCGCAAACTGGTGCGCTCGGCGTCCTGGCGGATCGCCGCTTCGTCGTTGTCAGCGGACGCAAGGGCATCCACGACCCGGGCGCCGTAGCCGGCCTGTGCCACTGCCGCCAGCACCGCTTGCCCCGCCGCAGTGCCGCGGACCGTGGCCCGCTCGGTGGCAAGGTTGACGCTGGCTTCTTCAACGCCGGGGACGGCCAGCAGGGCGCGCTCGATGTTGCCCACGCAGGAGCCGCAGTGCATGCCCTCGATGACCAGCGTGGTGGACGTGGCAGGGACGGGGTAGCCGGCTTTTTCCAGTGCTTCCACCAGGGTGCCGTGGTCCAGCGTGCGTCCCGCCGCGGCCTGCACGGTGACGCGCCCGGCGGCGAGGTTCGCCGCCACGCTGGCCACGCCATCCACCTTGCCCAGCGCGGCCTCGATCCGGCCCACGCAGGACCCGCAGTTCATGCCCTGGACGGGCAAGCTGATCTTTTCCTGTGTCATGCCGGCAGCATAGACCTTCCCACGATGGGAAGGTCAAGGCCGCGGATTTCCTCGTAGGAGCGCGGCCATGCGCGCGAAGCCGCGTGACATTTGGCGCCGGAACGCGGCTTCGTTTACGACGCGGTAACCGAAGCCGGTCGGCGATGCTTCGATTCACGCGGTTTCGCGCGCGTGGCGCGCTCCTACAGATCGATTGCCGGCTAGATGAGGGCCAGCTTTTCTTCCTTCATGTCGGAGAACTCTTCTTCGTAGAAGAACTTCTCCGCGCCCAGCGCCGGCTTCAGGTCCGGCAGCCAGGTGGCGGTTTCGTCGTACTTGGCGAAGAACGGACGCTGCACCCAGTCCGGGTTGCGTCCCTGGATCAGGCGCAACACGAACACCTTCTCACCGTTGATCTCGGTCACGCCCTGGATCTCGACCTTGCCCGGGTCCGCCGACATCGACGGCCCGCGCGCAGTGCGGGCCAGGCCGGATACGCGCTGCATGGCCTCGCGGTAGATCTCCCAGGCCTTGACCAGCGGCACCTCGAAATAATGGCGCGCGCCGGTGTCGCGTTCCACGAACATGTAGTACGGCACCATGCCCAGCTGCACCTGGGTACTCCACATCCGCGTCCAGACATCGACATCGTCGTTGATGTGGTGCAGCAGCGGCGCCTGGGTGCGGATCTGCGCGCCGGTGGCGCGGATGCGGCGGATCGCCTCGCGGCAGATCGGCGTTTCCATCTCGCGCCAGTGGTTGAAGTGGGCCATGAAGGCCACGTGCTTGCCGGCCTCCACCAGCTCGCGCAGCAGCGCCAGCACCTCGTCCGCGTCCGGATCGGTCACGAAGCGGTACGGCCAGAAGGTCAGGCTCTTTGAGCCGATGCGGATATTGGTGACGTGCGCCAGCTCGGGCTTCATCAGGCCTTCGAGGTAATTGCGCAGGTGGCGCGCCTTCATCACCATGGGATCGCCGCCGGTCATCAGCAGGTCGCTGACCTCCGGGTGGGCGGCAAGGTAGGCGTGCAGCTGGTCTGCCTCGTTGGAGGCAAAGCGCAGCTCCTTGTCACCCACGAACTGCGCCCAGCGGAAGCAGAAGGTGCAGTAGCTGTGGCACACCTGCCCCTGGCTGGGGAAGAACAGCACCGTCTCGCGGTACTTGTGCTGCATGCCGGGCAGCGGCTCGCCGTCGAGCATGGGCAGGTTGAGGTCCATCTGCCCGGCCGGATGGGGATTGAGCGCATCGCGCACCCGCTTGATCACCGGCGCCATCTCCGCGTTGGTCGCTTCATTGCGAACGAGCGCGGCCACTTCGTCGAAGTGCTCCGGCAGCAGCATTCCGCGCTGCGGGAACACCAGCCGGAAGATCGGATCATCCGGCACGTTGCTCCAGTCGATCAGCTCCTCGAGCACATAGTCGTTGACCCGGAACGGCAGCACCTGGCTGACGACCTTCATCTCGAACCGCATCGCCTCTGGCAGCGCCTGGACCTGCTTGATGTTGTCAAGCTGGCGATGGGTATAGACCTTGAACTGACGCGGGGAGAAGTGTGCGGCGGTGTCTGCTTCTTCCCCGGTCTGGTCCGGCTGATAGGCGTGCGCAAGTGCTTCCATAGAAATCTCCACAGTTGAGGACGCCAGTCGCGGGGCACGGGTGCCCTGCGGAATTGCCGCCTGGAAATCGATTTTTGGGGCCGGGTGGGCAGGAGCGCGGGCGAACGAGTGCCCGCGACAGAGCCGCGAAGTAAAGAAGGTGTCCCCGACTAGCGAAGGGACTGCCAGGGCGCACCCCGTCTTGAGCGGCTCGGCGCGGCAATCCTCAGTCAGGGTAACAAACGACAGTGACCGCTGCAGATGCGTGCCCCGGGCCTGCGCAAGTGCCTTGGGTATGATCCGGCGATGAGCGAACGTGACCGCTATCCCGATGCCCTGCGCGCAGGCGCGCTGCTGGTGGTTGTCTTCGGCCACTGGGTCGCGACGCTGCCGCGGATGGAGCAGGGCCGCCTGGCCGGCACCGACCATCTGCTTGGCATCTGGGACGCGGCCGGAGCGATCACCTGGCTGGTGCAGGTGGTGCCGCTGTTCGTCTTCGTGTCGGCCGCGGTCAGCACGCCGGGTGTGCTGCGGCGGCTGGACGATGGCGGGTCGCAGCGGAGCTGGTGGGCAGGGCGTGCGTTGGGGCTGGCCCGGCCCACGGTGACCTACCTCGCCGTGCTCGCCGCGCTTGCGCTGATGGCGCTGTTCACCGGCGGGCGACTGCTGGAAACATTCAATACCTCGCTCACCATCCACCTGTGGTTCCTGCTGATGCTGCTGGCTGTGCAGGCGCTGTTGCCGCTGGCGGTGCGGGCCGATCGGAGGTTCGGACTGGGTGCGGTGGCCGGGCTGGTGGCCCTGGCGGCGGTGGCGGACCTGCTTCGTGCCGGCATACGCGCACCTGCCGATCTGCTTGAACTTGGCGCACGCGTGCGCGAAAGCGCGCCCGGCATCGGCTGGATCAACATGCTTGCGGTGTGGCTGCTGCCCCAGCAGCTGGGCGTTGCCTGGAAGCAGGGCCGCTTTGCCGGCGCGCGTGCCGGTGCTGCCTGGCTGCTGCTTGGCGTGGCATGGCTCGCGGCGGCGATCGCCAGCGGCTATCCCGTGGCGATGGTCGGCGTGGAGCTGGCCGGCAACAACATGCTGCCGCCCACCCTGGCCCTGATCGGGGTGATGTGGGTGCAGGTGGGCCTGGTGCTGCTGGGCGAGGCGCCGGCGCGCCGGTTCCTGGCCCGGCACCCGGTGGCGCGGGTGGTGGCGGTGCTGGGTGCGCTGGGGATGCCGCTGTACCTGTGGCACAAGCTGGCCGAGCTGCCGGCGGCGTGGCTGGGGGAGCGCCTGGGCGCGCCGATCGATGCCGGTGATCCCGGCCAGCCGGGGTTCTGGCTGGGTCGGCTGCTGTGGATCGCACTCTGCGCGCTGGTGGTGGCACCGGTGATGGCGCTGGTGGTGGGCTTCGAGATGCGCCGCCGGCGCGATGTGGAACAGGCCGGTGGCGACGCGGCGATCATTGCTGGCGGCATTGCCCTGTTCGGCGGACTGGGTGCGGCGCTGGCACTGGGCGTGGTGCCGGGCGCGCTGATCGGCCTGGCGGGCGTGGCGGCGGCCTCATGGCTGCTGCGTGCGCGAGCGCCGCAGCCAGGGGCCTGAGCGGCACGCCGGTTACGGTGCCGGATCGGCCGGCAGGTGCCCGCGGCCGTGCGCGGCATCCAGATCCTCGATCGGCCCCAGCGGCACGATGCCGTTCGGGTTGATGGTGTCGTGGCTGCGGTAGTAGTGCTGCTTGATGTGGTCGAAGTTGACCGTCGCCGCCACCCCCGGCCACTGGTACAGCTCGCGCAGGTAGCCGGACAGGTTCGGGTAATCGGCGATGCGGCGCAGGTTGCACTTGAAGTGGCCGTGATACACCGGATCGAAACGCAGCAGGGTGGTGAACAGGCGCCAGTCGGCCTCGGTGATGCGCCGGCCGAGCAGGTAGCGGCGTTCGGCCAGGCGTCCGTCCATTTCATCCAGCGCCTCGAACAGCTTCGTCACTTCCTCCTCGTACACGTCCTGTTCGGTGGCGAAGCCGACCTTGTACACGCCGTTGTTGATGGCGTCATAGACCCGCTGGTTGATCGCGTCGATATCGGCGAGCAGTTCCTGCGGCGCGTAGTCGCTCGGTTTTGCACCCACGTCGTCGAAGGCCGAGTTGAGGATGCGGATGATCTCACCGGACTCGTTGTTGACGATGGTGTTGCGCTGCGTGTCCCACAACACCGGCACGGTGACCCGGCCGCTGTAATCGGACTGCGCCCGCTGATAGACCTCGTACATGTAACGCGCGCCGTCCGGGTCGGGGACCACGCCGTCTCCGGGTTCGAACGTCCAGCCCTTTTCGGCCATGTACGGGTTGACCACGAACACCGGGATCATCTCTTCCAGTCCCTTCAGGGTACGGAAGATCAGCGTGCGGTGGGCCCAGGGACAGGCCAGGCACACGTACAACCTGTAGCGGCCGGCTTCGGCCTTGAAGCCACCCTCGCCGCTGGGGCCGGCGCTGCCGTCGGAGGTGATCCAGTTGCGGAACTGGGCATCGGTGCGGACGAAGCGCCCGCCCGTGCTGGAGGTGTCATACCACTGGTCGATCCAGCGGCCGTCGATCAACAGGCCCATGGCCGGTCTCCTCAGGTTGCGTCGCCCAAGGATGCACCGGCCCGGGTGGACGCCGCGTTGCGCTGGCAGTCCGTTGCGTTCCAGCGCGGCCGCTCAGTCGACGCCGATATCCTCGTTCCACACGCCCGGATTGGCGGCGATCCAGTCGGCCATCATGCGGATGCAGCCGGCGTCGTCGAGATCGATCACTTCCACCCCGTGCTCGCGCAGCCAGTCATGGCCGCCCTGGAAATTGACCGCTTCGCCCATCACCACGGTGCCGATGCCGAACTGGCGCACCAGGCCGCTGCAGTACCAGCACGGCGAGAGGGTGGTGACCATGATGGTGTCGCGGTAGCTGCGCTGGCGGCCGGCCTTGCGGAAAGCGTCGGTCTCGCCGTGCACCGAGGGGTCGTTCTCCTGCACCCGGCGGTTGCGGCCGCGGCCGAGCAGGGTGCCGTCGCGGTGGAACAGGGCGGCGCCGATCGGGATGCCGCCCTCGGCCAGGCCCGCGCGGGCCTCGGCAACGGCGGTTTCAAGCAGGGCGCGGTAGTCGGGCCGGTAATTGGGCGTGGTCATGGCCGGTTCCAGATGAAGGATGACCGAGGATAGGCAGCCACGGCGGCACCGTCACCCCGGAGGGTGCGATAATTCCCCGCATGAGCGCATCCGACAAATCCGGTACCACCCACTTCGGCTTCCGCGACGTGCCGGTGGGCGAGAAGCAGAAACTCGTTGGCCAGGTGTTTTCCTCGGTCGCAGGTAGCTACGACCTGATGAACGACCTGATGAGCCTGGGCATCCACCGGATCTGGAAGCGCTATTTCACCGCTACCGCGCTGGTGAAGCCTGGCGACCGGGTGCTGGACCTGGCGGGCGGCACGGGCGATATCGCCGCGCTGCTGCGTCCGCGCCTGGGCGAGGACGGCGAGGTGGTGCTGGGCGATATCAACGGCGAGATGCTGCGCGTGGGCCGCGATCGCATGACCGACCGCGGGCAGGTGCGTGGCTTCAAGCATGTGCAGTGCAACGCCCAGGCGCTGCCGTTCCCGGATGCAAGCTTTGACCTCGTCACGATCGCCTTCGGCCTGCGCAACGTGACCGACAAGGACGCTGCCCTGCGCGAGATGTACCGGGTGCTGAAAGTGGGCGGCCAGGCCCGGGTGCTGGAATTTTCCGAGGTCACCGTGGACTGGTTCAAGCCGATCTACGACTTCCATTCCTTCAAGGTGCTGCCGCGGCTGGGCAGGCTGTTTGCCAGCGACGCCGACAGCTACCAGTACCTGGCCGAATCGATCCGCCAGCATCCGCCGCAGGAAGAGCTGAAGGCGATGATGGAAGCGGCCGGCTTCGCGCGCTGCGGCTACCGCAACCTGTCGGCCGGCATCGTCGCCATCCACGACGGCTACAAGGTCTGACCGTTGGCAACGCGGGCAGGCCGGTGCAGCGCCCCTGTGCGGAACACGCCGTAAATCCATCCATGGAGGCTTCGCGGCGCCATCCATGGCGCCGAGAGTTCCGCACAGGGGTGCATGACACCTCCTGAGCGGCGGTAGACTTGGGAGTTCCGATCCTCCGAGGACTGGCCCTGCCATGCGTTTTCCCCTGATCCGATCCCGCCTGACCCCCCTGATGGCGTTGCCCCTGTTCGCCCTGCTCGCCGTGGGCTGCCAGCGCGAGCCAACCCCGGAGACCGCCACTCCGGCGCCACGACCGGAGGCCGCCGTGACCACCATCGACCGCGACGAGCATTCCTACGCCGAGCCGCACAAGGTGGTGATTGAAGACCTGGCGCTGGATCTGGCGCTGGATTTCGACACCCGCACCCTCGCCGGTACCGCCAGCTACACCTTGGAATGGAAGGACGGTGAGGCGACCGAGCTGCTGCTCGACACCCGCGATCTGACCATTGAGCAGGTGGAAGGCGAGGCGGGCAGCGGCTGGCAGCCGCTCGAATTCACCCTGGACGACGAGGATCCGGTGTTCGGCAGCCGGCTCATCGTGCAGACCCCGGAGCGCCCGGAACGGGTCCGCGTGACCTACCGCACGGCCCCGGAAGCCTCCGGCCTGCAGTGGCTGGAGCCGTCCATGACCGAGGGCGGCGAGCTGCCCTTCATGTTCAGCCAGTCGCAGGCCATCCACGCCCGCAGCTGGGTGCCGCTGCAGGACACGCCCAGCGTGCGTTACACCTACAGCGCGCGCATCACCACCCGCCCGGACGTGATGGTGCTGATGAGCGCCGACAACGATCCGGACGCCGGGCGCGACGGTGAATACCACTTCACCATGCCGCAGAAGATCCCGTCCTACCTGATGGCGATTGCCGCCGGCGACCTGGTGTTCAAGCCGATCTCCGAACGTGTCGGCGTGTGGGCCGAGCCGGCCACGGTGGACGCGGCGGTGGCCGAGTTCGAAGACACCGAAAAGATGGTCCAGACCGCGGAATCGCTGTACGGCGACTACCGCTGGGGCCGCTACGATCTGCTGATCCTGCCGCCGTCCTTCCCTTACGGAGGTATGGAAAACCCGCGCCTGTCGTTCATCACCCCGACGGTGATCGTGGGCGACAAGTCGCTGGTGTCGCTGATTGCGCATGAGCTGGCCCACAGCTGGTCGGGCAACCTGGTGACCAATGCCAGCTGGAAGGACATGTGGCTCAACGAAGGCTTCACCTCGTACGTGGAGAACCGCATCGTCGAGGAGATCTACGGCAAGGAATTCGCTGATATGGAGTGGGTGATCTCGCGCCGCGGGCTGGAGCAGGAGATCGAGGGCGTGCGTCCCGGCCTGCAGGTGCTGGCCGTGCAGCCGGACGATGCCGCAGACCCGGAGGACACCTTCAGCTCGGTGGCCTATGACAAGGGCGCGTGGTTCCTGCAGTTCCTGGAGGAGCGCTTCGGCCGCGAGACGCTGGATGCCTTCCTGCGCCAGTACTTCGACCATTTCGCGTTCCAAAGCATGACCACCCCCGAGTTCGTGGAGTACCTCAAGGCCGAGCTGGTATCGCAGAACCCGACCGCGGTCAGTGAGGCGGAGCTGGACGAATGGCTGTACCAGCCGGGCATTCCGATGTCGGCGCCGCAGGTGCTGTCGCCGCGACTTGGCCTGGTGGATTCAGCGCGCCTGGCATGGCGTGGCAGCGACCAGCTGCCGCCGCCACAGCTGACCCTGGAGTGGAGCACCCAGGAATGGATCCACTTCCTGGAAGGCATGCCGGACACGCTGAGCCTGGAGCAGATGGCGCAGCTCGATACCGCCTACATGTTCAGCGACACCCCCAACGGCGAGATCGCCATGCGCTGGTTCCCGCTGGCGGTGCGCAGTGGCTACGCGATTGCGCAGTCGCAAATGGAGGCGTTCCTGGAGCGCATCGGCCGGCGCAAGCTGGTGATGCCGGTGTACGAGGCGCTGGTGCAGACGCCCGAGGGCTTGGCCCTGGCAAAGGACGTGCTGGAACGCGCCCGCCCGGGCTACCACCCGATCACCACGGCTTCGGTGGAGCAGGTCATCGCCCGCGCGCAGCCGGCAGGTGACACGGCGCCCGCACCGGTGTCGCCGGTGCTGGAAGGCTTGCAGGACGGCGTGCAAGGCGATACGGCTGACGAGGCGGTGGATCCGTCATGAGGGCGGGCGCACGTCTTGCCCTGATGCTGGCAGCCGCGGTGGCGTTGGCCGCCTGTGGCGATCCCGAGGCCGAAGCGCAGGCGCGCGCCGAGGCCCAGGCCGCGGTGAGCGAGCGTGAGGCCACCGAGGCAGAGGCCGGCTTCAATACGGCGGTGTCGGACGAAAACTGGGCGCTGGCCAAAGCCCACGCCGATGTGCTGCTGGCGCGCTGGCCGGACACCGAAGCGGCAGAGCGCGTAGGCGGGCAGTTCGATGAGGTCAAGGACAAGGCCGACGCCATCCGCGAGGCCGACCGAGCCGCCCGGCTGTGGACCTACAACGTGCAGGAAGTGAAGGGCGGGCAGCAGCGCTCGGCGCAGATCCATTCACAGGAACCGGCGGAGATCGGCGGCGTTCGCGGCCAGGTGCAGTTGATCTTCCGCGACCATCCGGACTGGGGCCGCAGCAGCTACCTGGTGCTGCCGGGCGGCGACTTTGCCCGCGCCTGTTACCGCGCCTGCCGGGTCACCGTGACCATCGATGATGGCGAGCCGCGGCGCATGGCCGCCAACCGTCCGGATACCGACGAGGCGATTGCGATGTTCATCGATGACAACCGCGCGCTGTGGCGGGCCATCGATGGTGCGCAGCAGCTGGTGATCGAGTTTCCGGTGCAGCCGGATGGCGCCCGCACCGCTGAATTCGAAGTGGCGGGCCTCGACCGCGCAAGGGTGCCCTGGGACTGACTGGCCGGCGCGTGCGGCCGGACTAGCCGAGCAGGCGGGTCAGCGCCCACCACAGGACCGGCAGCAGCAGTGCTGCCGCGATCAGGGCGGTGGCGCGGCTGCCGCGGCGGGCGGGCCGGAGGACAGGTTGCGCCTGGTCGCCGATCTCCACCTCCACCGGTCCATCTGGCGTCGACTGCTCCCAGTCCAGCACCAGCTCGCGTGCCTGGGTGGCGTGGGCCCCGGCCACCCACACCGTGACCATCCCGCTGGCCGGCACTTCCCCCAGCGCGCCCTGCAGGTACTCGCCGCGCACCTGGGCCGGGATGCCGGCCTGCTCCAACAGATCCCGCACCAGATACGCGTCGAACCCGTGCGCCGCCTGGTAGACCGAGATCATGCCGGCTCGCTGCGCGGGCAGGGTGCGGCCACGGGGGCGGGCGGCTGCGCGGGGATGTCCGCCGGGATCGGCAGCTCTTCCTCTGGCGGCAGCATGGTGGCCTGGCGCCAGCGGCCGAAGCGGTAGTAGGCCAGCGCCAACAGCATCGCGGCCACCGCGCTGACCGGAAAGCTCCACCAGATCGCATCCACGCCGAGCGAAGGCTGCAGCCAGTTGGCGAACGGCACGCGCACGCCCCACAGCGCCAGTCCCAGCATCAGCAGCGGCGGGATCACCGCGCCGGTGGAGCGGACCACGCCGAACAGCACGTAGGTCGCACCGAAGAACAGGAACGACCAGATCCCGATGCGGTTGATCTGCCGGCCCAGCTCCAGCGATGCGCTGCCCTCGGGCAGGAACGCGGCCAGGATCCAGCGGTCGAGCAGCAGCAGGGCGGCGATCAGCGCGCCGGTGAGCAGCAGGTTGAAGCCCAGACCGGTGCGAGCCGTGGCGTCTACCCGCCCCCACTGCCCGGCGCCCACGTTCTGCGCCGCCATCGACGAGCAGGCCGCGCCGATGGCCATGGCCGGCATCTGCACATAGGTCCACAGTTGCAGCACCGCGCCATATGCGCCGGTAACGGTGGTGCCGTGCTGGTTGATCATGGTCATCATCGCGATCATCGCCAGCGAGATCACCACCATCTGTGCGCCCATCGGAACGCCCTTGAACACCAGCGTGCGCACCAGGGTCCAGTCCGGTTTGAACAGGTGCCGCTCGTGGCGGCTGATCCACAGCGGATGGCGGCGATGGCGAAGCCACAGCAGCATCGCGGTCAGGCTGACGGCGTTGGCAATCACCGTGGCCACCGCCGCGCCGGTCATGCCCAGCGCCGGCAGCGGGCCCATGCCGAACACGAACAGCGGCACCAGCACCACGTCCAGCGCCACCACCAGCATCAGGAACCGGAACGGCGTGCGCGCATCGCCGGCGCCGCGCAGCACCGCCGAGAGGAAGGTGAACATGTACAGGAACGGTACCGCCAGGAAGATCACCTTCAGGTAGCCATCCGCGTGCGGCAGGGCCTCGGCAGGCGTGCCCATCCACTGCAGCAGCTGGCGCGAGAGTGGCAGTCCGGCCAGCGCGATCACCAGCGACAGTGCAATGAAGAACGTGGCCGCCGTGCCGATCACCCGGCGCGCCTCCGCCTCATTGCGCCGACCCATGGCCTGGGCCACCAGGATGGTCGCCGCCATGCCGAGGCCAAACACCGCGCCCAGGAGGAAGAACAGCACGTTGTTGGCGTTGGTGATCGCCGTCAGCGCCGCCTCGCCAAGGAACCGTCCGATCCAGAATGCGTTGACCGAGCCGTTCAACGACTGCAGCACGTTGGCGCCGAGAATCGGCAGCGCGAACAGCAGCAGGGTGCGGCCAATCGGGCCCTCGGTCAGGTCGCGAGTGCGGACCGGAGGGCGGGGCGGACTCACCCCAGTTCGTACCCGAACTGCTCGCGGAACTGCGCCGCGAATTCTTCGTAGCTGAAGCGCTGGTTCTGGGTGCCGTGGTGCTCCACCTTCAGCGCGCCCATCAGGTTGCCCATCCGGCCGATGGTGTCCCAGTCGTGGCCGCGGATGATCCCGTGGATCAGGCCGGCGCGGAAGGCGTCACCGCAGCCGGTCGGGTCGGTCACCTTGCGCTCGCGGGCCGGCGGGGCCTCGTAGGTCTTGCCGTCGGCGCGGATGCAGGCGCCCTTGGGGCCGCGGGTGGCCACGTATGCCTTCACCCGGCTGGCGATCTGCTCTTCATTCAGGCCGGTGCGTTCCTGCAGCAGGTTGGATTCGTAATCGTTGACGGCGATGTAGTCGGCCAGGTCGATGAACTCGCGCAGCTCTTCGCCGTTGAACAGCGGCATGGCCTGGCCCGGGTCGAAGATGAACGGAATCCCGGCCTCGGCGAATTCGCGCGCGTTCTGCAGCATGCCTTCGCGCCCGTCCGGGCTGACGATGCCGAATTCCACCCCGCGCACGTGCTTCACATGGTTCTCGTGGCTGCGCATCATTGCGCCCGGGTGGAAGGCGGTGATCTGGTTGTTGTCCAGGTCGGTGGTAATGAAGGCCTGGGGCGTGAACATGCCCTCCAGCACCTTCACCTGGTCCAGGCGGATCGCGTTGTCGTCAAACCACTGCCGGTACGGCGCGAAATCCACGCCCACGGTCGCCATCGGCACCGGCTCGCCGCCCAGCATCTTCAGGTTGTAGGCGATGTTGCCGGCACAGCCCCCGAACTCGCGCCGCATCTGCGGCACGTTGAATGAAACGTTCAGGATATGGACCTTGTCCGGCAGGATGTGGTTCTTGAACTGGTCCGGGAACACCATGATGGTGTCGTAGGCAAGGGAACCGCAGATCAGGACCGACATCGCGAAAGGCTCTTGAGTGCACAAAGGGCGCTAGATTAACGGTCCGGCTGCGCGGAGGCCAGTCGGGAAGGCGGCCGCCGGGCCCGGGACGGTTGGCAAAAGCGCCTGGAAATCGCGCCGGGGCGGGGCCTGGAGACCGGATTCGTGATAGTCGGATAACCTCGCGGGGTCGCGATTTTGTTACGCTTGTCCGCCCCTCCGGCCCCCGCCGATCCCCCTATTGTTTTTCCGCGTACCGCGCCCCGGCGCGTGCGCCCTGCACGGACCCTACGCCCGATGTTCAAGAAGTTCCGCGGCATGTTCTCCAACGACCTGTCCATTGACCTGGGCACGGCCAACACCCTCATTTTCGTCCGCGGCCAGGGCATCGTGCTCAACGAGCCGTCCGTGGTCGCAGTCCGCCAGGGCAGCGGCGGCCAGAAGACCGTCGCCGCGGTCGGCGCGGAAGCCAAGCAGATGCTTGGCCGCACTCCTGGCAACATCACCACCCACCGGCCGATGAAGGACGGGGTGATCGCAGACTTCACCTACACCGAGGAAATGCTCAAGCACTTCATCCGCAAGGTGCACAAGAGCCGTTTCCTCCGGCCCAGCCCGCGGGTGCTGATCTGCGTGCCGGCCGGCTCCACCCAGGTGGAAAAGCGCGCGATCAAGGATTCGGCCCTGGAGGCCGGTGCCCGCGACGTTTCGCTGATCGAAGAGCCCATGGCCGCCGCGATCGGCGCCGGCATGCCGGTGACCGAGGCCCGCGGCTCGATGGTGGTGGACGTTGGCGGCGGCACCACCGAGGTCGCAGTGATCGCACTCAACGGCGTGGTGTATTCGCAGTCGGCCAGGGTGGGTGGCGACCGTTTCGACGAGTCGATCATCAACTACGTGCGCCGCAACCACGGAATGCTGATTGGCGATGCCACCGCGGAGCGGATCAAGCTGGAAATCGGCTGCGCCTGCCCGCAGGAGGAGAACCTCGAAACCGAGATCTCCGGCCGCCACCTGGCCGAGGGCGTGCCGAAGGTGATCACGATCAAGGCCAGCGAGGTGCTGGACGCGCTGCGCGAGCCGCTGGCCGGCATCGTCGAGGCCGTGCGCCAGGCGTTGGAGCAGACCCCGCCGGAGCTGAGCGCCGACGTGGCCGAGCGCGGCATCGTGCTCACCGGTGGCGGCGCCCTGCTGAAGGACCTGGACAAGCTGCTGAGCCAGGAAACCGGGCTGCACGTGCAGGTCGCCGAGGACCCGCTGACCTGCGTGGCCCGCGGTGGCGGACGCGCGCTGGAACTGCTGGACATGCACGGCAACGAGTTTTTCTCTTCCGACTGAGTCCGGTGCGGGCGTACCTGCCGTCAGGGGGCGGCAGGGCAGGCGCCGGCCGCGGCGTTGCGCCGGTCGTGAGATAGTTGCCCGCTGTCGCGGGCCACAGTGCCGCGGCACTGACCCCTTGATCCCTTTTTTGTGAACCGACGGCTTCAGCGTGCCTTCTCTCGCCAGTTCCGCCGCTCCCCGGCCCGGTGATGTCTCCGGCACGCTGCGCCTGTTGGCCTTCCTGGCGGTGTCGGTGGCGCTGATCGTGGCCGATCACCGCGGGGGCTGGCTGGACCAGGTCCGCGCCCACGCCAGCGTGGCCATGCAGCCGGTGTGGTGGCTGGCCGGACTGCCGTCGCGGCTGGGCCGCAGCGTGCGCGAAGACGCGGTGACCCGCGCCCTGCTGAGTGAGGACAACCACCGCCTGCGCAACGAGCTGCTGGTGGTCAACGCCAGACTGGCCAGGATCCAGGCGGCGGCTGCGGAGAACGTGCGGCTGCGGGAACTGCTGGGGGCCGCTGGCAGCGGCGGGCTGGACGTGCAGCTGGCCCCGATCCTGAACATTGATCTTGACCCGACACGGCAACGGCTGATGCTGCGGGCCGGAACCCGCGACGGCGTGCGCGAGGGCCAGACCGTGATCGACGCTGGCGGTGTGGTGGGGCAGGTCATCCAGACCACCCCGTCCACCGCGACGGTCCTGCTGGCGACCGACGTGGACCATGCCGTGCCCGTGCTGGTGGCGCGCACCGGCGTGCGCCTGCTGGCGTACGGGCAGGGCCGCAGTGATCTGTTGCGGCTGCCGAACGTGCCGCTGTCCAGCGATGTTGAAGTGGGCGATGAGCTGGTCACCTCGGGCATGGGCGGGCGCTTCCCGGCCGGCTTCCCGGTCGGCACGATCACCTCGCTGGCTCCTGATGACAGCCGCGCGTTCCTGGTCGGCGAAGTTCAGCCTGCAGCGCAGATCGACCGCGGTCGCGACGTGCTGCTGCTGCGCGAAGTCGAACTTCCGCCGGCCGCGGATCCCCGGAGCGTGGACGACATGGAAGCGGCCGATGCGGCCGGCGGCGACGCCGGAGAGCCCGGTACGCCAGCGACCACGACTGGATCCGGCGACGCCTCCGGGGCCGCGGACACGGAGACGACGCGGTGAAGCGCAGGCCGAGTTCCTGGGTATTGCCGGTCAGCGTGGTGCTGGCCCTGCTGCTGGGGCTGGTGCCCCTGCCGGACGGGCTGCAGCCGCTGCGGCCGTACTGGCTGGCCCTGGTGGTGGCCTACTGGGTGCTTGAAGACAACGAGCGCGTGGGCCTTGGCTTCGCGTTTTCCATGGGGCTGATCGCCGACCTGGCTTTCGGCAGCATTCTGGGCGAGCAGGCGCTGCGGCTGACGGTGATGGCATTCATCCTGCAGCGCTTTCGCAGCCAGCTGCGCTTCTTCCCGTTGGCCCAGCAGGCACTGGCCATCGGCGGCCTGTTGCTGAACGACCGGGTGGTGAGCGCGGCCGTGCACCTGGCGCTGGGCGTGGCCCAGCTGCCCTGGATGTACTGGCTGGCGCCTGCGCTGGGCCTGTTGCTGTGGGTGCCGCTGTGCCTGGTGATGGACGCGCTGCGGTTCCGGCCGCGGACGCGGTAGGCCATGGTGTTCCGGAGCAGGGAAAAATTGCGCAATGCCGCTGCCGAGGCGGCGCAGTTCCGGATTCGCGCGCTCATCGGCTTCATCGGCGTAGCGCTGGTGCTGGCGGTGCTGGCCGGCTGGTATTTTCGCCTGCAGGTGGTGCAGTACAGCGAATTCGCCCGCCAGTCGGAGGCCAATCGCATCACCCCCAGGCCGGTGGTGCCCGGGCGCGGGCTGATCTACGACCGCCAGGGCCGGGTGCTGGCCGACAATGTGCCTGCGTACCGGCTGGACGTGACTCCGGAGGACGCAGCCGGCACGGATGAGCTGATCGTCGGGCTGTCGCAGATCTTCGCGCTGGAGCCGGATGATGTGGAGCGCTTTCGCGCCCAGCGCCGGGCGCGCCGGGGGTTTCACCCGATCACCCTGAAAATGCGGGTGAGCGAGGAAGAGGCGGCCCGGTTCGCGGTGGATCGCTGGCGGTTCCCGGGCGTCGACGTGGTGCCCTATCTCAATCGCCGCTACCCGCACGGCGCGCTGTTCGCCCACGTGGTCGGCTACGTGGGGCGCACCGACGAGAGTGATGTGGAGCGCTATGGCAGCGCCCACCTGCTGTATCCGTACACCGGCCGGACCGGCATTGAGCGCTCGTTCGATGAGGCGCTGCGCGGGCAGGTGGGCTATGAGCAGGTGGAGACCAACGTGGAAGGGCGCGCGCTGCGCACTCTGGGTCGATTGCCGGCCGAAGCCGGCGCCGATCTGCGCCTGAGCGTGGATGTGGACCTGCAGCGGGCGATGGTGGAGGCCTTCGGTGAGCTGCATGGCTCGGCGGTTGCGGTGGAGCCGGCCACCGGCGAGGTGCTGGGCATGGTCAGCCTGCCCAGCTTCGACGCGAACCTGTTCGTCAACGGGATTTCCCACGCCGACTACCGCCAGCTGATGGACGATCCGGCGCGGCCGCTGTTCAACCGCAACGTACTTGGCGGCGGGCCGCCAGGCTCC
Source organism: Luteimonas sp. A277 (assembly GCF_054052045.1). The sequence continues at coordinate 160,071 of NZ_JBSVRG010000003.1, forward strand.
ACCATCAAGCCGTTCGTAGCCCTGGCCGGGGTCGACAGCGGGTTGCGCACCCCGGAAACGCGGGTGTTTTCCACCGGCGAGTTCTTCATCCCCGGCCAGAGCCGTGGCTATCGCGATGCGGGGCGCGGTGGCGGCTGGGTGGATCTGCGCGATTCGCTCTCGCGCTCGATCAACTACTACTACTACCAGCTGGCCTACGAGATGGGGATCGACCGCTTCGCCAGCTTCATGCAGCGCTACGGCTTTGGTGAACCCACCGGGATCGAGCTGGTGGGAGAGAACGCCGGCGTGGTGCCTTCCCGGGAGTGGAAGGCCGGGCACAGCAGCGAGCCCTGGTATCCGGGCGAGACCGTGATCGCCGGTATCGGCCAGGGCTACTGGATCGCCACCGCGCTGCAGCTGGCGCGTGGCACTGCGGCCATCGCCAACGGCGGCGATCTGCATCCGCTGAGCCTGCTGGCCGCGCGCCGCGATGGCTATGACCGGCCGTGGTCCGAGCCTGCCCGACGCCCAGCCCCGGGCATCACCGATCGGCCCGCGCATCTGCGGGCGGTGCAGGAAGGCATGGAAAACACCATCCACGGGCGTGGCACGGCGACGGCCATGGCCCGTGGCGCTGAATACCGGATGGCCGGCAAGACCGGCACCGCCCAGCGCGTGGGCCGGCGCGGCAATGCCGGCGTGGATCCACGCAGCCTGCCCTATCACCTGCGCCACCAGGCGCTCTTCCTGGGCTATGCGCCGGCCGACAATCCGACCATTGCGGTTGCGGTAATCGTTGAACACGGCGGTTACGGCGGGGTCACCGCCGCCCCGATCGCCCGCCAGATTTTCGACGCCTGGCTGGTGGAGGAAAGCGTGCCGGAAGACGGCGCGCCTGTCGATGCGGGCGCGCAGCCATGAGGGTGATCGTGCACTGGCTGCTGGACCTGTGGCTGCGTTTCACCCGCACCATCGACTGGCCGCTGCTGGGCGCGCTGGCCGCCCTGATGGTGATCGGTCTGGCAGTGCTGCACAGCGCCAGCGGCCAGGATTCACGGATGGTCACCGCCCAGGCGCTGCGATATGGCGCCGGGCTGGGGGCCATGTGGGCGTTGTCGCGGCTGACTCCGCTGCGGCTGCGGGCGGTCGCACCGCTGGCCTATGGATTGTCGCTGGTGCCACTGGTGCTGGTGCTGTTCATTGGGACGGGGCGTCACGGCCAGCACTGGATCAACCTGGGGCTGTTCTACTTCCAGCCTGCCGAGCTGATGAAGCTGAGCCTGCCCATGATGGCGGCCTGGTACATGAACCAGGTAGGTCCGCCGCCGCGGCCGTGGGCGGTGCTGGTGTGCCTGGCGATCATCGGCCTGCCGACCGCGCTGATCATGCTGCAGCCGGACCTGGGAACGGCCGTGCTGGTGGCGGTGAGCGGACTGTTCGTGCTGTACCTGGCAGGACTGTCGTGGTGGTGGTTCGCGGCGGTGGCCGGTGCGGTGGCCGCAGTTGCCCCGATGGCGTGGCTCTGGCTGCTGCAGCCCTACCAGAAGGACCGTCTGCTCACGTTCCTGGATCCTGAGCGCGACCCGCTTGGCGCCGGTTGGAACATCATCCAGTCAAAGATCGCCATCGGCTCGGGCGGCATGGCCGGGCAGGGCTGGGGTGAAGGCACCCAGTCGCACCTGGATTTCGTGCCCGAGCACACCACCGACTTCATCTTCGCCGTGCTCGCCGAGGAGTTCGGGTGGATCGGAGTGGTGGTGACCCTGTCGCTTTATCTGTTCGTGATCGGGCGCTGCCTGTGGATCGCCAGCGAGGCTCGAGAGGGCTATTCGCGCCTGCTGGCGGGCTCCCTGGGACTGGCGATGTTCGTCTATGTCCTGGTCAACGGCGGCATGGTGTCGGGCTTGCTGCCGGTGGTGGGCGTGCCGATGCCGCTGCTCAGCTACGGCGGTACCGCGGCGGTGTCGCTGCTGGCCGGCATGGGCGTGGTGATGTCGATCGGCAGGCACCGGCCGGCGCGTGGCTGACCGGGGCTGAACGATGGCCCCGACGGACGTGCAGCCCCGCCCCGGCATGCTAACCTCGCCACCGATGAATCCGCGCACTGTTCTCCGCCTGGCCCCGTGCCTGATCGTGCTCGCATTCGCCGCCTGTGCGACGGATGCGCCTGCCCCTCTTCCACCGCCTGCCGCAGAGGCTCGGGAACCCGTGCCTGAGCCGTTGCCGGAACCCATCGTGGAGCCGGCCGAGCCGCAGCTGCTGGCCCCGGTGCCGCCGCCACCGGAGCAGCGCCCCGAGGCGCCGACCGGGGTGACCGATCCTTCCATTCCGCGCCAGCAGCGGGTGGACAACTTCATTGATTACGCGGTGCGCACCCACGGCGCGGATGCCGCACGGGTGCGCACGGTGCTGGCCCAGGCGCAGGTACGCCAGGGCATCCTGGATGCGATGTCACGGCCCGCCGAGCGGACCCGCACCTGGGCCGAATACCGGCCGATTTTCCTCAATGATGCGCGCATCCGTGGTGGCCGGAGTTTCTACGCCACCCATCGCGCGGCCCTGGACCGGGTGGCTGCCGAGTCGGGCGTGCCGGCCGAGTACATCGTGGCGATCATCGGCGTGGAGACCAGCTACGGCGGTTTCACCGGCAACCACCGCATCCTGGATGCGATCTACACCCTGGCCTTCGACCATGCCCCGCGCGCGCCGTTCTTCGCCGCCGAGCTGGGGCATCTGTTCGCGCTTGAGCGCGAGGAGCCGCAGCTGGATGTCCTGGCCCTGCGCGGCAGCTATGCGGGTGCGATGGGCCTGGGGCAGTTCATGCCTTCCAGCTATCGGCTGTGGGCCAAGGACGGTGATGGTGATGGGCACCGCAACCTGATCGACAACCTCGACGACGTGTTCGCCTCGATCGCGAACTATTTCGTGGTCCACGGCTGGGAGCGCGACGCGCCGGTGGTAGCGCGGGCGACGCGCGCTCCGGGCGCCGATGAATTCAAGCCCGACAACTTGGAGCCGGTGTACCCGCTGGCGATGCTGGCCGAGCGTGGCTATGAACCGCGCCCGGGCGAGCCGCTGGCCGAGGGCGCCACGCTGCTGTCGTTTGAAGGCAGTGCCGGGCCGGAATACTGGCTGGGCTACAGGAATTTCTTCGTGATCACCCGCTACAACCGCTCGCCGATGTACGCCATGGCGGTGCATCAGCTGGCGCAGGAAATTGCTGCAGGGTCGGGTGGCGCCGGGCGATGAGGCGGATTGCGGCTGCCGCTGTCGCGCTTGCACTGGCCGCCTGCAGCGGGGCGCCGAAGAAGCCGCAGCCACCCCCGGCCGGGGATGGCGTGGGTGAACCCGCAGCCGGCAGCACGGATGGCAGCCAGCCGCCGCGTCGCTCGCCATATCCTGCCGCGCAGGAAGATCTTTCCAAGCGCGGTGACTACGTTTCCGGCGGTCTGTATGCGCCGCACATCCGCGATACGGCGCCGGACTACATCCCCGATGTAGATGCCATTCCCGAGCCCGAAGTCGTCGACGAGCCCCGCTCGCGCTACGGCAACCGCTCGCCCTATACCGTACTGGGCAAGCGTTACACGGTGCAGGATGAGCCGGCCGGGTTCGCCGAGCAGGGCATTGCCTCCTACTACGGCAACAAGTTCCACGGCCGCCGGACCTCCAACATGGAGGTGTATGACATGTACGCCTTCACCGCCGCGCACAAATCACTGCCGCTGCCGAGCTTCGCCCGGGTGACCAACCTGGACAATGGTCGTTCGGTGGTGGTGCGGGTGAATGATCGCGGACCCTTCCATGAGGGGCGCGTGGTCGATCTGAGCTGGGCGGCGGCGGTCAAGCTGGACATGCACCGCCAGGGCACGGGCCAGGTGGAGGTGCGTGCGCTCAGCCCGGGGGAAGATGCGCGCCATGTGCACGGCACCGTGGCGGGGGCTTCGCCTTCCGCGCAGCCCCCGGCCGCGGTGGAGCCGGCAGCACCCAGCGCAATTGATGTACTGGTGGATGCGCTCCCGGTGGCCACGGTTGAGGCCAGCGTGCTTCAGCCAGCAACCGCCTCCGTGTCGGCCGCCCCGGCTGTGGCTGCACCCGCCGTCGCTGCGGCGGTTCCGGAAATCGCCGAGGGGGCGGACCCCGCATACGCCCACGAGCGGCGCTTCAACATGATGCAGGGCGGTCGGGTGATGACCGCCGATGATTTCGATGCCTGGCTGGAGGAGCGGCAGATTGATCTGCGCGCAGTGGCAGCGGTTGCTGCAGCCGACACCTCGCCCGCCGTGGCCGCACCTGTGCAGACGGCGGGGGCTGCTGTGCAACCCGAGCCGGCCCCGCCTGCAATGGACGACGGCGTGACCCTCCAGGTGGCCGCCTTTGGTGCCCGGGCCAATGCCGAGCGCGCGCTGGCTACCCTGCTGGGTGCCGGCATTGCCGGAGCCCGACTGGTGGATGGTTCCAGTGGCGGCCGGGCAATGTGGCGGTTGCACGTGGGCCCGGTCACCGCGGCCCTGGTGCCGGAACTCAGCGCCCGCTTCAGTGGTCTTGGGTTCGGGCAGCCCCAGGTGGTTCGGGATTAAACTTGTCCTGAGCGTCCGCTTGTCCTTTCCCCAGATTTTCCAGTCCGAATGTCCGCCGCGTCCCGGTGTGGCGTCCAAGGAGCCAGCCCGTTGATGAAGTCCCGATTCGCCCGCCTCGCCGCCACCGCCATGGTGGCCCTGTCCGTGTCCGCAATCGGACTGGCGCTGGCGCAGAGTCCGCAGCCCCAGCCCGCTCCGGCGCCGGCCATGCCGGAGGTGGCCACCCCGCCCCCGCCGTCGATCACCGGGACCGCCTGGGTGCTGATGGACCATGAGACCGGGCAGATCCTGGCCGGCGAGAACTACGACGAGCGGCTCGAGCCGGCCAGCATCACCAAGGTGATGACCAGCTACGTGATCGCCTCGGAGCTGGCGGCAGGACGCATCTCCGAAGACGACCAGGTGATGATGACCGAGAACGCCTGGCGCAAGGGCGGCGCCGCCACCGGCGGCAGCTTCAGCGGTTTCGAGGTCAACCAGACAGCGCGCCTGCTGGACATGGAGATCGGCATGGCGGTGCAGTCGGGCAACGACGCATCGATCGCCCTGGCCGAGCACGTGGCCGGCACCGAGGAGGCCTTTGCTTCGCTGATGAATGCACATGCGCAGCGGCTGGGCATGACCGGCAGCCACTTCGTCAACTCCCACGGCCTGAGCGAGGAAAACCACTATTCCACCGCGCGCGACCTGGCCGTGCTGGGCCGGGCGGTCATCGGCGAATATCCCGAAATCTACGCGCACAACAAGATCCGCGAGTTCACCGTCGGGCCGATCACCCAGCGCAACCGCAACGTGTTGCTGTGGCGCGATGACAGCGTGGACGGGATCAAGACCGGCCACCATTCCGGCGCCGGCTACTGCCTGATGGCTTCGGCCCAGCGCGGCGACCAGCGCCTGATTTCGGTGGTCCTGGGCTCGACCAGCGAGAACCAGCGCGCCAATGATTCGATGGCCCTGCTCAACTGGGGCTTCCGCTTCTTCGAGACCCACCGCCTGTACGACGCCGGCGAAGCGCTGACCACCCAGAAGGTGTGGAAGGGTCGCGCCAACGAGGTGCGCCTTGGCCTGGCCGAGCCGCTGCTGGTGAGCACCGGGCGTGGCAAGTACGACCAGCTGCAGCCGTCGATGGACGTGCCGCAGACCCTCGTGGCCCCGGTCGAGGAAGGCCAGGTAATGGGCAAGGTGCGGGTGGAGCTGGATGGCGAAGTGGTCGCCGAGCGGGAGCTGGTGGCGCTGGAAACGGTGGAGCGCGCCGGATTCTTCAAGCGCCTGTGGCACGAGTTCCTGATGTGGTGGCAATCCGACTGAGCGCCCGGCCGGCACGCCGGCAGCTTGACGCGGTGCCTGCCGGTGGCATTATCCTGAGCAAGGATGGCCTCGGGCCAGGGAGCACACCATGCATGGAGCATCTGGTGCGGCGGCGCAGCTTGCCGCGCTTGTCGGTGTTGACGACGCCAACCGGTTGTACCGGTTGGAGCTTGCGGACGCCGACACACCGCTGATTGTCGAACGCTGGGCCGGCCATGAGCAGCTGGCCGGCGAGTTCCAGTGGACGGTGGACGTGCTGTCCACCCGGGCGGACCTGCCGCTCGATGACTGGCTGGGCCAGCCGGCCACACTGCATACCCGTCTGGCGGATGGAGGCACTGCGGGCCGCAGCGGCCTGGTGCGCGAGGCTGCCTGCCTGGGCGCTGATGGTGGTCTGGCGCGCTATCGGCTGACCCTGGTGCCATGGACCTGGTTGATGACTCAAGGACTGCATAGCCGGGTATTCCAGAACCGCAGCGTGATCAAAATCGCAGAGACGGTGTTCGCCGACTATGCCCCGCTGTCGGCCTGGCAGATGGATGAAGATGTCGGTCCGTTCCTGGCCCAGTCGCGGATCCGCAGCTACTGCGTGCAGTACCGCGAAACCGATGCCGCGTTCATCCAGCGCCTGCTGGCCGAGGAAGGGCTGGGTTGGCGCCTGGAAGAAGACGCCGAGGCCGCGGCAGGCCATCGGCTGGTGCTGTTTGCCGACAGTGCCGGCCAACCGGAAGACATCACCTCGGCCAGCGATGGCGGACTGCGCTATCACCGCAGCGACGGCACCGAGCGGCGCGACAGCGTGCAGGGGATCGGGCTGCAGCGCAGGATTGGCGCGGATCGAATGACGGTGCTGGGGGACGACTACAAAACCGTACGGTCAATTGCCGAACAGCTGCCGCTGCAGGCTTCCGGCCACGCCTTGGCCATCGAGGATTACGACCCGTCGGGCGCCTACGCGTTTGCCGATGCCGGCCAGGCGGCGCGTCATGCGCGGCTGATGGCGCAGGCCGCGGAGGCCGGGCGGGAACAGTGGCTGGGCCACGGCACGGCGCGAACCCTGCGCACCGGCACCTGGTTCCGGCTGACGCAGGCTCCGGCGGCAGGGACCGGTTCGCCGCCGCCCGAGCTGCTGGTGACCCGCCTGCACCATCTGGGTGTGAACAACCTTCCGGTAGATCTGCGCGAGTCCGTGGAGGCGGAGCTGGGTGAAGCGCCTGATTGGGAAGGGAAAGCTTGCGAAGAAGTGGCGGGGCAGAACCTGCTTCCCCAGGCCAAGGCAGTGGGTTACGCCAATGCCTTTGTGGCGGTGGACCGCAGCCGCCCCTGGCGCCCGGTGCTGCATGACGGCACCGGCAAGCGCCTCAATCCACGGCCCACGGCACCGGGCTACCAGACGGCGATCGTGGTCGGGCCGGACGGGCAGTCCAGCCCTTCGGGCCATCAGGAGCTGCACAGTGACGCGCTGGGCCGGGTGCGGGTGAAATTCCACTGGCAGCAGGGCCAAGTCGCCGAGGATCGTGACAGCTGCTGGCTGCGTGTGGCCCAGCGCTACGCCGGTCCCGGCGTGGGCAGCCAGTTCCTGCCGCGGATCGGCCAAGAAGTGCTGGTGGCTTTCCTTGAAGGCGATATCGACCGGCCGCTGGTGACAGGTGCCCTCTACAACGGCCGGGGGGAAGCCGGGATTGCTGCCACGCCCGGCGACGAGTCGGCGGAGCAGGACCTGTCGGCATACGCCCTGGCCGGCGACTACGCGCCCAGCGCCCAGGCCAACCTGGCCGGGGGCAACGCCCCGGCATGGCACGGAATGGGCGCGGGCGAGGAAGCGCACCGCAACGCGGGTGCCCTGTGGGGCATCCAGTCGAAGGAGTGGGGCGGCGAGGGCCACAGCCGGCTGGTATTCGACGACAGCGACGGCCAACTGCGGCTGCAGCTGGCGACCACCCAGGCGGCGAGCCAGCTCAACCTCGGGCACTTGATCCACCAGGCCGACAACTATCGGGGCAGCTTTCGTGGCGAGGGCTTCGAACTGCGCACCGATGCTTGGGGCGTAGTCCGTGCCGGGTCAGGTCTATGGCTGAGCGCCTACGCCAAGCCCGGTGACACGCCCGCCGGCGATGCCGTGAGCCCGGCCGCGCTGCTGACCCAGCTCAAGGCCCTGGGCGAAATCTTCTCCAAGGCGACCACCACCCACCAGACCGTAAAGCTGGCCGCGTATGAAGGCGCGGAAAGTGCGGCCTCATCGCGGCTGGTGGATACGCAGGCGCCGCTGGCGGCGCTGCTGGCCAGCGCGAAGACCACCGTGCCCGGCGAGGACTTTGATGGCGCACGCGGCGAAGCGGCTAAACGCGGCTCTGCGGCAGGTGAGGGCAAGGTGCCACACACAGGCGATGCCCTGCTGGGCCTGGCTGCGCCTGCCGGCATCGGCTTCGTCGCCGGCCAGGGTCTGACCTGGTCGGTGGGCGAGACGTTGACCCTGGCCAGCGGGCAGTCGAGCAACCTGGCGATCGCCAACAACCTGCGCATCCACAGCGGGCAGGCGATCGGCATGCTGGCCGCGGCGGTTGAGGGCCAGACGGAAGACACGGCCCTGAGCCTGGTGAGCGGCGAGGGCGAACTGGACCTGCAGGCCCAGAGCAACCAGATCCGCATCCGCAGCCGCGACCAGCTCAAGGTGGTCAGCGCCAACGCCGAGGTGGACCTTGCAGCTGGCAAAACCGTGCACCTGGCCACCAGCGGCGGCGCCAGCCTGACGATCGAGGACGGCAACATCGTCATCGCCTGCCCCGGGGAGATCATGGTGCACGCAGGGAAGAAGAGCTTCAGCGGCCCGACGCAGCTGAGCCGGGAGATGAACTCATGGCCCGAGACGAGGTTCGACGAGCGCGTACGGATCAGGTTTCCAAGCGGTAAACCTGCCGCAAATTACCGATATGAAATTTTAAGAGCGGATGGTGCTCGTATCGGTGGAGTCACTGACGCCAAGGGCTGGACAGAGTTGCAGAAGAGCTCTGGGGTTGAGCGCCACCGGATTAGATTGCTTGGACCTGCAGGAGGCAAGGTGTGAGCGACAGTACAAGGCAAGTCCACAGTTACCACGGGGCAGACGGTACAAGATTTTCAGATCTGGTTTCGTCGCCAGTGGCCAACACGATCCGGCCGGAAATCCGGGCAGACCCGCCCTCTGTCGTTCCGATTATCCTGCTTCCCGGGATTATGGGCAGCAACTTGAGGGCCCAAGTACAGGTGGAACTGGATGGAGAAGTTCTCGCCAGTGTCGGAGACCCGGTATGGCGGGTGAATTCGCCCACGGGTGTAGGGCTGGCGTGGCTGGGAAGAAGCGCCGCGGCGCGGAAATGCCTGCTGGACAAGGACGTACTTGAAGTCGATCCGAGAGGGAAGATTGAACTCTCGAAGAGCGAGGCTGGTGGTGACCAGGTTGCCCTGGTTGCTGACAAACGACGCCGGGGGTGGGGCACAGTCAGCTGGGCCTATTACGGCTCCTTGTTGAACTGGCTGGAGGAAAGCTTGGGTAACCTTGGGGTCGCATCCGCCGCAGATCAAGGTGGGGCCGGAAGCAGCGAAGATGCGGAAAATCGGGGTGTCCCAAACCCTGAACTCAAGCGGCTGATGGATACTCTGGTGGACAGGCCGATCGACGGAGCGCGCCAGCAGCCGGACCCAATTCGGTCCAACCAGATAGTTGAACTCCTCGATCACAGCTTTCCGGTCTATGCGTTCGGGTACAACTGGGCAGACTGCAACTTGGAGTCAGGCAGAAAGTTGGCGGAGTACATCGACAGCGTCATCAAGCACCACAATGATCCGGAAGGAGAGCCTGCTTCAGCCTGCGGCGGGGTAATCCTGCTGACCCATTCCATGGGAGGGCTGGTCGCGCGCGCGGCTGCCATGGAACATGGTGCGGAATCCAAGATTCTTGGGGTCATCCACGGTGTAATGCCCACGCACGGCGCAGGTGCCTTTTACAAACGAATGGTGGCTGGATTCAGCAACGAGCACACCGGGTTCTTTGACGTCATGGGGCGCATCACCGCCTATGCGCTTGGCAAGACCGCAAAGGAAACACTGCCGGTGCTCGCGTTGAATCCGGGTCCGTTGCAGCTTGCGCCCAACCATCGCTACAACGGTGGAAAACCTTGGTTGGTGATCAAAAATCACTCGGGGGAAACTATAAGGCGTCTTCCTGAAGTTGGCCCTGGGGAAGAAATAGACCCCTACGAACAAATCTACTCGCGAACTGATGTCTGGTGGAGGGCGGTGAATCCGCAATGGCTGGATCCCACAGGCTTGGCTCTGGATCCCGAGGGCGGGTTCCTGGACGTTCTTGATCAGGCGGAGAGCTACCACCGCAAGCTGGCGGATGCTTCAGGATTCCACTCCAGAACGTTCGCCCATTACAGCGAGGATGAGGCGCACGCGTGCTGGGGCGAAGTTGTATGGGAAATGACGCCGTCCCGCCGGAATCTCTGGGGGATGGGTTGGCGGACCTCGGAAAAGGACGGCTCGCGTGAAGGAGTGCCTGAATCGTGGACGGTCCACAGGCACAAAGGCACGGATCATGTGGTGTTGCGGGATCCCACCGGAGCGGAGATCAGCGCGAGGATTCTCAAAGGTGCGGACTCTGGTGACGGTACTGTCCCTGCGGCCGCATCTGCGGCGGAAGTAGATCCGTTCTGCGAGATTTCCTGTAGTCACGAACAGGGTTTTGACCACAACTCGGACTATCTGGACGATCGGGTCAGGTCCTGGGTTCTCAATGTCATCGTCCGACTTGTCAATGCGTGAACTCAAGAAATCGAACATGCCCCTTCGGCTCTGCCTCGCTGCTTTGATGGCGGTGATCCCCGCGTTCCCGAGTGCTTCCAATATGGTCAACGAATCTTTCAAAACAGTATGTGTGGGCAAGGTGCAGCTGTCTTTACCGGAGTCGGGAAAACTTCTCTGGTCGCAGAGCTTCGACCACTCGCAAGTCGAAAAGGTGCGTGGAGCCAGAACGAGGGAAAGGTTCTGGGAATTGGTCGAGGCCAGGGAGCGCGAGCTGCGGGCTTTGCCACACAACACCGAGGCCGGGCGCCTGGCCCGGGTAGAACGCATTGGGGATAGCGCAGCAATACTGCTGTATCGGGAACATGAAGCGTCCACGCGCGCGTTCCGGATGCAGCGTTACCTCTGGCTCGAAAATCATGGCTATACGTTCACCTCGGCAGGTGCCTTGCGTCCGCAGTTCACGCATGACCTGCAGCCATTCACCGAGATCTTTGCCAGGATTCAGCCGCAGCTCGAGCCGGTTCCCATCTCCTCCGCCGGCTTCTGTATTGACGGCGCCATTGTCCATGGGTACGGCGACAAGATTACGGCTGGAGTAAGCGTAGATATCCCCGCATGGAACCATGTTCGCTTGTGGGCGGGCGCCGTTGAAGACCCTTCCGGTAACAACGAGGCGCCGTCTGCCGACCGGGAGCTGAAGCGTAAGCAGGAGGCCATGGCAACCGTTCGGCAACAAGAGCCGCAAGCGCTGGCGGATCCCGAGTATCCGCGTGAGTTCCAGGTGCTGCGTAACGCGGAACGAGCCATTGGAGGCTTGGCGGGCAGCGAGGTGGTCTGGAGGGAGAGGCTGAATAACGGAGCAGTGCTCTACAGCTTCCGCTGGCATGCGCGGGTTCCCAGCTCGAAGCACGATGTCACCGTTGGGATGGATGTTGGTGACAAGTACCAGCCTGACGAGATGCCTCCGGGCGAGACAGAGCTGATCACCCTTTGGGATGCGATGTTGGAATCTGTCCGCTCCGCTGGCACGTGAAAAGAGCACCAGGGTGTGCGGCCTTGCTTTTGCTGCTGTCTTCCCTGTCGGCGGCATTTCCGCAAGAGCCTGGTCGACATCACCCTCAGGCCCACCCCGGATCCGGAGGGGTTCAAATGAGTCCCTCCGTTGAACATCCCTATTGCGTGGGACTCCACCAAATCTATCTGCCCGAGGGTGCCGGCCCTCGGTTCAGTGCTGCCTACGCAGGACTGCGTGGCCGCCACCAAGGCGCTGCCGAATGGGACGATGTGCTGGCGTCTTGTCGTTACGTTCTCCGACATGCCGGGAGTTTCGTTCTCGCTCAATATCTACGGCCTCGTGGAAGCGGCGAACGAGCCGCCGTTCGCACAGCGGGCTGCGCGCGACCTGGCGGAGCTGACCAGTCTGGGTGGACAGGTCACGCGTCTGCACAGCGGTGAGCGCAGTACGGCGGGCTGTCAGGTGACATCGTTGCCATCCGCGTGGCTTCGGAAGACGCCGGCGCAGGCGACTACAAGTATTTCTGGCATGCATCTGGATGCCCGATGGACGCCTACGCGCCGGAGATCGAAGCCGAGCTGCTGGCCGAAGGCGCGCATGGCCTCGACCAGGACGCCTTGGATGCTCTTTGGGCAGAGCTGATGGACGGGTTCAGGCTTCGTCGGGAAGCGCGCTGAGAGCGGGCCGATACGCCGGGCCGGTGCTTTTAAAGCCGGAGCCGCCGCAGGGTTTGGATGGAAACAAGCAGGTCCGGGCCGGAAGTGTCGGCCCGGACCTGTCCGCTCAGCGTGACAGCCCAAATAGCGTCGAGTTGACCCACCCCCGGTTGCCGAGCTCGTCTTCCACTTCCCACATCAGTTCGGCGCGGTTGCCGGTGGGGTAGAGCATCATGCCAACGTCCAGGTCGCGCACCGCGCCGCCGCTGCCATCGGCACTGCGGAGCAGGCGGCCGGGCTTTTGCATGGTCACGGCCTGCTGGTGGTTGGCGGCCGAGGCGTCGCCGGGCAGGCCGCCAAGCTGGGCGACCAGGTCGGTATAGGCCTGCAGGTAGGCCAGGGTGATGACCTGGCCGATCTCGGTGTCGGCGTAGCCCGTGGCGCCGCCGCCGGCCAGCCCGCCGCGGAACACTGCAGCGCCGCCGCTCCAGCCCAGGTCGGTATGGGTGGAATGGCCCTCGGCCATGGCCACCTGCTCGGACGAGCGCATGTCGGTGACGGTCAGCAGCACGTCGGCGGTCCTGCGCTTGATGTCGATACCGCCGAGCACCGCGGCTGCTGTGCGGTTGCCGATCATTCCGCCGAGCAGGCCGCCGATGCGGTTGCCGCTGGAATTGGCGTTCTGCGAAATCAGGTCCGGAACGAGCACGTAGTCAGCCGCACGTACCTGACCCCGGCCGATGTTGGAGCCGCCGCGCAGGTCGCCCGAGGAGGCCAGGTTGCGTTCGGCCTGCATGCGCTCCATGCCGCGCCCGCGGTCCACCAGGGTAAAGCAGCGCGAACGGTTGACGAACAGCTTGATCAGCGCCGATGGGGAGGACAGCTGCTGACCGGTCCACCAGTTGCGGCCGGGCGGTTCGTCCACGGCTATGGCGCCGAGATTGCGGCTGCACATGGGGATCTCCGCCGTGCGTTGGGCACGTTCAGCCTGGGCGCGCTGTGCTTCCGCGGGGCCCGTGCACAGAAGGCCACCAAGCAGGGCCAGCGGAAGGGAAATTTTGAGCAGTGTTGTCATGGCGAGCAGTTTCGGTGGCGAAGGGATACCCCCTATAACGCCGTTCGACCCCTTTGAGGGACAGGCTCTGCTGCACAGCATTACCGGGCAGGCGCGCGCCGGTCCGCTGCCTCGCTCACACCCACCAGTAGCGGACCAGGTGGAAAAACACCGGAGCGGCAAAACACACCGAATCCAGGCGGTCGAGCATGCCGCCGTGCCCCTCGATCATGTGGCCCCAGTCCTTGATACCGCGGTCGCGCTTGATGGCCGACATCACCAGTCCGCCAAAGAAGCCCATGAGGTTGATCACCAGGGCCAGCAGGGCCGCCTGCCATGGCGCGAAGGGGGTGATCCACCACAGCCCCGCACCCAGCACCGAGGCGGATGCCACGCCGCCGATGAATCCTTCCACCGTCTTGGAAGGCGACAGGTTGGGGGCGATCAGGCGGCGCCCGAACAGCTTGCCCCACACGTACTGGAGCACATCGGAGGACTGCACCACGATCACCAGGAAGGCGATCAGCAGCAGGTTGCGGCCCTCGTAGCCGGCGATCTGCAGGTTGAGCAGCGCCGGCACGTGCGAAATACAGAACACGCTCACCATCAGTCCCCACTGCACCTTGGCCGAACGTTCCAGATAGCGGGTGGTGTCCCCGCCAATGGTCGACAGGATCGGCAGGAACAGGAATGCGTACACCGGGATCAGCAGTGTGTACATGCCATACCAGTCGCTGTAGACCAGCCAGTACTGGTACGGAAGCACCACGTAGAACGCCACCACCAGGGCCCAGTAGTCGCCGCGCCGGGTCGGGGTGAGGGTGATGAACTCGCGCAGGGCAAACAGCGAGATCAGCGCGAACAGCACCGTCACCCCGGTGCGTCCGCCCAGGAAGGCCAGGCCCACTACTGCCGCCATCACCCACCACGCGCGGATGCGCGCCACCAGGTTGTCCAGCACCGCGCTGGGGCCGGCAACACGCCAGCGCAGGATTTCGGCGATGGCGGTCGCCAGCAGGAGCACCCCGCCGATCCCCACGAACAGCAGCGTGGTATCCGGAATGTCGCGCAACACTTCCTTCATGGTTTCGTCTCCCATGCCGCCGTTTCGTCGCCGGCCAGTGCAAGCAGCGACGCACGGGCGCGTTCCAGGAAGGCCTGCTTGTCTTCACCGGGCCCCAGGCGCAGGGGAGTGCCGAACCGGGCGGTGCACAGCAGCGGCAAGGGCAGCAGCCGGCCCTTGGGCATCACCCGGTGCAGGTTGTCCAGCCACACCGGTACGAATTCCAGCTCCGGCCGTTGCCGGGCCAGGTGGTAGATGCCGCTCTTGAAGGGGAGCAGTCCATCGCCGGTGTTGCGCGTGCCTTCCGGAAACAGGATCAGCGAGGCGCCTGCGTCAGTAGCGTCGCACAGGGTCTGGATCGGATCCGCAGTGCGCACGGCGGGATCGCGCTCGATCAGCACGCCGTTGAACACACGGTGGATCAGGTAGCGGCGCAGCCTTCCCCGGTTCCAGTAGTCGGCCCCGGCCACCGGGCGCACCTGCCGCCGCAGCGCAGCGGGCAGTGCAGACCAGATCATCACGAAGTCGCCGTGGCTGGCATGGTTGCCGAAATACACCCGCCGCTCCGCCGAGGGCGCGCAGCCTTCCCACAGCGCACGCGCGCCGGTCAAAGCGCGGATGGCGCCGCTGAAGCCCCGGGCAATCAATCCATCCAGCATCTTTTTCCCCTGAAACGCTCGCAGTTGAACGTGGAACCCCCAGCCCTTTCCCGATGTGCCGCCTTTCCCCTGGTCAGGACGCCAGGCGCGCCTCCGCCACCCCCGCGCGGACCCGCCGCACCACGGTCAGGGCACACAGCGCGGTCACGCCGATCGCCACTGCATTCACTGCGCTTCCCCCGATCCAGTCTCCGGCCAGCAGCATGCCCACGGCGCCGACGGTGAACGCCCGGTCGCTCTTGCCCATTGGCCCGTCATACCGGCGGTTGGCCCCAACCATCAGCCCCAGCACGCCCGCATATTCGGTCAGCAGGGCGAACAGCACCATCGCCCAGAGCCAGAGGGGCGCGGCGCCCGGCACACCCAGCAGGGCCAGATACAGGGCGGCGTCGGATACCGCGTCACACAGTTCGTTGAGGTAGGCGCCCAGCGGGGACTTCTGCCCGAATTCACGCGCCAGCATTCCATCAACGGCGTTGAGCGCCATGCGGGCCAACATCCACGCCGGCAGCAGCAGGTAGAGCAGCGGGCGGGCGGGGGCCCAGGCAAACACCATCGCGGCGACCGCCAGTGACAGCAGCCCTGCGGCAACGGTGACCTGGTTGGCGGTGGCGCCCATGCGCTCGAGCGCGCGTACGCCCGGCCGCAGCAGGTCCTGGAACCGTCCTTTGAGCAGGTAGATCGACACCGCGGTGGCTCCTTGCCGGCGAGAGCAATGGAGGGTACCCGGCGCTCCTCCACTTGGGAATGATGCCGGCGGCCCTCATAATCGGGCGATGGAAATCAAATCCGACAACCCCGATCACGGGTTCCAGTTCCCCGGTGAGTTCGAGATCACCGCCATGGGGCCGGCGGAAGCGGCCCTGGACACCGAAATACCGAAGCTGCTGATCGCTGCCGGCATCACGGTGCTGCACGAGACCGTGGCCACGCGTGGCTCCAGCGGCGGCAAGTACGTGTCCGTCCGGCTGAGCTTCCGCGCCGCATCGCGCGAGGAATATGAAACCGCGCATACCACCCTGCGTGAGCACCCGCAGGTGAAGTGGACGCTGTGATTCCGGAAGCCGGTTCTGGAAGCATGTCCACAAGCGGCCTGGCCGCCCTGGTGAGGGAGCTTGGCCGCCAGCCGTATGAGCCGGTCTGGCGGGCCATGCAGCAGTTCACCGATGTGCGCGATGCCGGCACCGCCGATGAAATCTGGCTGGTGGAGCACGATCCCGTGTTCACCCTGGGCCAGGCGGGCAAGGTTGAGCACGTGCTCGGTGCCGGTGACATCCCGGTGCTGCAGGTGGATCGCGGGGGGCAGGTGACCTACCACGGCCCGGGCCAGATCGTGGCCTACCCGCTGCTGGACCTGCGCCGGCTGAAGCTGGGCGTGCGCGAGTACGTGGAGCGGATGGAGCAGGCCGTGATCGACACCCTGGCCGAATGGAACATCGGCGCTGGACGCCGCGAGGGCGCGCCCGGAGTGTACGTTGCCGGAGCCAAGGTGGCGGCGCTGGGCATCCGCGTGCGGCGCGGATGCACCTTCCACGGACTGGCCTTCAACATCGCCATGGACCTGGAGCCGTTCTCGCGCATCAATCCCTGTGGCTACGCGGGCATGCAGGTCACCTCGGTGGGTGACGTGGGCGGGCCGTCGGGCATGGCGGCGGTGAGCGCCGTGCTGGTGGAAGAGATGGCCCGGCAGTTCGGCCTGGCGCTGGAGCCTGCCGGCGGACTGCCGGAGCAGCTGGCTGCGGCGTGAGGCGGCCGGACGCCTGATACCAGCGCGTCGCGGCCGTGCGGGAGCGTTGTTGCCGTGCGCCGCAGCGTTCCGCCCGGCGCCGGAACGCGCCATCCCCGTGGTCTACAATGCTTGGCCCGTGCAACAGCCTTCCGGTACGCCATGAGTTCTGCAGACAAGTCGATCCCGATGCAGGTGGTTACGCCGCCCCCGGCCCAGGGTTCCCTGCGCCCGGGTGAGCGCCAAGTGGCTGGTGACAAGATCGGCCGTTCGCCGGTGGAATTCGTGGAAGCCCCGGTGCTGCGCAAGCCGTCCTGGATCCGCGTACGCATCCCGTCCAACGGCGCCGTCGCCGCGCTCAAGTCGAAGCTGCGCGAGAACCGCCTGGTGACCGTGTGCGAGGACGCGAGCTGCCCCAACATCCACGAATGCTTCGGCCACGGCACCGCCACCTTCATGATCCTGGGCGACGTGTGCACCCGGCGCTGCAGCTTCTGCGATGTGGCCCACGGCCGGCCCAAGCCCCCGGATGCCGATGAGCCCCGGCGCCTGGCGGAAACCGTCGCCGACATGGGCCTGAAGTACGTCGTGGTCACCAGCGTGGACCGCGACGACCTGCGCGACGGCGGCGCCCAGCATTTCGTCGACTGCATCACCGCCATCCGCGAGCAGACCCCGAACACCAAGGTCGAGATCCTGACCCCGGATTTCCGCGGCCGCGGCCGCATGGACCGCGCGCTGGAGATCCTGGCCGTCAACCCGCCGGACGTGTTCAACCACAACGTGGAAACCGTGCCCGACCTGTACCGCAATGTGCGTCCGGGCGCGGATTACCAGTGGTCACTGACCCTGCTGCAGAAGTTCAAGGCGCAGCATCCGCACCTGCCGACCAAGTCCGGGATCATGCTCGGCCTGGGCGAGACGATGGAACAGGTACAGGCCACCCTGCGCGACATGCGTGCCCACGACGTGGACATGGTCACCATCGGCCAGTATCTGCAGCCCAGTGCGCACCACCACCCGGTGCTGCGCTACTGGACGCCGGAGGAGTTCAAGGCGCTGGAGGAATACGGCATGGAACTGGGCTTCACTCACGTGGCCTCCGGCCCGCTGGTGCGCTCGTCCTACCACGCCGACCGCCAGGCGATGGAAGCCGGCGTCGCTGCCTGACCGGTCCAGGCGGATCCCGGCCTGTCCTGAGCGGGGCGCAAGTCCCGTTCACTCCAAGGCCACGAGCGGCGGTTAGAGTGGAAACCACGACCAGCAGGGCGCATCCGGGCCGGGTGAAACTTTCGGCACTGTGACCGCGTCCAAGTCCACTCCCATATTCAATCTGCCAGCCTGCACGCTGGCTCCCACGAGGTAATGAGTCGCCGCATGAAAGCCTCCCGCCTGATCTCTACCGCGCTGATCGCGCTGACCCTGTCGGTGCCGCTGGCCCTGATGGCGCGCGCCGACGGCGAAGCGATTCCCGATTCGGCCAGCCTGGACCAGGTGCGTACTTCCAGGCTGGTATATGGCCTGCTCTCCGACAGCCGCTTCGTCTACCGGCCACGGGCGATGGACGCGGAGATGTCCTCGGACATCTTCGATGGCTACCTGAAGTCGCTGGACGGCAACAGGATGTTCCTCACCGCGGACGACGTGGAGCAGTTCGAGCCCTACCGCCCGCAGATGGGCGCCGCCGTGCGCATGGGCAAGCTTGAGCCGGCCTACGCCATCTTCGCCCTGTACAAGGAGCGGGTGAACGAGCGGGTGGAGTACGCGCGCAGCCTGCTGGAGCAGGACATCTTCGACTTCACCGGCGACGATCGCTGGGAATACGACCGCAAGGACGCCGAGTGGGCCACCACTGAGGAACTGGAAGAGGTGTGGCGCCAGTCGGTGCGCAACGACTGGCTGCGGCTGGTGCTGGCCGGACGCGAGGGTGACGAGATCCGCACCACGCTGGACCGCCGCTACCAGAACCTGGCCAACAACGTGGCCCAGCTTGGGGGCGAGGACGCGTTCCAGACCTTCCTCAACGCCTACACCGCGTCGATTGATCCGCACACCGATTACTTCAATCCGCGCAGCACGGACCTGTTCAACCAGAGCATGTCGCTGTCGCTGGAGGGCATCGGCGCCCAACTGCAGAAGCAGGACGACGTGGTCGTGATCCGCGAGCTGATTGCTGGTGGCCCGGCGGCGATGAGCGGCAAGTTCCGCCCCGGCGACCGGATCACCGGCGTGGGTCAGGGCACTGACGGCCCGGTTGAGGACGTGGTGGGCTGGCGCATCGACGACGTGGTCGAGAAAATCAAGGGCCCCAAGGACACCCAGGTGCGCCTGGAGGTGATTCCGGCTGGTTCGGGCCTGGACAGCGAGCCGGTGTACATCGTGCTCACCCGGGCGCGCGTGCAGCTGGAAGAGCAGGCGGCCAAGTCCGAAGTGATCGAAGTCAGCGGCGCCGAGGGCGAAGCCGACAAGCGGATCGGCGTGATCGAGCTGCCGGCCTTCTACCAGGACTTCCAGGGCCGTCGTAATCGCGACGGGGACTACACCTCGGCCACCCGCGACGTGGCCCGGATCCTGGAAACGTTCAAGGGCGACGGCGTCGACGGCGTGGTGCTCGACCTGCGCGGCAACGGTGGCGGATCGCTCAATGAGGCAGTCGAACTGACCGGACTGTTCATTGACACCGGTCCGGTGGTCCAGGTGCGCGAATCCGGCGGACGGGTCAATGTTGAAGGCGTGCGCACGCCCGGCGTGGCGTGGGAAGGACCGCTTGCCGTGCTGATCAATCGGGGGTCGGCATCGGCCTCGGAGATCGTGGCCGGCGCCATCCAGGATTACGGTCGTGGCCTGGTGATTGGTGAGACCACCTTCGGCAAGGGCACGGTGCAGAACCTGATCGACCTGGACCGGATGCCTTCCGGCGAGGACCAGCGTTATGGCTCGGTCAAGCTGACCGTCGCCCAGTTCTACCTCCCTAGTGGCAGCAGCACGCAGAACCGCGGCGTGGTGCCGGACATCCTGTTCCCGGTGACGGTGGACGCCACCGAATTCGGTGAGAGCACCTACGACAACGCGCTGCCGTGGAACCGGATCGCGGAGGTGCCGCACACCCGCTATGGCGACTTCAAGCCGATCCTGCCGCGCCTGACCGCGCTGCATGAGGCGCGGGTGAAGGAGCACCATGAGTTCCAGTGGTTCCTGGAAGACGTGGCCGAGTCGCGCGCCGAGCGGGAAAAGAAGTACGTGGTGCTCAACGAGGCCGAGCGCCGAGCCGAGCGTGACCGTCAGGACCGCAAGCGCCGCGAGCGCCAGGAGATCCGTCGCGAACTGGGCCTGCCGCTGGATCCGCTGGCCGAGGATCGCGATGACGGCCTGCACGCCAACGAACGCGACATCCTGGTCGACACCGCCCGGGTGAAGGCCGCGGAGGAGCGTCCGGATCCGCAGCGGGACGAAGCCGCGGCGATCCTGGCCGATGCCATGCGCCTGCTGGACAGCGATCGCGTGATCTCGGCGCAGGTACTGCCCGAATCGACCCGCCCCGGAAGTTGGGCCCGCTGAGCAGGCCCGGCTGACCGTCACCCGAAGGAACAGTTCCCGTGAATTCCGGATCGGCCGGCGGCGTTGATCGCCGCGGCCTGTGGACCGCCGTGGCGGCGTTCGTCCTGTGGGGACTGATGCCGCTGTACTGGCACCTGCTCAAGGCGGTGCCCTCGCTGCAGATCGTGCTGCACCGCGTCCTGTGGGGTGCGGTGCTGGTGGCCGCGTGGCTGTTCTACAAATATGGCCGCGGCTGGCTGCGGGAGACGCTGTCCCAGCCCCGCGCGGCCTGGATGCTGGCCCTGAGCGGGGTGCTGATCGCGTTCAACTGGGGGCTGTACATCTGGGCGGTCAACGCCGGGCACGTGGTCGAAAGCAGCCTGGGCTACTTCGTCAATCCCCTGTTCAACGTGCTGATCGGCGTGGTGCTGCTGCGCGAGCGCTTGAACCGGGTGCAGTGGATCTCGGTGGCCATCGCAGGGGGCGGCGTGCTGTGGCTGACCTTCAACTACGGCAGCTTCCCGTGGATCGCGCTGGCCCTGGCGGGCTCGTTTTCCCTGTACGGGTTGATCCGCCGCCAGCTCAGCGTCGGGCCGGTGCGCGGGCTGGGAGTGGAGAGCCTGTACATGCTGCCGGTGGCGCTGGTGCTGCTGGCTTTGACGGCAGGTGCCCCGGGAGGCGGGGGACTGTTCGCATGGGGCGCGCCGGTGGCGCTGATGCTGGTGCTGGCAGGCGCGCTGAGCGCCTTGCCGCTGATCGGCTTCGCCTACGCGGTGCGGCGGATCCCGTTCACGCTGATCGGGCTGATCCAGTACATCGCCCCGACCCTGCAGCTGCTGTGCGGCGTGCTGATTCTGGGCGAACCGTTTGGCCGCGACCGGGCCATCGGCTTCGGCTTCATCTGGATCGCGCTGGCAATCTTCGCCACCGACGGCCTGCTGCGCGCCCGCCGCCGCGCGGTCGCCCCCGTCGTGTAGGAGCCTGTGGTGTAGGAGCGCGCCACGCGCGCGAAGCCGCGGGCACTTCAGCGCAGAGCGAGCCAGGCGATCGCCGCGCTTCCGGCCACCGCCACGGCCACGGTGGCGATCCACCAGCGCCGCGCCTTCAGCCGCAGCCGGCGCACGCGTTCGGCATGCACTGCCCGGGCCTGGTCGATCAGCGGTTCGGCCTGGTTCCGGGCGCGCACCTGAGCGGCCCCCCGCTTGGCCTCGGGCAGGTCGTCGATGCCGTCGTAGAAGGCAAACACCCGGCGATGGAATTGTTCGTAGAGCGCGTCCAGTTCGCTGCCGGAAAGGCGCCGCAGCGCTGCCGACGAAGTGTCCGTAACTGCGCGCTTGCCGCTCACGCCGCCCTCAGCGCCGTCGTTACCGGGAGCTGCGCGGCACGCACCGCCGGAAACAGGCCGCCGACGAAGCCGATCGCCAATGCCCACTTCAGGCCGTTCCACAGCAGCTGCGGCGTGACCCTGAACTCGAAGGTCAGCTGGCCCACGCCGCCGGCCAGGGTGGAGGCGGTATAGCCGTTGAACACCAGCCATGCAATCAGCCCGCCAAGCGCGCCGCCAATGGCCGCAAGCAGCATGGTCTCAAGCATCACCGCCACCACCACCGGCAGGCCGCGGAAGCCGATCGCGCGCAGGGTGGCGATCTCGCGTGCCCGCGCGGCGACGGTGGCGAACATGGTGTTGAGCGCGCCGAACACCGCGCCGATGGCCATGATCGAGCCGACCACGAGCCCGATAATGCGCAGCACCAGGGTCATGCCCTCGGACTGGCGCGCAAAATAATCCGCGGTGGTTTCCACTTTCACCTCCACCCGTGGGTCAGCCTCGAGCGCGGCCGCGAACGCCGCGAACGCGTCAGGACCGGTCAGGCGCGCGGTCAACGAATTGCGGCTGCTGCCGCGCCGGTAGGTGGTAGCAACGATTCCCGCGTCGCCCCAGATTTCCGATTCCATCGCGTCGCCGGATTCGAACACGCCCACGATCCGCCACAGGTCGGGCCCCAGGCGGATCTCGCCGCCGGGATCCAGGCCGGCGAACTGCTGCCTCGCGCCGCGCCCAACCACCAGCTCGCGGCGCCCGGACTCCAGCGCGCGGCCTTCGATGATGCGCATCGCCGGGCGCACTTCCCAAGCCACCGGATCCACGCCGCGCAGCTGCACGCTGCCGTCCTCCGCGGCGGCGCCGCGCCGGGTGAGGCTGGCGGCCACGACCAGTTCGGCCGAAGCCAGCGGCACGTTGTCGGCATTGCGCGCGACCTGCGGCGCCTGTGCGATGGTGACCAGGTTTTCGCGCGAGAGCACCGAAAGAACCTCCGCCCCGGACCCTCCGCGCAGCACGATGGCGGTGCCTTCGTCGCCGGTCGAAGCAACCGTCTGCCGATAGCCCTCGGCCATCGCCAGCAGCGCCACCAGCACCGCCACCACGCCGGCGATGCCGACCACTACCACCGAGGATGCGCCCAGCCGCTGGGGCAGCGTGCTCACGCCCACCCGGGTGACGGAACCGGCCTGGCGGCCGCTGCGGGTGCCCAGCATCCAGCCGGAAAACGCGATTGCCAGGGCCAGCAGCACCGGCCAGGGCAGGGCAATCCACGCGACCAGGCCGACCAACACGACCGCGCCCAGTGCAAGACCCTGGAGCATGGAGCGGAGTTTCATCCCGGTCTCTCCCTCAGCGCCCGGCCAGCGCGTCAACGATGGACAGGCGCATGCCGCGCACCGCCGGCAGCACGCCGATCACCACGCCGATGGTGACCATCAGCGCCAGCCCAAGCAGCCAGCTCTGCAGGCCCACCGGGGGCAGGGTGATCATGCCGCCGCTGGCCTGGCCGACCGCGGGACCGGCCAGCATCGCCAGCCCCAGGCCGGCCACCCCGCCGATCACCACCAGCAGCACCGACTCGGCCAGGATCATCAACAGCACGCTGGTGCTGGTGAAACCGAGCGTCTTCAGCACGCCGATCTCCGAGGTCCGCTCACGCACCGCCTGGGCCATGGTGTTGCCGGTCAGCAGCAGCAGGGTGAAGAACACCGCGCCCATGATCGAGCCCACGATCAGCCCGACGTCGGCCATCTGCCGCACTTGGGAGGCCATCGCCGCCTGCTCGCTCATGCTGCGGGTTTCGTGGCGCGAGTTGGCCGACAGGGCATCGATGTCGCGGGCGATCCGGTCTGACTGGTGCACGTCGGCCACCCTTGCGATGTACCAGCCCACGTCGCCGTTGACGTAGGGCGTGGACTCTTCGAAGTAGTCGTAGCGCATCAGGATGACCACGTTGGCCAGCGGATAGTCGTTGTTGCCGGCTTCGCTGAGGATGCCGACCACGTCGAACTCCCAGTCCATGCTGCCGTCGCTGTTGGGATAGATCGATGACAGCAACGGAATGCGGTCACCCACCTTCCAGTCGAACCGGTCCGCGGTTTCCTGGCCGACCAGGATCCCGCTGCGGGTGCGTGCGAACCCCTCACGGGCTTCCCGCGAGGCCTCGTATTCGGGGTAGAGGTCCAGGTAGTTGCCGGCCACCGCGAAGGCGAATATCTGGTTGCGCGGGCTCTGGTAGGTGGCGAGGAACCAGTTGGCCCAGGACACGTCAGCCACGCCGTCCACCTGCGCGATGCGCGGGCGCAGCGCCAGCGGCAGGGTGTCCATGAACGACAGCCGCGAGCTGGTCTGCAGGCGCTGGGCGCCCTGGGCGCTCTGTCCGATCTGCACGAATGCGGTGCGGATGCCGTCGAGCAGGCCGAACAGCAGGAACGCGGCCATGATCGAGGCCAGGGTCAGGAACGTCCGCGCCTTGCGCCGGAACAGGGCGGCCCAGATCAGGTGCATGTACTTCATGCCCGCGCCCCGGTCACACCGCGTGCGCGGGCTGTTCGACCAGCACGCCCTTGTCCAGGTGCAGGGTGTGCGAGGCGTGCTCGGCGGCCTTGGGATCGTGGGTGACCATCACGATGGTCTTGCCGTATTCGCGGTTGAGTTCCTGCAGCAGGCCGAGGATCTCCTCCGCGGACTGCCGGTCCAGGTCGCCGGTGGGCTCGTCGCAGATCAGCAGGGTGGGATCGGAAACGATGGCACGGGCGATCGCCACCCGCTGCTGCTGGCCACCGGACAGCTCGTTGGGCTTGTGCCGGGTGCGATCGGCCAGATCCACCAGGGCGAGGGCGATTCCCGCGTTGCGCCGGCGCCGGGCGGCGCTGAGGTTGGTCAGCAGCAGCGGCAGCTCCACGTTCTTCTGCGCGCTCAGCGCGGGCATCAGGTTGTAGAACTGGAAGATGTAGCCGACGTGGCGGCTGCGCCAGGTGGCGAGCTGGCCGGGTCCCATCTGGTCGATGCGCTCGCCGGCCACCTCGATCTCGCCGGCACTGGGCGTGTCGAGTCCGCCGATCAGGTTCAGCAGGGTTGATTTGCCGGAGCCGGACGGACCCATCAGCGCGACGAAATCGCCCTCGGCGATCTCCAGGTCCAGGCCCTGGAGCACTTCGACCTTCTCCGGACCGCGCTGGTAGGACTTGCCCAGGTTGCGGACCGAGACAAGCGGCGGCGGAGTGCGGTTCACTGCAGCACCTGCACCCGGTCGCCGTCGGCCAGGCCTGAGGGTGGATCGAGGACGACGCGGTCGCCGGCTGAAAGTCCCGAGTTGACCTCGCGCTGAGCGCCAACGGTGTCCCCCAGCTCAAGCGCCTGCTGCTGCACGCGGCCTTCCGTGTCGACCGTGAATGCAACCGTGGCGCCATCGCGATCGACCACCGCTTCGGCGGGGATCCGCAGGCTCGGCGCCTCGCCGTCCTCCAGCTCGGGCGCCTGCTCCAGGAAGCTCACCGATGCGCCCATGTCCGGCACGATCCGCGCGTCTTTTTCCAGCAATGCGATGCGCACCTTGACCGTGGCCTTGCCGCGATCTGCGGCGGGAATGATGGCAATCACCTCGGCCGGGATCTTCCAGTCGGGGTAGGCATTGAGGGTGGCTTGGACCGGCATCTTCGGCTGCACCCGGCCGATGTAGGCCTCGCCCACGTCGACTTCGACCTCCAGCGAATCCATGTCCACCACCGTGCCGATGCCGGTGCGGGTGAAACCGCCGCCGGCAGACAGCGGCGAAACGATTTCGCCAGGCTGCGCCGCCTTGGCGATCACCACGCCGGCGAACGGTGCGCGCACGATGGTGTTGTCCACGCCGAGGTCGGCGATGTGCAGCTGGTCGGCAGCCACGTCGACCTGGCGCTGGGTGGAAGCCAGCTGGGCGCGCAACGAATCGCGCTGGGCCACGGCCTGTTCGTACTGCGCGCGGGACACCAGTTGCTGGTCCACCAGGGACAGCAGCCGTCCGGCGTTGGCCTCGGCTTCCTTGAGCTGGGCCTCGACGCTGGCCACCTGGGTACGTACGGCGGCGAGCTGCGCGGCGGAGAGATTGCGCTGGGCGTCGGCATCGATCGGATCGAGGGTGGCCATCACCTGGCCTTCTTCGACCGCCATGCCTTCCTCGATCAGCACCTCGCGCACGCGGCCGGTGATCTTGGCTGACACCGTGGCCATGCGTCGTGCAACCACGTAGCCGCTGGCATCCAGCACCGATGCCGGCGCCGCACCGGCGGCGGTCACCGGCGCCACCCGCACCTCCACCGGCGCGTCGCGGCCGAGCAGCGCCGATGCGGCCAGTATCAGCACCAGTGCGGCGACTACGGCCAGCACGATCCACTTCCATCGGCGCGATGGCGGTGGAGCAGGCGTGCGGTCGATACGGAGTTCCCTGAGCAGGTCTGCTTTGGTGTTCATCGGCTCTGCCGTTGGTGCGGATGTCCCGATTGTCGCCTAAACGTCGCGTGGGGCCGAGTCACGTGACACCTGTCATCTCCGCTGGCTGACCGTTGCGACTGTCGCCGCCGGCTGCAGGCGTGGACGATGGGCGCCATGGACATGATCACCCACCACCACCCGCTTCCCCTTGCCCGGCTGCAGGCCGCCCGCAAACGCTACGGCGACGTCATCGCACTGGACGGCGTCGATCTCCAGGTGCTCGCGGGGGAGGTCGTTTCGGTGCTTGGCGCCAACGGCGCCGGCAAGAGCACCGCGATCGGATTGCTGCTGGGCCTGCTCAGGCCCGACGCCGGCGAAGTGGCGCTGTTCGACGGCCCGCCGGGATCCATGCAGGCGCGCAGG
Organism: Luteimonas sp. A277; assembly: GCF_054052045.1. The sequence continues at coordinate 186,596 of NZ_JBSVRG010000003.1, forward strand.
CGCACCGGGGTGATGCTGCAGGAGGGCGGGGTCCACGGCGACCTCAAGGTGCAGGAGCTGCTGCGGCTGACCTGCAGCTACTATCCGCAGCCTCGCAGCATTGACGACTGCGCGACCCTTGCCGGATTGCAGGGATTGCTCGACCGTCGCTACGACAAGCTGTCGGCAGGGCAGCAGCGCCGGGTCCAGTTCGCGCTGGCCGTGTGCGGTCGCCCGCAACTGTTGTTCCTGGACGAGCCGACCACGGGACTGGATATCCAGGCCCGCCAGCAGCTGTGGCAGGCGGTGCGCGCGCTCGTCGCCGAAGGCTGCGGCGTGCTGCTGACCACCCATTACCTGGAAGAAGCCGAGGCGCTGTCCGACCGGGTGGTGGTGCTTGATCGCGGTCGGGTCGTGGCCGCGGGCAGCGTGGGCGAAATCCGCTCGCACGTTGCCCAGCGGCGCATCCGCTGCGTCTCGACGCTCGATGCAGCGCTGATATCCACCTGGCCACGGGTCCTGTCCGCCAGCCGTGACAGCGACCGGCTGGAGATCGTGGCCGCTACGGCCGAGCCGGTGGTCCGCCGCCTGCTCGAGGCCGATCCGGCACTGCAGGACCTGGAAGTGCTGCGCGCCGGCCTCGCCGATGCATTCATCCACCTCACCCGTGAACAGGAAGCCGCATGATGGCCGCCATCGCCCACTCCCGATCTTTTTCGCCCTGGCGCTGCTACCTGCTTGAAGCCAGGTACGAGCTGCTGCGGCAGCTGCGCGAGCCGGCTTTCGTGCTTCCCACGCTGCTGTTTCCCACCGCCTTCTACCTGCTGTTCGGGGTCATGTTGTCGCGCAGCGCGGCCAACGCGGAATACATGCTGGCCGGCTACGGGGTGTTCGGGATCATGGGCGCGGCCCTGTTCGGGTTTGGCGCGGGTATCGCGCATGAGCGCGAGCGGGGATTGTTGCGGCTCAAGCGCGCGCTGCCGACCCCGCCCGGTGCATGGCTGCTGGCGAAGATGGCAGCGGCGATGGCGTTCGCGGCGGTGATCTCGCTGCTGCTGGCGGTGCTTGCAGCCACCCTGGGCGGCGTGGTGCTGGCGCCCTGGCAATGGCTGTTGCTGTTTGTGGTCAACGTGCTGGGTGTGCTGCCGTTCTGCGCGCTTGGGCTGTATATCGGCAGTCTGGTGGGTGGCAACGCCGCCGTGGCCGTGGTCAATATCCTGTTCCTGCCGATGGCGTTCCTGTCCGGCCTGTGGATGCCGCTGTCGGTGCTGCCGGAGGTCTTCAACCGCCTGGCACCGGTGTGGCCGGCGTACCATCTGGGCCAGGCTGCGATGAAGGTCGTGGGCCACGATGCCGGTGGCAGCCTGTGGCTGCATCTGGGCGTGCTGGGGGTGGTCACCGGCGTGTTCTTCATCCTTGCGCAGCGCCGATTGGCAGCAGCCGTCTGAGTGTCCTGTCCACAGTGTCCCAGGAGAATCGACCCATGAAACGACTTCCGGAAATCCTGGCCTTCGCGGCCCTGGCGGGGGTGCTCGGCCTCGCGGTGGCGCTGCAGGGCAACGCCGGTGATCGTACTGGCAGCGATGGAGAAGCAGAGACAGAGGCGCCGGGCAACAGCTTCGCGATCCGCGATGCGCGGGTGTTCGACGGCGAGGGTGACATCGGCATTGCCACCGTGGTGGTGCGCGACGGATTGATCGATTCGGTAGGTGCCGATATCGCAGTGCCTGAGGGGCTGCCGGTGGTCGATGGCACCGGCAGGACCCTGCTCCCCGGACTGATCGATGCCCACGTGCATGCCTGGGGAGACGCGCGGCGCGACGCGGTGCGCTTCGGCGTCACCACCGCCTTCGACATGCACGGGATGGTCGATCGCCTGCCGCAACTTCGCCAGCAGCGCGAATCGCTGGCCGATACCGGCCTGGCTGACCTGTGGGCGTCCGGCTACGCGGTCACCGCGCCGGGCGGGCACGGCACCCAGTACGGATTCCCGGTGCCTGCGATCGATGCCAATACCAACGTTGAGGCGTTCATCGGCGAGCGGCTGGATGAGGGTGTCGATTTCATCAAGCTGATCGTGGAAGACATGAGCGCCTACCCCGGCGCGCCGTCGCTGCCGACACTCACACCGGACCAGGTGACGGCGGTGATCGGCGCGGCCCACGCCGCGGACCGTCTCGCCGTGGTGCATGCCTCGACGCTGCGTGACTCCCGCCATGCAATCGACGCCGGGGCGGACGGGCTGGTGCATATCTTCGCTGACCAGCCGGTCGACCAGGGTTTCATCGATGCAGCCCTGGCAGGCGATGCATTCGTGGTGCCAACGCTGTCGGTCCTGGCCTCGTTCTCCGGGGCGGGCGAGGGCGCCACGCTGGCAGCGGACCCCCGCCTTGGTCCGACGCTGACCAGTGAGCAGCGGGCGACGCTTGGCGCGGTGATCCCAGGCGTTCCACGCACCGACCGGCTTGAGCAGGCGCTTGCCAGCGTGCGCGCCCTGCATGCCGCGGGGGTCACCATCCTGGCCGGCACCGACGCTCCCAACCCCGGCACCGCGCATGGGGTGAGCATGCATGGCGAGCTCGAGCTGCTGGTCCGCGCCGGTCTGGAGCCGGCGCAGGCACTGGCCGCCGCCACGGCGCTCCCGGCCCGACGCTTCGGGATCGGGGACCGCGGTCGCATTGCGCCCGGCATGCGCGCCGACCTGCTGCTGGTGGACGGCGATCCGCTGACCGACATCACCGCAACTCGCGCGATCGTGGGGGTCTGGAAGAACGGCTATCGGATCGGGCGCGATCCATCGGCCGCGGCGCCTGCCGCGCAGGCGGCTCCGGAGCAGACCCTGATCAGCGACTTCGATTCAGACTCTGTCAGCGCAGCGTTCGGGAGCTGGCAGCCCACCACGGACCAGATGGCCGGTGGCGCTTCGACGGTCGAGCACCGACTGGTGCCAGGCGGTGTCAATAGTTCACCAGGCGCGCTTGAGGTGACCGGTGAAATCCGCCCGGGTTTCCCGTTCCCGTGGGCCGGAGTGATGTTCTTCCCAGCCGGCGAGCCGATGCAGCCGGTGGACCTGTCCACCCGCAGCGAGCTGGTGTTCCAGGTCCGCGGCGATGGCCGCAGCTACAACGCCATGCTGTTCTCCGGCCCGTCCGTGCAGGGCATGCCGAGCACGCTGACCTTCCAGGCCGGTTCGGAGTGGGCTGAGGTGCGGCTGGCGCTGGCCGACTTCCCGGGGGCAGACCTGTCGCTGGTTCGTGGCATCGCCTTCACCGCCGGCCAGCCGGCCGGGTCATTTGAATTTTCCCTCGATCATGTCGAGCTGCCCTGACGCCGCGCTGTGCACCGCCGCGCGGACCTGCGGCCCCGGGGAGGGCGGCTGATGTCCGGCACCGGTGTCATCGCGCGCTGGTTCGCGCCGGCCCCGGATTCGCTGGTCGGCTGTGCCATGCGTCAGGACAGGGCGGCCTGGACCGAGCTGGTGCATCTGATGTGGACGGCGTGGGTATTCATCACCCCGGCGTTCACCCCGGGCGGCTACAACTCGCAATGGCTGGCCCTGACGCTGGTGTCGTATCCGCTGTTCCTGGTCCTGTTCGGGCGGGCGGTGACGGTACCCGAACGCAACGCGTGGCGACCGGCAGTGGCCATGATCGTGCTGTGCCTGGTGCTGCTGCGGTGGTACCCGGCAGGCATGAGCTACTTCGTGTTCGGCTGCGTGTACCTGCACGTCCACGGCAATCGTTCCCTGTCCGCAACGTTGGCGCGGCTGTCGCTGCTCGGCGCGGGCTTTGTCGGCTACGCGCTGTGGCTCGGTTACCCATGGCAGGCGGTGGTGTGGATGCCGCTGGTGGTGCTGATCGTCGGGCCCCTGATCCATGTCGAACGCGCCAACCAGCGCAAGGATGCCGCGCTCAAGCTGTCCCATGAAGAGATCCGGCGGCTGGCATCAACCGCCGAGCGCGAGCGCATCGGCCGTGACCTGCATGATCTGCTCGGCCAGACCCTGTCGATGGTGGCATTGAAATCGGACCTGGCCGCGCGCCTGGTCGAGCGCGATCCTTCTTCGGCGCGTCGCGAGATAGAGGAGGTCGCTGCCGGGGCGCGGCAGGCGCTGGACCAGGTGCGGCGGGCGGTCAGCGGCATCCGTGCCGCGGAGCTGGCCGGCGAGCTTGCCTCCGCCCGGCTGCTGCTGGAGACCGATGGGGTGGATTTCGGCTACGAGTTCGACGCGGGCGGGGAGGGGCTCGCACTGCCGCCGGGCGTCGAGTCGATCCTTGCGCTGACGGTGCGCGAAGCGGTGACCAACATCCAGCGCCATGCCCGGGCTGGCATAGCGAATGTGAGGTTCTCGGTGGAGGGCGGGGATGCGGTGCTGCTGATCGAAGACGATGGCCGCGGAGGCGCGATCGTTCCCGGCAACGGACTGGCGGGCATGCGCGAGCGGCTGGAGGGCGCGCGCGGCAGCCTGCGCATCGGGCCGGGCACGCGCGGCGGCACCCGCCTCGAGGCCCGCCTCCCGCTCGCCGCCAACGTTGGGCCGTAGGAGCGCGCCATGCGCGCGAAGCCGCGTGACATATATCGTTGCGGGTGACTTCGGACACTGCGTCCCAACCGACGCCACGTTGGACGACCATGATTCGCGCGGCTTCGCGCGCATGGCGCGCTCCTACCGGGTGGTCTGGTAGCGTGCGCGGATGATCAGGATCCTGCTGGCCGAGGACCAGGCCATGGTGCGCGGCGCGCTCTCTGCGCTGCTGGGCCTTGAGCCCGACATCGAAGTGCTTGGCGCCTGCGCCGACGGCGAAAGCGCATGGCGCGAGCTGCAGCGGCTGCAGCCAGATCTGCTGGTGACCGATATCGAGATGCCGGGCCTGACCGGGCTGGAGCTTGCCCAGCGGATCCGGCGCCATGAGCTGCCGATCAAGGTGGTCATCGTCACCACTTTTGCGCGCTCCGGCTATCTGCGGCGGGCGCTGGATGCGGGCGTGTCCGGCTACCTGCTCAAGGACGCGCCGGCCGAGGAGCTGGCCGCGGCGCTGCGCAAGGTGCACGGCGGTGGGCGCGCGATCGACCCGCAGCTGGCGCTGGAAGCCTGGTCGGAGGCCGACCCGCTCAGCGACCGCGAACGACAGGTGCTGCGCCTGGCCGGCGAAGGACGGTCCGCCGGGGACATCGCGGCGCAGCTGCACCTGTCGCAGGGCACGGTGCGCAACTACCTCTCCGAGGCGATCGGCAAGCTGGGCGTGGGCAACCGCATCGAGGCCTATCGCCTGGCACGACAGAAGGGCTGGCTGTAGTCGGCGACGTGCCGGCATACACTGCCGCCAGACCACAGGGGACAGACCCATGAGCAATTTGAAAGTACCCGCCAGCCTGCGGGTGATCGGCTGGCTTGCCCTGTTCTGGAACATTGTCGGGGTGGTGATGTTCATCATGCAGACCGGCATCACCCCGGAGCAGGTTGAAGCCATGGCGCCAGGACGCCGGCTGGTGTACGAGGCCATGCCGGATTGGCTGACGATTGCTTACGCTGTGGCCGTATTTGCCGGTGTCGCCGGATCGTTCGGGCTGCTGCTGCGGCGGGCCTGGGCGGTGCCGGCCTTCGCTCTTTCGCTGCTGGCGGTGACCCTGCAGATGGCCGGGGTTTACATATTCACCCCGGCCTGGCAGGTCTCCGGTGCGGCCGGGCTGCCCATGGCGGTGCTGCTGATCGGGATCGCCACAGCCCTGGTCTGGTACGCGCGGCGGGCGGCGAAACGCGGCTGGATCAGCTGAGCCGGTGCCTGCCGCGGTCGCCCACGCGGGGACAGGTTAAACTGGGCGCCGGTCCATTTGATGCATTCCATTTGCCATGACAGCAGCCACCACATCTTCCGAACAGGCCAATGCCCGGCAGACCTATGAGGTCCGTCGCAGCGAGCTGCCGCTGAGCTGCCCGCTTCCGTCCATGGCGGTGTGGAACTCGCATCCGCGCGTGTACCTGCCGATCGAGGACGACGGTGGCGAGACCAACTGCCCGTACTGCAGCGCACACTTCGTGCTGGTTGACTGAGGCCGCGGCCGCAGGCACGCCGCTCCCGTGTCCGCTCGAAAACGCCTGACGGTAGTCCAACTGCTGCCGGCGCTTGAGTCCGGCGGCGTCGAGCGCTCCACTATTGAAATTGCCCAGGCGCTGGTGCGCGCCGGACACCGTGCGCTGGTGGTTTCCGCAGGCGGACGCCTTGTGCCCGCGCTCGAAGCCGTGGGAGCGGAGCATCGGCAACTGGATATCGGCCGCAAATCACTGCTGACCCTGCGCCACGTTCCAGCCCTGCGGCGGATGCTGCAGGACGCGGGGGCCGACATCGTCCACGCGCGGTCCCGCCTGCCGGCCTGGTTGGGCTGGCGCGCGCTGCGCGGCCTGCCACGCGAGCGGCGTCCGCACTGGGTCACTACCGTCCACGGGCTCAACTCTCCCTCGCGCTACAGCGCGATCATGGCCAGCGGTGAGCGGGTGATCTGCGTGTCGCGGACGGTGCGTGATTATGTGTGCCGCCACTACCCGCAGATCGGACCGGAGAAGCTGCGGGTGATTCCGCGCGGAATCGATCCGGCAGCCTTCCCGCGGCGCCGGTCTCCCGATCGGGGCGCCCGGGCCGAAGTGGCGGCGGAGTTCCCGGCCCTGACCGGGGAGGGGCCACTGCTGCTGCTGCCGGGGCGCGGCACCCGGCTGAAGGGGCATGCCGATGCGCTGGCGCTCCTGGCCGGACTGCGTGCCGGGGGAATGGATGCGCGGCTGTGGATGCCTGGCATGCGTGAGCCCGGGCGTGAGCGTTATCTGGCCGAGCTGGAGTGCGAAGCCGTCGCACTCGGCATCGGGGATGCGGTGGCGATGACGCCGCCCACATCCGCCATTGCCCGGGCCTACGCTGCCAGTGACCTGGTCCTGCAGCTCTCGCGCAAGCCGGAGGCGTTCGGGCGCACCGTGCTGGAGGCGCTGTCGGTGGGCCGTCCGGTGTTGGCCTGGGAGCACGGCGGCGTGGGCGAGGTGCTGCGCGAGCTGGCGCCGGGTGGAGCCGTGGTGCCGTTCGACATCCAGGCCCTGCTCGTGAGTGCCCGCGCACTGCTTGATGCGCCACCCGACCCTCCGGGTACCATCCCGTATACCCTGTCCGCGATGCAGGACGCCACGCTTTCCGTGTATGACGAACTCTACGACCGCTGACCAGGCTGCGGCCGCGCCGGGATGGCGCTGGTCGCCCCATTTCGTCCTTGCCTTCGTGGCCCTGTGGCCCGCACCCGGCTATGCCGAGGGTGTGATGGTGCTGGGCGCGCTGGTGGCGATCTCACGACTGCTGATGGCGCGTTTCGCCCACGGCACCGCGCTGCTGAGTCCGCAGGCCTGGGCGCTGACCAGCGTGCTGTTCTGCGCCTACTGGGTGCCTGAGCTGATCTCCGCGATCGATGCGGTGGATGTGCAGCGATCCCTGCGCGAGGCGCTGGTGGACCTGCGCTACCTGCCGTTCCTGTGGCTGGTGGCATCGGCAGTGGCCAACAGCCGCGGCCGGAAGATCACGTTCGGCGGCCTGGCGGTGATCGTTGCGCTGTGGAGCGTGGACGGTTTGGTGGAAGCATTCTTCGGTACCAGCCCGCTGTTCTTCGGCATCGATGGCATCAAGCAGCTGCTCAGCGACCGGCCCATGTGCACGGCGGAGCAGGTGATGGCTGCCGACCGGCTGGGCGGCGTGCTGGGTCCATGCAACCTGAAGCTGGGCCTGGTGCTTGCAAGCCTGGCTCCGTTCCTGCTGTTCCCGGTGGCGCAGCGGTTCGGCATCGGCGGCTGGATCGTGGCGGCCGTTGCGCTGGGGCTGGTGGTGTTGCTGGCCGGTGCGCGTGCCTCGTGGATCACCTATGCGCTGGTGCTGGTCTTTTCCGGCTGGAACCTGCTGGGCTGGAAGCGGATGCTGGTGGTGCTTGCCGGCGGCGCGGCGACGCTTGTTGCCCTGGCGCTGGTGTCCCCGCAGGTGCAGGAGCGGGTGGAGCGCACGGCGCAGCTGGCCACCGCTGACGAGTCCGGGGTGGACGTGGCGCTGTCGGGGCGGCTGCGCATCTGGAGCGCGGCGCTGTGCATGGTTCGCCAGAGTCCGTTCAATGGCGTGGGCGTGCGCGGCTTCCGCGCCGCCTATCCGGATTGCGATCCTGATCCGGAACACCTGGCGGCCTGGGGTGACGGGCCTGCCTTCCATGCCCACCAGATCGTGCTGGAGGTGCTCAGTGAAACCGGGATCATCGGCCTGCTGCTGTGGCTGGCCGGGGCGGCCCTGGCCTGGCGTGCGTGGCGCTATGCCGATCCCCCGGCACGCGAGCGCGCACGACCAGCCATGCTCGCCTTGGCGGTGACGGTATTCCCGCTCAACACCCATCTGGCGTTCTATTCGACCTTCTGGGGTGGGCTGACCCTGATGCTGGCGGCCCTCTATGCCGGCAGCCTGCTTGGCAGCGACGAGCCGCCGGCCGGGTCTCAAGAACCCCGCTGAATCCGCCGAGTCAGTTGGAATAGACGTCTGCGCCGTCCGGACGGCGCTTGAAGCGGCGATGTATCCACAGGTACTGCGCCGGCGCCGCGCGCGCCATCTCTTCGATCCCGGCGATGATCCGGGCGGTGTCCGCGGTCGCGTTCCGGGAGGGAAAGTCATCGACCGGTCGCAGGCGCAGCGTGTAGCCGCCATCACTGCGGCGCTCATGCTGGAACAGCAGCACCGCCGCCCCCGACATCCGTGCCAGCTGATGGGTGGATGTCAGGCTGTGGGCAGGCTGGCCGAAGAACGGAACGTAAACCGCATCGCCGCGGCTGGGATCCTGGTCGGGTGCGTACCAGAGCAGGCCGCCACGCTTGAGGTGGCGCAACGTGCCGCGGACATCCTGCTTGGGGAACATGGCCGCCGCGTAGCGCGCACGCCCGCGGCGCACCGCCCATTCCATCACCGGCTGCGCGTGCGGGCGATACATTCCCGCCAGCGGCGCGTACTCACACATCAGGCGTCCGCAGACCTCCAGCGTGGTGAAGTGGCCCGACACCACGATCACCCCGCGACCCTGCGCGCGTGCGGCGTCCATGTGCTCCAGGCCTTCCACCACCAGACCGCGACGCAGCGGGGCGACCGAGCCCCACCAGGCGCGCGCGAATTCAAACAGGGCGATGCCGAGTGAAGCGAAGTGTTCGCGCAGCAGGCGTTCGCGCGCGCTGGCATCCAGCTCGGGGAAGCACAGTTCCAGGTTGCGGGCAGCCACCGCGCGGCGGCTGCGCAGGGCCAGGCGCAGCGTTGCCCCGAGCGCCCGGCCGAGCGCGCGCTGCAGCGACCATGGCAAGCGGGCCAGCGCAGTCGCCAGGCCAATTCCAAGCCAGGTGGGCCAGTGGCGGGGAGACAGTGGCGGGCGGGGCAGGGGGTCTTTGTTCGACATATGCAGATTGTAGGGCTCCATGCCTTTGATGAACGGCTATCCTTGTTCAATGCGCGAAACCATCGTTGAACGCCTGCTGCGCGCCCTGTATTCGGCCATGTTGTATGTGCTGGTGCCGGTGACGGTGTACCACCTGATCTGGCGGGGCTTCCGCCAGGCGGAATATTTCCAGCGCTGGGGCGAGCGCTATGCGTCCTATTCGGACGAACCACACCGGGCCACGCTGTGGGTGCACGCCGTATCGGTGGGCGAGGTCAACGCCGCCGCACCGCTGGTGGACGCGCTGCTTGAGCTGCGCCCGGGCATGCGCCTGCTGGTGACCACCATCACCCCGACCGGTTCGGCGCGGGTGGGCAAGCTGTGGGGCGAGCGGGTTGAACACGTGTATCTGCCCTATGACCTGTCCGGGGCGGTGCACCGGTTCCTGGATCACTTCCAGCCCCAGCTGGGCCTGATCGTGGAGACCGAGCTGTGGCCGAACCTGCTGTTCTGCTGCCGTGATTACGGCGTGCCGCTGTACATCGTCAATGCGCGCCTGTCAGCCCGCTCGCTGCGCGGCTATCGGACCCTGCGGCCGCTGGTCTCGCGTGCGTTGCGCACGGTGCGCGTGATCGCTGCGCAGTCGGTGGAGGACGGGCGCCGCTTCCGCCGCCTCGGCGCGCTGGAGCAGCAGGTGACCGTGACCGGCAACCTGAAATACGACATGGAGGTTGATCCCGGACTGGCCGAGTTCGCCCGCCAGTTCCGCCAGCGGGCCGGTGAGCGGCCGACATGGATCGCCGCCAGTACCCATGTGGATGAGGAGGCCGCGGTGCTGGCCATCCACGCCCGGCTGAGCAAGCGCTGGCCGGATCTGCTGCTGCTGTGGGCGCCGCGGCATCCGGAGCGCTTCCGTGCGGTCACCCAGCAGGCCGTTGAAGCCGGGATGCGCACCGCCACCCGCACCCTCACCCGCGAGCCGGACTCCGCCGATGCGGTGTTCGTGATCGATACCCTGGGTGAACTGACCAGCTTCTATGCCTGCGCCGACGTGGCGTTTGTCGGCGGCAGCCTGCAGGACGTGGGAGGACACAATCTGTTGGAGCCGGCCTCCACCGGCACCGCGATCGTCACCGGTCCGCACCTGCACAACTTTGCCGACATCGCCCGTCGGCTCAGGGAGGTGGACGCGCTGTGCGTCGGCCGCGATGCCGAGGCGGTTGGCGCCGAGCTTGAGAGGCTGCTGGAGGATCCGCAGCTGCGCAGCCGGATGGCCGGGGCCGCCGCCCAGCTGGTGGAGGACGGGCGCGGGGCGGTGCAGCGCACGCTGAAAGTGATCAGGGCGGACATGCCCCCAGCCGCGGGGCAGGGCGGGCCCTGAGCAGGCCCGCCGGAATACGTTGCCGGGTTACTCGACCGAGGACGGAAGCTGGGCTTCAGCGGACACGGTCAGCAGGGCATTGATTTCCCGCAGGTCGGAAATGTCCAGGGTGCCGGCGGCCTGGGCCAGCAGCAGACGGCTCTGCAGGAAGCGGTAGCGCGCGTCCGCCAGGTTGCTTTCGGCGTTGAACAGGTTCTGCTGGTTGATCAGCACGTCCACCACCGTACGGGTCCCGACTTCCAGGCCCACCTGCGATGCTTCGTACGCGCTGCGCGCCGAGACCACCGCCTGGCGCCTGGCCTCGACTTCGCTCACTCCGGCCACTACCGCGTTGTAGGCGGCGCGGGTGCTGCGCTCCAGCGCCCGGCGGGTCAGTTCCAGGTTGTCGTGGGAGATGTCGCGGCGCGAGATCGCCTCGCGCACGCCGGAACGGATGGCGCCGCCGGCGAACAGCGGCACGGTCAGGTTGAGACCCACGCCGTAACCTTCGTTTTCACTGTTGCGCGGCTGGCCCGGCACGTCCGGGTTGCCGAAATCACCCCAGCCGGCGCGGTTGCTGTAGTCGGCGCCCAGGGTGACCCGCGGAAGGTGCTGGGAACGGGCGGCAGTCACGCCGTGTTCGGCAGCGCGCGCGTCATATTCGGCGGCCTGCAGGTTGGGGTTCTGCGCAAAGGCGCTGGCAACCCACTGCTCTACGCCGCCATCGGTGGGCAAGGACGGCTGGAAGTCCTCCGGCAGCGCACGCAGGTCGCGCACCGGTACGCCGGTGATCTCGGCCAGGGCCTGGTAGGCGTCTTCCAGCGCATTGCGGGCCAGCAGGACATTCGCACGGGCGGTGTCGTACTGGGCGCGGGCTTCGTGCACGTCGGTGATCGGTGCCAGACCGACCTCAAGGCGCCGGTCGGCGAAGTCGTACTGCTTCTGCAGCGCTTCTTCCGCGGCAATGGCGGCTGCCAGGGTTTCGATCGCCACCAGCACGTCGAAGTACGAGGCCGAGGTGCGGGTGATCAGTTCGCTGTTGGCGGCGTTCAGATCGAACCCTGCGGCGGTGTCCAGCTCTTTTTGCGCACGGTAATTGGCGATCTGGCCGAGGTCGAACACGGTCTGCTGCAGGCCGATGCCCCAGGTGCGGCTGCGGTTGTCACCGGACTGGCCGGCCACGTAGTTGCGGCCGATCGACCCACTGCCGCTGACCGATGGCAGCAGGTTGGCCCGGGCCTGGACGCGTCCCTCGCGGGCGATATCGCGGCTGGACTCGGAGATGGACAGCTGGCGGTCGCCGGTGCGGGCCATCTCATAGGTGGTCATCAGGTCCGCGGCCTGGGCGGCGGCCGGGAGCAGGGCGAGGGACAGGGCTAGGGCGAGAGGACGCAGCATGTAGAAATCCTTGTGGGTTCCGGAGGGCCGTGCGGGGGCATGGCCCGGGTACGGTCCGCGGTTACAGGTGGAACGCAGGCACCGGTTCGGCGCCTGCCAGATAGTCGAGCTCGGTATCAAACAACGATTCGGTGCGCGTGGCGTTGACATCGTCGCCATCACGATGGATCACCACCGCTTCCATCACCGGGGCGCGCCCGTGGACAATGAACATGCGTCCACCCGGACGCAGCCACTGGATGAAACGGGCGGGGACCTCGGCGACGGCTGCGTTCACGCAGATCACGTCAAAGCGGCGTTCCGTGTTCCAGCTGAAAACGTCGGCCTGTTCCACCGACACGTTGCTGGCGCCAAGGGTCACCAGGCGCTGGCGGGCGGCGTCGGCCAGGGTGGCCTCGCGCTCCAGGCTCAGCACTTCGCGGGCCATGAGACCCAGGCCGGCAGTGACGTAGCCGCTGCCGGTGCCGATCTCCAGCACTTCTTCGCCCGGCTGCGGGCGCAGCGCCTGCAGCGCACGTCCGGCAAGCACCGGCTTGAGCATCCGCTGGCCATGGCCGAGCGGGATCTCAAGGTCTCCGTAGGCCACCGAACGGTAGGGCGCGGGCACGAACTCCTCGCGCGGCAACGTGCCCAACACCTCGAGCACGCGCGCATCCAGCACATCCCAGGGACGAACCTGCTGTTCGACCATGGCATCGCGGGTTTGGGCGTAATCAATCGTCATCTTTGGCGGTCTCGATCGCGGGGAAACGCAAGTTTACCGGGGGATGGGCGCAATTGCGCTGGAAACAGCATCGCTGCAGCGGTTGTCCGGCACTGAGTGCCGAAAGTCACCGGCCCGGTGGGCAGGGCAACCTGGTACGGCGGGCTCAAGTCCGGGCCTTCGAAGTGCCGTAGGCGCGCAAGAACATGTCCGCGCAAGCCTCAAGATGGGCGCGCTCCTGTTCGGCCTGGGCCATTTCGGGGTGGTGGTGGCAGTCAAACACCATGCGCATGTGCAGTTCACCGCGGACCAGCGCAAAAAACTGGGCCGACGCACGGGTAACGTCGTCGATCTCCAGGTCGCCAGCCGAAATGCGGCGCCTCAGGAAATGCGCGAACTCTTTCTGCACCCGTCCGGGGCCGGCTTCCCAGAACAGCTCGGCCAGCCGCTTTTCCACCATCTGCGGCGAACACAGCAGGCGATGCCCGGCCACCGCCTCGGGCGCGCTGATCATGGAAAAAAAACTGCGGGCAATATCCAGCAGCCGCTCGCGCACCGGCACTCCGGGCGCCGGTTCGAACACCGAGCCGGGCATCTGCTGTTCGCAATAGGCCTTTGCAGCTTCGGTGAACAGGGTGTCCTTGTCGCCGAAATGGCTGTAGACGGTGAGCTTGGAAACGTCCGCCGTGGCGGCGATCTGGTCCATGCTCACGCCTTCAAAGCCATGCTGCAGGAACAGCCGTTCAGCCGCCTCGAGAATGGCGGCGCGCTTGGCCAGGTCTTTGGGGCGCCCCGGGCTGGCAGTGGGCCGGGCGGCTTTCTTGGTGCTGGAGGGCATCATCACCGGCAATATGATACCTGTCAGTTCTGTAAATATGCTGAACCGGGAGGTTCAGTAATGCTGGAGGTCAGGGCGCAGCTGTGAGTCAGTAGCGCTGGCTCGCTGCATCCTTCACGCCGCTGCGTTGCGCACGCTTCAACCACAGCTCCCGGGCGTAGACGCGCAGGTCGGGGATGGTGTCCAGCTCATCCACGATCTCGAAACCGAATACCGTTTCCACCACGTCTTCCAGGGTCACGATGCCTACGGCGGTGCCGTATTCGTCCACTACCAGCAGGATGTGATGGCCTTCGCTGATGAAGTGCCGGAATAATCGGTCAACCGGCATCTTGTCCAGTGTGGAAGCAAGGGGGCGGGCGAGATCGGCCAGGGTCGTCGGGGCGGGGTTGTCGCGGGTCTGGATATGGCGCATCAGCGCTTCGCTCTTGAGCACGAAGCCGGTGATGTCCGCCCGATCGTCGCCTTCGTAGACCGGGATGCGGGTGAACGGCGACTCTTCCACCGCGGCCACGAACTCCTGCAGCGGTGTGTCCTGGGGCAGGGCGAAGACGACGGTGCGCGGGGTCATGATGTCGCCGGCTTTGACCGCGTCCAGCTGCAGCACGTTGCGCAGCACGCGGCTTTCGCCGGGCAGCAGCTGTCCCGAATCCTCGCCCATGCGCGCCACCGTCAGCAGTTCATCGCGATGCTTGGGCAGTGGGGCCGGACGGCCGCGGGTGATCACGCGGGTCAGCTGCTGGGAGAACCACACCAGCGGCGCCAGCCCCACCACCAGCACGGGCAGCACCCGGGCCACGAACGGCGCCACGCCGACCGCGTAGCGGGCGCCGATGGTCTTGGGGATGATCTCGGTCAGGATCAGCACCGCCGCGGTCAGGGCCACGGCGAACAGGGCTTCGCTGCCGTAGCCGAATACCCGCGCGTACTGCGCCCCGGCCCCAGCCGCGCCCATGGTATGGGCCACGGTGTTGAGGGTGAGGATCGCGGCCAGCGGCCGGTCAACGTCCGCCTTCATTTCCCCGTAGACCTGCGCCCAGCGCTGGTTGTCGTTCTTGCCGGCCTCGATCTGGGTGGGGGTGATGGTCAGCAGCGACGCCTCCAGGATCGAGCACAGGAAGGACACGCCCAGCGCAATGGCAACGTAGATGATGAGCAGGGTCATGGGCGGGGGATCTGCGAAGTGGGGGAAAGGAGCCGGGCACCGGTGGCGGCCACGGGCGAGACCCAGGCCGTGGCGTCGAAGCCGGCATCGATGAAGCCCGTGCGCATGGCAGGCGCCGCGGCCTCCGCCGCTGTGCGCGAATCGAACCAGGCAAACACTGCGGGCCCGGCGCCGGAAATGCTGGCACCCAGCGCGCCGCCATCCAGGGCGGCGGCTTTCACCCGGTCAAAGCCCGGGATCAGCGCGGCGCGTCGCGGCTCCACCAGCACGTCATGCAGTCCGGCCCGGATCAGTCCGGGATCAGCGCGCTCCAGCCCAAGCAGCAGCTGGGCCAGGTGGGCGCTGTGGGCAACGATGGTGGCCAGCGGGTAGGGATCGGCAAGTACTTCGCGTGCGCGCCGGGTTTCCAGCACCTGGTCGGGATGGACCAGCACGCAGTGCAGCCAGTCGGGAGCAGAGAGGCGGATCATGCGCTCGGCCGTGGCCAGCACCACTCCACCGAGCAGCATCGGCGCGACGTTGTCGCCCTGGCGGCTGTTGCTGGCCACCGATTCCCCGTCCAGCGCGAACGGATACAGGGCCTCGCGCTCGAGCGGCGTGTCCAGCAGTGCGTTGGCGGCCACCAGCGCGGCCACGCAGGAAGCGGCTGAGCCGCCCATGCCGGAGCCAAGCGGGATCCCTTTTTCCAGCTCCACTTCAAACCCGAACGGCAGGGCCAACGCCTCACGCAGTGCGATCAGGGCGCTTCCCGCCGTGTTGGCGCGCGCTTCCAGCGGGATCGCTTCTGTTCCGCGGACCCGGCCGGTAACGCGGGTCACGCGTACGAGCGGCTCCTCCAGCAGACTGACCGTAGCGATGTCCCCGGGTCCTTCGATCACGTGGCCGAGCAGGTCGAAGCCCGCGCCGATATTGCCCACGCTGGCAGGGGCGAATGCGGTGGCGGTGCGGACGGGATGGGCATGCATGGGCAGGATCATAGCGGCCCACCGGTGGACGCCGTGGCGTGAATGAATGCTTCATGCGGTCGTCGCGCCGGTTCGACGCCGTCGGGCGTATATGGATATCAGCGAGCGCAACACGCCCGCGGCACATCCCCTCCGGAGAAACCGCCATGCACGCCATCCGCCGAACGACAGTCTGGAGTACCGCCTGGATCGCAGCCCTGTGCGCGGCGCTGATGCTGGCCGGCTGCGCCACCGGCCCGCGCATCAGCGCCGAGGCCGACCCGCGCGCCGACTTCTCCTCCTACCGCACCTGGGCGTTCTACGAGCCGCTGGCGGTGGAAGCCTACGGCTATGAAACCGCTACCAGCGAGATCGTCAAGCGCTCGGTCGAACGCGAGATGCAGGCGCGCGGCTATGTTTTTGATCAGGCCAATCCGGACCTGCGGGTCAACGTCAACGCCTATATGCAGCGGCGCACCGATGTGAGTTCGATTCCCACCGTGGATTACGGCTACTACTACCACTACCGTGCGCGCCGCTATGTGGCGGTGCCGTATTGGCACGATCGCACCCACGTCAGCCGTTACACCGAGGGCACCATGAACGTGGACCTGGTGGATTCGGCCCAGAACCGGCTGGTCTGGGAAGGAATTGCGGTGGGCAGGGTCGCCAACGTCAATGCGGAGAACCGCGAGGCGCGGATCAGCCAGACGATCGGGGAGATCTTTTCCCGCTACCCGCATCGTGCGGGAATGGCCGCGCCGCCGATGTAGGCGCGGCCCGGCTGCGCCCCGGAGTCAGGGGTGCAGCTGCCGCTGGACGGAGGTCAGCCAGTCGCGCCAACCGCCATCGCTACGGGACCCGTCACGGGTCGGATCGTATTCGCTGCCCAGCGCCCGTACGGCAGCGCCCAGGGCAGCATCGTCCAGGTCGCGGGCCAGCAGGCGGTCCAGTTCGTCCCGGGCGTGGGCGATGTGCTCGGCGTCTTCGCCCTTGCGCCACGCGTCCACGACGGCATCGGCGCTGTCATGCTCAAGCGACCAGTCCTGGTGGAAGTAGGCGGAAAACAGGTTCTGCAGGGTGGGGAAATCGCTCATGCGTAATCATCCAGCCGATCAGGGTGCGGAAGGGTAACCGGTGATGATTCTATAGCCGATGTCCAGTCGGTCCGAGCGCTCCAGCACTACCCTGACCGAGAACACGTCCTCGGCATGGTCCTGGCCGCGGCCCACGGAAATGCCGGTGGTGGCATCGAAGCTTGCATCCACCACCAGGCGGTTGCCGCCCTTGCCGTCCAGCCAGGCTTCGATATCCCCGGAGTGCTCACTCAGGGTCTGGGCCACGAAGTATTCCGCCTCGGGCAGGTCGCGGAAGCTGGAGGCAGCGCTGATGTTGTCATTGCGCACCCGGTCTACCAGCCACTGCTCGCTCTTGCCCACATGACGGTCGATCAGGTGGCCGCCAGCGTCTTCATGCGCCTGCAGCCCGCCTCCGGGCACCTGGATGCCGGTGTCGGCGTCCGTGCCCTCCAGATGGGCATCGAGCAGGGACAGGGTGTCCGCCACCGCGTCGCGTCCGGTGCGCGGCAGGTCGCTGGTGTCCAGCCCGGCCAGCGCATCACGGATGACGGTCAGGGCAGGGTCAAGCCGCTCGGCCAGAAATGGGGTCTGGTCAGCCAGGCCGACTGCGGCCCGGGTCTGGTCCAGGAATTCGCCCAAGGTGCCCTCGGCTGCGAGGTCAGCCAGGTGACCGGCAAGGTCCGGCCCGGCGCTTGCGGCATGCAGCGCAAACGCGTGGGCGTCGAGGCGGGAATGGGATGCAACGGAAGCCGCATCCAGCGGAAAGTGCGGCGAACAGGCATTGACGGGATTCATGGCAGGCCGGCATCAGCGGGGATGGCGAGAAGACTAGGGCGCCAGCCCCGCGGGGCCTATCTGGTGCCGACCCTAGGTGGCCTGGGCTGGCCACCGTCGGCAAGGGCAGGCGTTCAGTGTGGCGACATCCCCCCAGGCGCATGTTCTTCGAGTCAGTCGATCGATGCGGGTGGAGCATGAGCCAGACCCACTGGGCCGACCGAGGCCGGCAACTGCGGTTCGACACGGCGGCACTTCCGGCATCCGGCAGCTGCTTCGGGCTGACGCGCCTGGGCGGGGCGTCGGCCAAGGCCGGGCTGCCCACGGCGTGGTTGCAGCTTCGCGGCCACGGCTGGGTGGAGGCACGGGAAGGGCGCTTCGACCTGCTGCGCGGCGACTGGATCATTTTCGAACGCGACTCCGCCCCCCAAGTGCAGGTCGACGGCCGCGGCCTGTGCCTGGGCATCGTGATGGATCCGGCAGCGGTGGATGCGCTGGAGAAAATGACCGGCGGCGTGCTCTATCCGGGGTTCGGGCACCTGTCCCCCGGTGCCCGGCTCACTGCGCTGCGTCTGTGGCGAGGTGCGGGAAGTGACGCCGACCTGCAAACCCTGCGGCCCCTGTTGCTGTTCCTGATGGAGGTCGAGCACGAGCTTTCGGCGAGGGTGCAGTCCTGTCCCGGGCGCTCGCGCAGTCACAAGCGCCAGGTGTTCGGCCGGATGCAGCGCGCCCGGCTGTATCTGGAGGGCCACCGCGATCAGGTGGTGCGGATGGAGGAACTGGCCCGGATGGCGAACTTCTCCAGCTGGTACTTCTCCAAGGCCTTTCACGCGCTGTACGGGGAGAGTCCGCAGGCGCTGTGCGCGCGGCTGCGGCTGGAGCGTGCCGCATGGCTGCTGCGTAGTACTCCGATGATGATCGGGGAGGTGGCTGCAGCGAGTGGTTTCGACAATTGCTGCAGTTTTGCGCGGGCCTTCCGGGCCCGCCACGGGGTCTCGGCGAGCGAATACCGCCAGCTGTTCGGCACAGATTCCGGACAAGATCGGCAAAGCGAACCGGCGATGGGTGCAACGCCGGCGCATCGGGCAGCGCTTACCGTTTGAGGTGCGTTTAACGCATCACTAACGGAGAGAGCCCCAATGAAGTTCCGTACTCACGTGGTCCGGCTGGGCGTGCTGCCCAGCGCGATCGCAGCGGCCCTGCTTCCGGCGGTCCTTGCCGCGCAGGAAACTCCGCCTGCCGATCCCACCACCCTTGATCGCATTGAAGTCACCGGATCGCGCATCCGCGGCGTCGAGATCGAGAACCAGCAGCCGATCGTCACCGTCACCCGCGAGGAAATCGAGCGCACCGGCCACGTGTCGGTCGCCGATCTGCTGCAGAACATCGCCTCGGCGGGCTCGCCGGCCATTTCGCGCGCCGATGCGTTGGCCTCGGGTGAAAACGTGGGCGGCTATTACGTCGACATCCGCAACCTGGGCGCCACCCGTACCCTGGTGCTGGTCAACGGCGTGCGGCTGGGGTCCACCACCGGCGGCCTGCAGGACCTGAGCCAGATCCCGATGGCGGCGATTGATCGCATCGACATCCTCAAGGACGGTGCCTCGTCGATCTACGGTTCCGATGCGATCGCTGCGGTGGTCAACATCATCACCCGCAAGCGCTTCGAGGGTGCCGAGGCGTCCGTGCAGTACGGCCAGTACACCGATGGCGACGGCGGCGAGACCATCTACTCCGGCGTGTTCGGGGCCAGCAACGACCGGGGCGGGGTGACCATTGCCGCCGAGGTCATGGAGTCCGACCCGGTGCTGGCCGGGAGCCGCTGGTTTTCCCGCTACGGCAACGCCGGTCCGGATTTTCCCGGCTCGGGTTGGAGTCCGGTGAGCCAGAACGGATCGTTCTGCAACCCCTGTTCTGTGCCCGGCCTGTCGCCGGGTGATCCCGGCTACGTCACTCCGGTGTGGAACACGCTGCGCCCGGGCGGCAACCCGGCCAACGCCGCTGACTATGTGCCCATCACCCCGGACCAGTACGCCAACTCCAACCTGCAGATGCTGCTGCAGACGGGCCTGGAGCGGAAATCCGTTTTCACCAACATCAACTACGACCTGACCGACCGTATCACCTTCAACGGTGACATCACCTACAACCAGCGCACCACCAACCAGCAGATCGCCGGCTATCCCTACCAGGCCGGTGCGTTCGGCACGCCGTTGTCGGCCGACAGCGTGTTCAACGTACTCGGCCGCGACATCGACTTCCGGCGCAGGCTCTGGGAGGTGCCGCGGACCACGCGCAGCGAACTGGACACCATGCGTTTCGTGGGCAGCCTGGAGGGCTACTTCGACGTCAACGACAGGCCGTGGGACTGGACGGTGTCGTATGCATACAACAAGAACGACCTGACCAAGACCGCCCGTGGCGACGCCAGCCTGCTGGCGACCGCGCCGGCGCTCGGCCCGTCGTTCTTTGATGACGCCGGCGTGGCCCGCTGCGGTGCACCGGGCGCGGTGATCGATGGTTGCGTGCCGTGGAACCCCCTGCTGCCGTACGGCGTGCCCGGCCAGGGTTCGCTGGCCAACGCGAACCTCCAGGAGTTCCTGTTCCCGCTCTACACCGACAGCGGCGAGACCAAGACCAAGATCTTCAGTGCGAACCTGACCGGCGGGCTGTTTGCGCTGCCCGGCGGTGACCTGGCCTTCGCCGTGGGGGTCGAGCGCCGGGAAGAGTCGGGCGAGTTCGTCCCGGATGCATTCGCGCAGAGCGGCAACCACACCGGCCTGGCGGCGCAGACCACCCGCGGCGAGTACGAGGTGGATGAAGCCTACTTGGAGTTCAACATCCCGCTGCTGCGCGATGTGCCGTTCGCCCAGGAGCTGACGGTCAATCTCGCCAGCCGCCATTCCGACTACAGCAACTTCGGCACCACCACCAACAGCAAGGCCAGCTTCCTGTGGCGGCCGCTCGACGAGCTCGCCGTGCGCGCCACCTGGGCCGAGGGCTTCCGGGCCCCGTCGATCGACAATCTGTTTGGCGGCAGCGGATCAAGCTTCGAGTTCTATACCGATCCCTGTTCGGTGGGAGTGGCCGGTTCGGTCGCAGGCAGCGCCAGCTGCATCAATGCGGGCGTGCCCGTCAACTACGTGCAACTCGGCCAGGGCCTGCAGCCGTGCACTTCTTGGCCGTGCCAGACCCCGGATCAGTTCACCACCGGCTCCAACCCCCGGCTTGGTCCGGAGGAGTCCAAGAGTTGGACGGCAGGGGTGGTGTGGAGCCCGGGGTTCGCCGACGGCCTGGACCTGAGCCTGGACTGGTATTCGTACAAGATCAGCAATGCGATCTTCGACGACAGCGTGAACCGGATCCTGCGGGACTGCTACGTGCTGGGTGATGCCTCCCGCTGCGCACTGGTGACCCGCGACCCGGATGACGGGCACATCAGCCACGTGTTCTTCGGGCTGACCAACCTGGGTCAGATCGAGACGGAAGGCTGGGACTTCGGCTTGAAGTACCGCACGCCCGAGACCGCGTTTGGCGGCTTCAACTTCGACTGGCAGACCGCCTACCTGTCCAGCTACGACGTGCTGGGGCAGAACGCCGCCGGAGACGACATCCTGATCGGCGGCGCGGGTGAAACCGGGTTCTTCCGGGTGCGCTCGGTGCTGAGTACCAACTGGCGGGTCAGCGACGAGTGGAATGCCACCTGGACTGCACGCTTCTACTCGGCCTATCACGACGGCTGCGTCACTGCCCGGCCGTGTTCCGATCCTGACCGCTACGCCTATGGTGAATCCGCACCGCGCAACCGGCTGGGGTCGAATACTTTCCACGACGTGCAGGTGGCCTACCAGGCGCCGTGGAACGCCACGATCGCGCTGGGCGTGGACAACGTGCTCGACCGCGAGGCATCAATCATGTTCTCGGGCAACAACGTCAGCACGGCGTTCCCGTATTACCCCGAGTTCGACATCGGGCGCTTCGCCTACATGCGCTATACCCAGCGGTTCTGATCTGCCGCGTACGGGCCGCAACGCGGAGGCGGGCCAGCGGTCCGCCTCCTGTCTGTCCGGTATCTGGACCTGCTACTGGCCGGCTCAGCCCGCCTTGTAGCGTTCCATGGCGTCAACCAGCAGGCGCTTGGCTTCCTCGGCGTCGCCCCAGCCTTCCAGCTTCACCCACTTTTCTTCTTCCAGGTCCTTGTAGTGCTGGAAGAAGTGGCCGATACGTTCAAGCCAGTGCGGGGAGACGTGCCCGATGTCGGTGACGTGGGCATAGCCGGCGAACACCTCGGGTACCGGCACGGCCAGCAGCTTCTCATCGGCGCCTGCCTCGTCAGACATCTTCAGCACGCCCACCGGACGGCAGCGGATTACGGAAGCGGGAACCAGCGGCAGCGGCAGGATCACCATCACGTCGGCCGGGTCGCCGTCGCCGCAGATGGTGTTGGGCACATAGCCGTAGTTGCAGGGATAGCGCATCGGCGTGGACAACACGCGGTCGACGAAGATCGCGCCGCTGTCCTTGTCGACTTCGTACTTCACCGGCTCCGAGTCCTTGGGGATCTCGATGACGACGTTGATTTCATCCGGCGGGTTGTCGCCGGTCCGGATCAGGTGCAGGGGGGCCATAAAAGGTCTCCGACATGCGCGCGGCAGCGCACAGGGGGTTTGGAAAGGGCCCCTATTTTAACGGGTTTCTGCTGCGACGCAGCATGCCGTGCTTGGCGGGGCATTGTGCACCCCGCCGACCACCTCGGGAAAACCCCAGCTGGGGAACGCCCCAGCTTGGACAGGTCCATACGGGGGCGTATCTATGTCTCCATCGTATCCACGGAGGCACCCGAAATGTCCGTCCAACTCCCGTCGCAGACCCCGATCGATACAGCCCAGCGCGGCCAGATGGAGGTTTGGAATCCGTCGACCGACCATCTCACCCGGGTCAGCCCCCAGGAAGTGGCGAATGCACCGCGTGCCGATGAAGCGGGCCAGGTGCGCGAGCCGCAGAGTCGCAGCGCGGAGTTCGGCGCGACCCGGATCGATGGCAATGCCACCAACTCCGGCGCCCAGACGCAGACCGAAACCACCACCGGCAACCCGATCCTGAGCGATCCGCTGCACCAGACCGCCGGAGTGTCCATCAGCCGCGAACGGACGCTGACCGAAGGGCAGGACGAGGATGGCAACCAGGTCTGGTACATCATCAGCGACCAGCTGGTGTTTACCGCCGGTGACGGTGACGACAACATCCAGGTCACCCAGGGCGCCAATGGCGCGGTCAACTTCGACGTCAACGGCGAGACCTTCGAAACCAGCCTGGCCCGGGGCCAGGAGATCACCATCCGCGCCCAGGGTGGGGATGATGTGATCAAGGTGGATTCCGGGGTGACGGTGAACTTCGTCATCGAGGGCGGCGAGGGCAACGACACCATCGAGGCCCTGGGCAGCGGTGACAACCGCATCTTCGGCAACGAGGGTGACGACACCATCCAAGTCGGCACCGGCAACAACTATGTCTACGGCGGCGCCGGCGACGACAGCATCAGCGTGCTGGGCGAGGGCCGCAACGTGCTCTACGGCGGCGATGGCAATGACAACATCAGCGGCGGCCAGGGCATCGATTACATCGACGCAGGTGCCGGTGACGACAGGATCGATGGCGTGGCCGGGCAGAACATCCTGGTCGGCAGCCTGGGCAGCAACGTGATCCACACCGGGACCGGTGATTCACGCGTGTATGCCGGCAACGACACCAGCGTGGTCAACAATGGCGGCGCCGACGTGATCTACGCACCGGATGCGATTTCAGATCGCATCAGCGCGGATGACGGCGCCAGCAATACCGTGGTCAACGTGGTCCTGGATCCGGCGCTGGGCCAGAGTCTGGTGATCGAGGGCTCGGAGGAGTTCGTCAGCCGCGTGCAGGCCGACATTGCCATGATGCAGAACTCGCCGTACGGACAGCAGATGCTGGCCGAGTTCGATGCGGCCCATGGCAACGGCAAGAGCGTGACCATCATGGAGCTGCAGAACGAGCAGAACGGCTACGCCAGCATGCAGATCGGTTACATCCGCAATGGTGAAGCCGCCCCCGGTTCAAACGTGACCATCGCCTACAACCCGTCGTTCTTCGTGGAAGGGCTGCCGGCACCGTCGGTGATCCTGTATCACGAGATGGCGCACGGCTTCAACGCGGTCACCGGCACCTTCATGCCGGGTGAGTACGACGGCGGGGAGCAGGGCATGAGCCATCCTGATTTCGGGCTGATCCATCCTGAGCGCCAGGCCGTCGGTCTGCCCACGAGCCATCCCGATTTCGACTTTGGCAACGGCCGGATCACCAACACCAACCCGTTCCCGCTGACCGAGAACGGGATCCGCGAGGAAATGGGGCTGGACCTGCGCCCGAGCTACAACGATTTCTGACCGGCGTTTTATCGCGTGATCTGACCCGGAGCGGACTGTGCAGCCGTTCCCAGGGTCGGCCCCAGCTTGGCCCGCGCCGGCTGTTGAGCCCCAATACCTCCCCCGTACAACACTGACCAGGACGGTCCCATGTCGCTGAATCTTGATCCCACAGCCAGTTCCGCTTCCCTTGTGCAGGCCCAGCAGCAGTACTGGGATACCTCCGTGGGCGGCGGCGAAAAGTTTGCAGAGGCACCGCTGCGCAGCGACATGAGCGCCCCGGCCGAGCCTTCCAATGACAGTGCCACGGACGGCGCCGTCACCATCAGCGGCACCGACGCGGGCAGCAGCCTGCCCGGCAAGCAGACCCCCGACGGCAAGAACATCCGCAACGCCCAGCTGCACCAGGGTGAGCAGGCCACGGTGACCCGTGAGCAGACCCAGGCCGGGCTTTTTTCCACCAGCATTACCAGCGACCAGGTGGTCTTCACAACCAACACCCAGGGCGACGCGCATGTGCGGGTCAGCCAGCGCGATGACGGCACCCTGGACATCGACGTCAACGGTGAGTCGTACGAAGTGCGCCTGACCGAGCGCCAGGAGCTGACCATCCGCACCGGCGCCGGTAACGACGTCATCGAGGCCGCGCCCAACGTGACCGTGAACATGGTGGTGGACGCCGGTGCCGGCGATGACCACATCGTGACCGGCATGGGTGACGACCGCATCCTCGGCGGTGATGGCAATGACTTCATCCAGACCATCGGCGGGCGC
Organism: Luteimonas sp. A277; assembly: GCF_054052045.1. Next base: position 211,431 of record NZ_JBSVRG010000003.1, read on the forward strand.
AACGACATCGACGGCGGCAGCGGTGACGACGTGATCCACACCGGCGACGGCGCCGACGTGGTCTATGGCGGACGCGGCAACGACCAGGTCCACGCCGGTGGCGGATTCAACTACATCGACGGCGGCCGCGGTGATGACGTCATCCACGGCGGTGGCGGTCAGAACATCATTTCCGCCGGCGGCGGCAATGACGAAATCAACCTCGCGGGCGGAGACGCCAACACCGTTTACGCTGGCGCGGGTACGAGTACGGTGAACGGGGCCGGGGCGGGGGATACCGTCTACGCCAAGGCCAGCGACCTGATCAACACCGCGGGCATGGCTGCGCCGACCGTGATCAACGTGGAGATCGATCCGGAGCTGGGCCGCAGTATCGAAGTGACGGGTTCGGATACCTTCCGCGAGCGCATGGAGGCAGAGCTTGATTTCCTGCGCGCCTCGCCGGCAGGGCAGCAGATGCTGGCCGAACTGGATGCCGCGGCCGAAAAGGGCAACGTGGTGACCATCCGCGAACTGGCCAATGAGCAGAATGGCTTCGCCCAGACCATGGATCGCCGCAATGCCGAGATCCGCAACGGCGAGGCCGGCAGCGGCTCCGACGTGCTGGTGAGCTACAACCCGTCATTCCACATGGACGCCTTCCCGTCTTCCAACGTGGTCCTGTTCCACGAGCTCTCGCACGCATTCAACGGTGTGACCGGCACGTTCCAGCCGGGCAACTACACCGGTGGCGGGCCCGATAACGGCATCTCCAATGCCGAGCGCCAGGCGGTGGGCCTGGAAACCTCGAATGATCCCTTTGATTACGACGGCGATCCGTCCACCCCGCCCACCACCCACAACCCGATCCATCTGACGGAGAACGGAATCCGTCGGGAAATGGGGCTGCCCGATCGCCCCGGTTACAGGCTGTAACCTCCTGCCGCAAGGCAGTGGTTGCTTCTCCAGGGACGGAGGCGGCGGGCAGTCTGTTCAACAGACTGCCCGCTTTTTTATGCTCAGGTAGATCGTTCCGAATCCCGAGGTGACATCGCATGACATCCAGTTTTTCCACTGCTGCAGCAGCCCGGACAGTGCTCGCCCTGGCGATTGCAGCAGGAGCCAGCACTGCTTGTGCGCACGACCGGTCTGCCGGTTACGATCAGGCCGACGAAGCGACGGAGACAGCAGCAATGCCCAGCGCCACCACCACGATTGAAGGGAACGGCGTGCGTCTGGAGGTTGCGTTCGAAACCGCGGCCGGAGGGCCGCTGCAGGTGCGTTACCGGGTGCACAACACCGGCAATGCCGATCTGGGGGTATTCGACCGTGGCAACCGCCATGCGGTGCTGACCAGGCGCCTGCCGGTTGGTGAAGTGGGCGACCCCGTGTTCCATGAGGAAGACGGCGGCCTGACGCTCAGCCACAAGGCCCTGCCGCTGCCGGATCCCAGCCCCACGCTGCCGCCGGTTCCGTTGGCGGCGCGGCTTGCTGCCGGTGGCGTGCTGGAGGGTGACTTCAGCTTTGCGCCCCTGGTGGGCGACCAGCCGAACAGGGTCCGCTGGTGCCTGGGAGTCGCCCCGTTCGATGACGAACTGTTCCGCTCCCCGGAACAGGGTGCGGGCATCGAGGTCTGGCAGGCATCATTCACGCTTGCCGGCAGCCAGCAGCTGCTGTGCACGCCGTGGTTTGATAGCCGCAGCGGCGCATTTGCGGACTGATCGGCGCTGCCCGGTTTTTCCGCTGCGCCGCAGGGTCCATCGCGGACGGGTGTGACAGAAACGGCGGCCCTGGGGCCGCCGTTTTGTATGGTCAGGCTGTAGCCGGTGTGCTCAGAGCAGCGGCACCATCAGCAGCGCGACGATGTTGATGATCTTGATCAGCGGGTTGATCGCCGGGCCGGCGGTGTCCTTGTAGGGATCGCCCACGGTGTCGCCGGTGACCGCGGCCTTGTGGGCCTCGCTGCCCTTGCCGCCATGGTTGCCGTCCTCGATGTACTTCTTGGCGTTGTCCCACGCCCCGCCGCCGGCGGTCATCGAGATCGCCACGAACACGCCGGTGACGATCGTGCCGATCAGCAGCCCGCCCAGCGCCTGCGGACCGAGCAGCAGGCCGACCACGATCGGCACCGCCACGGGCAGCAGCGACGGGATGATCATTTCCTTGATCGCCGATTTGGTCAGCATGTCCACGGCGCGGCTGTAGTCCGGCTTGGCGGTTCCCTGCATGATTCCGGGGATCTCGCGGAACTGGCGCCGCACCTCTTCCACCACCGAGCCCGCGGCGCGGCCCACGGCCTCCATCGCCATCGCCCCGAACAGATACGGGATCAGGCCGCCGATCAGCAGGCCGATGATCACCATGTGGTTGGACAGGTCGAACGTGGTCTCCACGCCCAGGTGCGTCTCAAGGTTGTGGGTGTAGTCGGAGAACAGCACCAGCGCCGCCAGCGCGGCTGAGCCGATCGCATAGCCCTTGGTGACGGCCTTGGTGGTGTTGCCGACCGCGTCCAGCGGGTCGGTGACCGCGCGCACCTCCGGCGGCATGTCCGCCATCTCGGCGATGCCGCCGGCGTTGTCGGTGATCGGGCCGTAGGCGTCCAGGGCCACGATCATGCCGGTCATCGACAGCATCGCGGTGGCCGCGATGGCGATGCCGTACAGCCCGCCGAGCTCGAAGCACGCCCAGATCGCGATACACACCGCGATGACCGGCAGCGCCGTGGCCTTCATCGAGATCCCGAGGCCGGCGATGATGTTGGTGCCGTGGCCGGTGGTGGAGGCAGCCGCGATGTGCTGCACCGGCTTGTACTGGGTGCCGGTGTAGTACTCGGTGACCCATACGATCGCCCCGGTCAGCACCAGGCCGATGATGGCGCAGGCGAAGATGTTGTTGGCGCCGTGGACGTTGTCGGCCATCAGCTCGGTGGTGATCGGGTAGAAGGCCACCGCAGCCAGCACGCCGGACACGATCACGCCCTTGTACAGCGCGCCCATGATCGAGCCGCCCGGCTTCACCTTGACGAACATCGCGCCGATGATCGAAGCGATGATCGAGGCGCCGCCCAGCACCAGCGGGTACAGCACGCCGTTGCTGCCGACCTCGGCCACCATCAGGAAGCCCAGCAGCATGGTCGCGATCACGGTAACCGCGTAGGTTTCGAACAGGTCGGCGGCCATGCCGGCGCAGTCACCAACGTTGTCGCCCACGTTGTCGGCGATCACCGCGGGATTGCGCGGGTCGTCTTCCGGAATGCCGGCCTCGACCTTGCCCACCAGGTCCGCGCCCACGTCGGCGCCCTTGGTGAAAATGCCGCCGCCCAGGCGGGCGAAGATGGAGATCAGCGAGGAGCCGAACGCCAGGCCCAGCAGCGCGTGCAACACGTCCTCGGTCGGCATGCCCATGAGGTTGAGCACCGCCCAGTATCCGGCCACGCCAAGCAGGCCCAAGCCGACCACCAGCATGCCGGTGATCGCACCGCCCTTGAAGGCCACCTCCATCGCCGCGCTGATGCCGTTGCGGGCCGCTTCGGCGGTGCGCACGTTGGCGCGTACCGATACGTTCATGCCGATATAGCCGGCCGCGCCGGACAGCACTGCACCCAGCAGGAAGCCGATGGCCGTGGGCCAGTTCAGGAACAGTCCAACCAGCACGAAAAGCACCGCGCCGACAATCGAGATTGTCAGGTATTGCCGGTTCAGATAGGCACGCGCGCCTTCCTGGATCGCCCCGGCGATCTCCTGCATGCGTTCGTTGCCGGCCGGTTGCCGGTTGATCCACTGCGCCGCGATGACGCCATAGAGAATCGCGATGATGGCGCATCCAAGCGCCAGCCAAAGACCATATTGCTCGAGCATGAAACCCCTCCCAGAGTGATGCATCGAAAATGCGCCCGATAATTGGCAGCCTGCCGACTATGGCACAGGGCCTGGGGTGCGCCAATGGCGCAAACACGGGGTTGGCAGGCGCCCACCCTGGCCCAAAGGCGCGGGGTTTTATGAGCACGGGCCGGGACTGCTGATATAAGGAATCCCCGCCGCCAGCCACCTGCTTGCCGATGAAACTCGCCATCCTGTCCCGCAACAGCCGGCTGTATTCCACCCGGCGCCTGATCGAGGCCGCGCGCGTGCGTGGTCACAGCGTGCGGGTGCTGGATCCATTGCGGTGCTATATGCGGATCGCCCGCGAAGGGTTTGCCATGCATTACAAGGGCAAGCCGCTGACCGGCTATGACGCGGTCATCCCCCGCATCGGCACGTCCATTTCCCGCTATGGCAATGCAGTGCTGCACCAGTTTGAGCTGATGGGTTGCCACACGCCCAACCCTTCGGCGGCCATCGTGCGGGCGCGCGACAAGCTGCGCTGTCACCAGCTGCTGGCCGCCGAGGGCATCGACATGCCGGCGACGGTGTTTGGCGACAACCCCGACGACACCAGCGACCTGCTGTCGATGCTGGGTCCGGCGCCGCATGTGATCAAGCTCAACGAAGGCGCCCAGGGGTCAGGTGTGATGCTGACCGAGAAACTGTCTTCCTCACGCAGCGTGGTGGAAGCGCTGCGCGGTCTGCACGCCACTTTCCTGGTGCAGGAGTACGTGGCCGAATCCCAGGGCCGCGACCTGCGGTGCCTGGTGGTGGGCGACCGGGTGGTGGCGGCGATGCAGCGTGAGGCCCCGGAAGGCGACTTCCGCGCCAACCTGCATCGTGGCGGCAGCGGCAGTCGTGCCGAACCCACTGCCGATGAGCTGGAGCTGGCGGTGCGTGCGGCCCGGGTGCTGGGTCTCGGGGTGGCGGGGGTGGACCTGGTCCATTCCGGGCGTGGCCCGCTGGTGCTTGAGGTCAATGCCTCGCCCGGGCTGGAGGGCGTTGAAGCAGTGTCCGGGGTGGACATTGCCGGGGCCATCGTCGATCACGTCCACGCCGGGGTGGGTGAGCGGTCCAGGCGAGCGCGGCGCGTTCGTGTTTAACAGGGCCCTACGCACGACTTAACAGACGTTTAATCGCTACGGGCGTAGTGTGATCACACCGCATGAATCTCTCTCCTTGATCAGGTTGCGGCAAATGGGGTGGTTGATCTCTTGGCCCGGGCATAGCCCGGGTCTTTTGTGTCTGCTCCCTCAACTTGTGGGCACGCGTTGAGGCCACGCGGCTTTACACGGGGATGTGCCAGAATCCGGAGTCGACTACCGAGATGGATCACCGCCGATGCGCATACTCGTCATAGAGGACAATCAGGATATCGCCGCCAACCTGGGCGATTATCTTGAAGATCGTGGCCACACCGTAGACTTCGCCGCCGATGGCGTGACCGGGCTGCATCTTGCGGTGGTGCACGATTTCGATGCCATCGTGCTGGATCTCAACCTGCCGGGCATGGACGGGCTGGAGGTCTGCCGCAAGCTGCGCACCGAGGCGCGCAAGCAGACCCCGGTGCTCATGCTCACTGCACGCGACAGCCTGGACAACAAGCTGGCCGGGTTTGATTCCGGCGCCGATGACTACCTGATCAAGCCCTTTGCCCTGCAGGAGGTGGAGGTGCGGCTCAACGCGCTGCAGCGCCGCGGCCGCGGGGTGCAGACCCGGGTGCTGGAAGTGGGCGACCTGGAGTACAACCTGGATACGCTGGAAGTGCGCCGCGAAGGCAAGCTGCTGCAGCTCAATCCCACCGCGCTGAAAATCCTGCAGTCGCTGATGGAGGCATCGCCGGCCGTGGTCACCCGCCAGGAGCTGGAAACCCGGGTCTGGGGTGAGGAACTGCCGGATTCGGATTCGCTGCGGGTGCATATCCACGGCCTGCGCGCGATGGTGGACAAGCCGTTCCCCACGCCGATGATCCAGACCAGACACGGCATCGGATACCGGATCGCCCAGCCAGATGGCGGCAGCTGACCTGGAAAGCACGCCCGCGCGCAGGCGCAGGCGGTACCGGCGGCGCCTGCGCAGCCGCATCATCGTGTCCTTCGTCCTGCTCGGCTTCGGGTTGACGGTGCTGTTCGCCTTCCTCGCCCAGGAAGCGCGCAACCGGGTCGAGAACGACCTGGTGGAGGACGTGATGAACCAGAACATCGACGAGTACGCACGCCGGTACTACACCGATCCCAGCCAGAATCCCGACCTGCCGGTGCAGCAGATGGTCGGCCGGGTGGTCAAGAGCGGGCGGTTCGAGGCCCTGAGGGCGGAAGAGCCGGACTGGTACGACCTGCCCAATGGCAACCACACCCTCAGCGGCGTGGACGAGTATGGCGAGCCGTTCGCCTACAAGTTGGCCGTGCGCAAGACCCCGGACGAGTGGTTTTTCCTGGCCTATGACATGACCCAGGCCACGCGCGGTGAAGCCCAGTTCCAGCGCGCCATCCTGGGCGTGGTGCTGGTGGTGGCCCTGATGTCGGTGCTGCTGGGATGGTGGTCGGCGTCCCGGGTGATGAGCCCTGTCTCCGAGCTTGCCAACCGGTTGCGCCAGTCGGGCGGTGACCGGCCCGAAGAGCTCGCGGTGCACTTCCCTGACGACGAAGTGGGGCAGCTGGCTGGTGCCCTGGACGACTACGCCGCCCGGCTCACCGAGGTGGTGCAGCGCGACCGGGAGTTCAACGCCGACGTCAGCCATGAGTTGCGCACGCCGCTGGCGGTGATCCGCGGGGCTGTCGAGCTGCTGCTCTCGCACCCGGAGCTTGATGAGCGGACCCGTACCAGGCTGCTGCGGATCCAGCGCGCAGAGCAGCAATGCACCGACCTCATCAGCGCCCTGTTGCTGCTCTCACGCAGCGAACGTGGCCACGGCAATACCGACGTGGGCAAGGTGGCCGAGCAGCTGCTCGACGCGCACCGCGCGCAGGTAGGCAACAAGCCGCTGGAGCTGCGGATGGAAACCGGGGCCGAGCTCGTGGTCGATGCGCCGGAGTCGGCGGTCTCGGTCGCGCTGGGCAACCTGATCGGCAATGCGGTCAAGTACACCAGCGCGGGCGAGGTGATTGTGCGGATCCTGCCCGGCGCGGCCGAAGTGATCGATTCAGGGCCGGGCCTGGGGGGCGAGGAGGCGGCCAAGCTGTTCGAGCGCGGCTACCGTGGTACCCACGCCGAGCATTCGCAGGGCGGTGGAATCGGCCTGTCGATCGTACGGCGGCTGTGCGATCTGTACGGCTGGAACGTGCGGGTGGCGCCGGGTGAGAGGCAGGGCGTGGTGGCCACGCTGTTCTTTTCGCCCCCTGATCCGGAATGATCCGGAAGCGGGGCCGGGCTAGGGCAGGGGTGCGTCCGCCCTTTGTGCATCGGCCTGGCCGCTGGACAGAGTCCAGCCCACCAGGTCGGTGCTGATCGCAGCAAGGGCCTGTTCGAACGCGGTGACGACCTCCGGCACGGCCGTGCCGGGGGAAGGCACGGCTTCAAGGAAGGTGCGCGAAGCCACCACCCGCTGGTCGCGGTTGTAGAGCAGCTTGGCAGCCACTTCGATGGTGGCGCTGGGGGTCGCCTGGCCGGCGTAGTCCGCCTCGAACCGGCGGATATCCATCACCAGCTTGTAGTCCGGGCGGATGCCCACTTCGCTGCGGGCCACCGCGTCGATGCGGCCGGAATCCTCGAACGCACGCAGCACCGTGGTTTCCAGCAGATCGGTTGACGGCTGTGCCCAGGAAGCGCCGGCATAGACCTGCAGCTGCGATGGGGCAGGGCGGACCGAGATACGCGGGCTGTCGACCATGCGTGCGGCGGTGGCGCTTCCGATTGACAGCTGCCAGTCCACCTTGGGCCAGGAAGGATCGGCCTGCACGCGCACGTCGGGTGAATAGATTGCACCGCGCTCGCGCGGACCGCTGTCACCGAGCAGGCTGCAGCCGGCCAGCAGCAGGGCCAGACCGCCGATGGCAGCGACGCGGAAGCCGGGGATGTGATGGACGCTCATTCGGGTTCGAACTCCGTGGGCGTGTCGCGGCCCAGCAGATAGCGGACGGGATTGTTGTCGAGACGGTCGCTGATCCGGCGAAGATCACGCACCAGACCGCGCAGTTCGCCCAGGGTCGGACCGAGCTGGGACAGGCCTTCGTTGGCGAAGCTGTTGATCGCGGCGCGGTTCTCGTTGAGGATCGCGTCGGCGCCGTCGGCGGCCGAGTCGAGCCGGACCATGGTGCCGTCCAGCCGCTCCATCAGCGGCGGCAGCTCCTGCACGAAGTTGCGGTCGAAATCCTTGATCGTGCTGTTGGCAGTGGCCAGGGTCTGTTCCAGTTGTTCGCTGGTATCACGTGCGCTGCGCAGCAGGGCGGAGATGTCCTCGCGCCGATCGCCGAAGGCTGCGGTGGCATTCTCGATGTGGGCCAGGGTGCTCTCGATGCTGGCGATGTTCTCCTCGCTGAGCAGGCCGTCGAGCCGTTCGACCAGGCGGTTGGCGGTGTCGGCGATGTTCTGCAGCGCCGATGGCGCGGTCGGGATGATCGGCACGTCGCGGGTGGTGGTGTCGACCAGACGTGGAGCTTCGGGACTGCCGCCGGTGAGCTGGATGATCGGCGGACCGGTCAAGCTGGTCATCGACAGACGGGCCTGGGTATCGGACTTGACCGGCGCGCGGGCGTCGATGCGCAACCTGGCCACCACTTGGCGGGGGTCGTCGGGCGACAGCTGCAGGCCTTGCACGGTGCCCACCGCAATCCCGTTGTACTGCACGCTGCTGCCCTCGGACAGGCCGGTGACCGGCTCGTTGAACACCACCGCGTAGGTTTGCCAGCTGCGATCGGAGGCGAACTTGGCGGCCCACAGTGCGAACAGCAGGCCGAAGACGGCCACCGCGATGGTGAAGGCGCCGATCAGGACGTAGTTGGCTCTGGTTTCCATGGTCAGGCTTCCAGCGGTGTGTCGTGTGTGGGGTTGCCGTCGCGCGCGGTGCGTGCTGCGCGTGCGCGCGGACCGTGGAAGTATTCCTGCACCCACGGATGGTCGATCTGCTCCGCTTCCTGGATCGGGGCGGTGGCCAGCACCTTGCGCTCGGCCAGGATGGCGACCCGGTCGCAGATGGTGTACAGCGTATCCAGATCATGGGTGATCAGGAATACCGTCAGGCCCAGGGCCTGCTGCAGGGTGCGGATCAGCTGGTCGAACGCCGCCGCGCCGATCGGGTCGAGTCCGGCGGTGGGTTCATCCAGGAACATCAGCGGCGGATCCAGCGCCAGCGCACGCGCCACGCCCGCGCGCTTGCGCATGCCACCCGACAGCTGCGAGGGCAGCTTGTCGATCGCATCGGCGGGCAGGCCGGCCAGCTTCACCTTGAGCAGCGACAGCTCATAGCGCAGCGAGTCGCCCAGGTCCGGGTAGTACTCCTTGAGCGGCACCTGCACGTTCTCGCCCACGGTCAGCGAGGAGAACAGCGCGCCGTCCTGGAACAGCACGCCGATGTTGCGCTCGATGTGGTGGCGCGCGCGGCGGTCATCGCTGAGCGCATCCTGGCCCAGCACCTGGATGCTGCCGGCGTTGGGCCGGCGCAGGCCGATGATGGTGCGCATCAGCACCGATTTGCCGCTGCCCGAGCCGCCGACCACGCCGAGGATCTCGCCCCGGCGCACGTCCAGGTCCAGGTCTTCGTGCACCACCTGTTCGCCGAAACGGTTCTCCAGTCCGCGGATGCGGATGATCGGCTCGTCCGTGTTTTCTGCAGCCATCGTCCTCACCAGCCCATGTGCATGAACCAGATCGCCGCGAATGCGTCGATCACGATCACCAGCGAGATCGCCTGCACCACGCTGGAGGTGGTGCGCTCGCCCACCGACTGCGCGGTACCGGTCACCTGCAGGCCCTCCAGGCAGCCGATGAGCCCGATCAGCAGCGCGAACAGCGGCGCCTTCGACAGGCCGATCACCATGTGCCGCATTTCGAAGGTGTCCTGCATCCGCGCCAGATAGGCCTGCGGGGGTACTTCAAGGCTGAACACCCCTACGCTGAGGCCGCCGGCCAGGCCCGCGATCATCGCCAGGAAAGTCAGCAGCGGCAGCATCACCAGCAGGGCCAGCAGCCGGGGCAGCACCAGTAGGTCGATCGGATCCAGGCCCAGGGTGCGGATGGCATCGACTTCCTCGCGGCTGACCATGGCGCCGATCTGGGCCGTGAACGCGCTCGCGGTGCGCCCGGCCAGGATGATTGCGGTCAGGAGCACGCCGAACTCGCGCAGAAAGGCAATGCTGACCAGTTCGACCACGAAGATCTCTGCGCCGAAGTCCGCAAGGATGGTCGCGCCCAGGAAAGCGATCACCGCGCCCACCAGGTAGCAGAGCAGGATCACCAGCGGCACCGCGTCCAGTCCCACCTGCTCCATGTGGTGCACCGTGGAGGTGAGCCGGAAGCGCGAGGGCTCCTTGACCAGGCGCACCAGCTTGACCAGGTTCTCGCCCAGGAAGCTGACCAGCGAGGTGGCTTCCTTCAGATTGTCGTGGACCGCGTAACCCAGCCTGCCCAGTGCGGCCCCGAAGCCGTATTCGTGCTGGCGTTCGGGCCGGTCGTCCTGCACATCCTCGATGGCGGCGACCAGGGCGTGGTGGTCCTGGTGGAAGTCGATCGCGGAGAAGTCCAGCTCGTGCCTACGTGCGAAACGGATGAGCTGTAGCACGCCCAGGGTATCCAGCCGCTCCACCCCGGTGGCGTCGATGCTCGCCACCTGCCCGGGCGCCTCGGCCAGCACCTCGCCGATCAGTCCGGTGTGACGCAGCGTCCATCGGCCTTCCAGACGCAGGCGGGCCGGGTCATTGGAATCGCTGTGGGCGGTCGGCGGAGCGGGAGGAAGCGGCATGCAGCGGTCTGGAGTGCCAGGGGCCTGGGGAGGCAATAGAGTACGAGATCGTGTCGCAAGGGAGTGAAATGCGCCTCGCCACGGGGCACCGGTGCGTCGGGCCTGTCCGTCCGGCGGGCCCCATGCCATGCTGTTGTGATGACCCGATTGCCTCCCCTTACCTACAGCTATGCAGCCCGGATCGCCTTCGTGGTGGAACTGGCCGAGCACCTGCACGCCTATGGCACCACCGCGCAGCGGCTTGAGGGCGCGGTGATCGGCGTGGCCCAGCAGCTTGGACTGGATTGCGAGCCCAGGGTGTCGCCCACGGGCATGCTGTTTTCTTTCAGTGATCCCCAATGTCCCCCGGGTGAAAGCGATACCACCCGGGTGCTGCGCATGGGCCTGGGCGAGGTGGATCTCTACAAGCTGAGCGAGGCGGACCGGATCGCCGAAGAAGTCCTGGCGGGCACGCTGGATCTGTCCGAAGGCCATGCGGCCCTGCTTGATCTGGACCGGCGCAGGCCCAGCCGCGGCGGAAAGATCCTGCACGCGTTGGGCTTTGTGCTGATCGCCGCGGGCGTTGCCAGCCTGTGGCGGCTGCCATGGCTGGATATCGCCACCGCCGCGGGCATCGGCCTGCTGGTGGGCCTGCTGGACATGGTGACCCGCAACGGCGACCGCCTGAAGGAGGCGTTCGAGGCGATCGCCGGCATGGTGGCGGCCGCGGCCGCGATCGCGGTGGCCAGCACGGTGGGCCCGCTCAACCTCAACACGGTGATGATCGCCTCCCTGCTGGTGCTGCTGCCCGGTATGGCGCTCACCAATGCGGTGAATGAGCTCACCAGCCAGCACCTGGTGTCAGGCACGGCGCGGTTTTCCGGTGCCATTGCCACCGTACTCAAGCTCACCGTGGGCACCATGATCGCCCTGACCCTGGCCCAGATGATGGGCATCGAGCCGCAGGTGCGTGCCTGGCGCCCCCAGCCCGATTGGGTGGAGTGGGCGGGCCTGGTAGTGGCTGCGGCGGCGTTTGCGGTGCTGTTCCGCGCCCGCATGCGCGATGTGCCGCTGGTGATGGCCGCGGCCGCAACCGGCTACCTGATTTCCCGCTACGCAGGCCTGGCGTGGGGAGTGTCGGTCGGGCTGTTCCTGGCGGCGCTTGTAGTGACAGCGGCCGGCAACGGGTACGCGCGCTGGGCCAACCGTCCCGGGGCGATCGTGCGGGTGCCGGGGATCATCATGCTGGTGCCTGGAACGGCCAGCCTGCGCGGATTGATGGACCTGATCCAGCAGCAGAGCCTGGCCGTGGGCCAGGAGGCGATGATGGCAGTGATGAACATCATTCTCGCCCTGATTGCCGGACTGCTGTTCGGCAACCTGATATTGCCGGCGCGCAAGAATCTCTGAGCGGGTTTGCCTGAAATGGAAACGCCGGCGAATAGCCGGCGTTTCACAGGGCAGGGTGGGGCCCGATCACTTGATCAGGAAATCCTCCACCTGCTTGCCGGTTCCGATTTCCCTCACCATCCAGCGCGGCTGCTTGCCACGACCGGTCCAGGTCTCCTCCGGGTTTTCCGGGTTGCGGTATTTCGGCGGCACCTTGCGGCCCTTGGTGGTGGTTTTGGTCGTCTTGCGGGTCGCGGTCTTCTTCGTTGCCACGACGCCAAACAGGTCTTCGATCGTGTAACCCTCGGCTTCCGCCTGGGTGATGAGCCTGTTGCGAACGGTCGCGATGGGCTTGCGCTTCTTCAGGATGACCTGGCGCCGCTTGGCCCGCGTGATCAGGCTGCCGAGTTCTTTCGGGGTCAGTTCATTGAGGTCGATTGCCATTGAAGCGCTCCTTGTTATTGGAGGATTATGCGGAAGGCGCGAGGGCGCCCGCCGCTGGAACCGAGATGGTAATCGATCGGGTTAATGACTTACAAACCCCGGCGGCGTATTTCACGCCGCACGGACCCGTGGATACCGACGCGCTGTTCAGCCGATGCGTGCCAGCAGGGCCTCGCGGTCCAGGTTTTCGGAGGCTTCGGAGGTCCGGGCGCGGTATTCATAGGTCTGTGCGGCCAGGCCGCGTTCCGATACCACCACCCGATGGGGAATGCCGATCAGCTCCATATCGGCAAACATCGGCCCGGGCCGCAGGCCACGGTCGTCCAGGAGCACATCGATGCCGGCAGCGGCCAGCTCCGCGTAAAGCTCCGCAGCGGCGGTATCCACCTCGGGATTCTTCTTCGGGTTGATGATGCACACCGCCACCCGCCACGGCGCCAGCCGCTCGGGCCAGATGATTCCCGCCTCGTCGTGGTTCTGCTCGATTGCCGCTGCAACAATGCGCGATACGCCGATGCCGTAACAGCCCATCCACGGATGGGCCGAGCTGCCATTCTCGTCCAGCACGGTGAAATCCATCGATTCGCTGTATTTGCGGCCCAGCTGGAAAATGTGGCCCACTTCGATACCGCGGGCGATCTGCAGGACGCCGCCGTCGGCGGCACGGTCGCCCGCAAGCACGCTGCGCACATCGGCCACGATGTCGGGCTCGGGCAGGTCGCGGCCCCAATTGACTCCGGTGAGGTGATAACCGGCCTCGTTGGCGCCCACCACGAAATCCGCCATGGCGGCGATTTCGCGGTCGGCGATCACCCGGATCGCAGCGCGTGGATTGACCGGGCCGATGAAGCCGGGCTCGCTGCCCAGGTGTTCGATGATTTCGTCCTCGGTGGCCATGCGGTAATCGGCCATTCCGGCGGCCTTGGCCAGTTTCACCGGGTTTGCCTCGTGATCGCCGCGGACCAGCACCAGCACGAAACCGTTGTCGGTCATCGTCGCCACCGATTTGACGGTGCGCTGCAGGGGGATATCCAGCAGTTCCGCCACCGCCGCGCAGGTTTTCTGTGACGGGGTTTCCACTTTTCGCATTTCTTCGGCTGCGGCCGGGCGCGGGCCCGGTTCCGCCGCCGTCGCGGCTTCCACGTTGGCCGCGTAATCGGAGCCATCGGAGAAAGCGATGGCGTCCTCGCCCGATTCGGCCATCACGTGGAATTCCTGCGAGGAATCCCCGCCAATGGCCCCGGAATCGGCCTGCACGGCGCGGAAGTCCAAGCCCAGGCGGGTAAAGATGCGGGTATAGGCCGCGTGCATATTGGCGTATTCGTCCGCCAGGCCACTGGCATCGATATGGAACGAATACGCATCCTTCATCAGGAATTCGCGCGAACGCATGACCCCGAAGCGCGGCCGGATCTCGTCACGGAACTTGGTCTGGATCTGGTAAAAATTGACCGGCAGATGTTTGTAGCTGGACAGTTCGTTGCGGGCGAAGTCGGTAATCACTTCCTCGTGGGTCGGGCCGACGCAATACCAGGCCTGCTTGCGGTCCTGCAGCTTCAGCAGCTGGCCGCCGAATTCCTCCCAGCGGCCGCTTTCCTCCCACAGCTCGCGCGGCTGCACGGCCGGCATCAGCAGTTCGATTGCGCCGGCGGCATCCATTTCCTCGCGCACCACGGCCTCCACCTTGCGCAGCACGCGCAGGCCGAGCGGCGACCAGGTGTACAGGCCCGCGGCCAGGCGCCGGATCAGACCGGAGCGCAGCATCAGCCGGTGGCTGGCGATCTCGGCGTCGGCGGGGACTTCACGGGTGGTGTGCAGGTGGAATCGCGACAGGCGCATGGATCAGGCTTCGGCAAAGGAGGGCCGGGCATTGTGCCATGTGCCGTGCGGGTGGCCGCGGGCCGCCATGGTCCGTGCCGGCGGGCCGGCGGGCCGGCTGGGCCGGCTGCTGAAACTCAGCTGGCGCTGCTGCAGTAGGCCCGTACCGCGGCCTGGGCCAATTCCAGCTGGCGGCTGCGGTCGTCGTCGCTCAGGGCAACGCGTTCGCCGCTGTCATCCTCCTGGAACACCGGGCCCTCGCTCTGCAGGACCTCGATATTGGCCTGCGCGGCGGTGCACTGGGGATTGACTTCGGGTGCGGCGCTGGCGGGCTGCTCGGTGCGCAGACCGGCGCCGGAATCGGTGATCCGGCGCACCTGGTACTGGGTGCCAGCGGGGGGAGGGCTTTCGGAGTAGTGGGTAACGCCACGGACGTCGGTCCACTGGTAGATGTCGCTGGCACCTGCGGTGGCTGCGGCCAAGGAAAGAACTGCACAGACAATCGCGAGGCGCATGGAGACTCCGGCTGGACTGGGAATGGCAGCGATTGCAGCACTCCCTTGCCGGGGGCGCAAGTCGCCGCATCGGGATGCAAAGAAGGAAAACTGCGGATTCCGCTCCGGGGCCGTAAACTGCGGGCATGGATGATCAGCAAACCCCGGCCGCCCGCACCCGACCCCGCGGCATCTACCTGCTACCGAACCTGTTCACCACAGGGGGGCTGTTCGCAGGATTTTTTGCCATCATCGCCGCCTCCCAGGGAAGGTTTGGTCCGGCTTGCGCGGCCATTTTCGTGGCTGCGATCCTGGACGGGATCGACGGGCGCGTAGCGCGCCTGACCAACACCCAGAGCGAGTTCGGCGTGCAGTACGACTCCCTGGCCGACCTGATCAGTTTCGGCATGGCGCCTGCCCTGGTGATGTATCACTGGGCACTGCTGGAGCTGCGGCTGGATGGCGTCACCCTGGGCCGGGTGGGTTGGCTGGCGGCGTTCCTGTATGCCGCCTGCGCCGCGCTGCGGCTGGCGCGGTTCAACAGCCAGGTGTCGCAGGTGGACAAGCGCTGGTTCGTGGGCCTGGCCAGCCCGGCCGCGGCGGGGCTGATGGCCAGCTTCGTGTGGACCGCGCACACGCTGGGCATGGGCGGCTATGAAATGCGCTTCGCGGCGATCGCGGTGACCGTGGTTTCCGGATTGTTGATGGTCAGCCGCATCCGTTATTCCAGCTTCAAGGGCAGTGGCAGCGGACCGCGTTCGGACAGGGTGCCGTTCGTGGCGCTGCTGATTGCCGTCGGGCTGCTGATCGCGCTGTGGATCGATCCCCCCAAAACCCTGCTTGCCGCTTCGCTGCTGTACGCCCTGTCCGGGCCGGCGACCTGGCTCTGGCGCCGCTGGAGGCCGGCAGAGGCAGCCGCATGAGCTGGGACGGGTTGCAGCGCGAAACACTGGAAGCGCTGGGCTATCCGCTGTGGCAGCGGATTGATCCGCAGGCAGTTGAACTGCCGGACGATCCGCTGCTTGACGCACTGCTGCAGGCTGCCGGGCGTGACCGGAATTCGGCCGATGCCGGGGCGCTGTATCGTTCCTGGTCGCCACTGACCCAGCTGCGCGATCCGGCGGCAAAACGTGCCCTTTGGCCGCGGCTGCGGGCGATGCGCGGACAGCCGCCGGCGTGAGCGCCCCGGCCGCCGGGCTGCCGGCATCGCGCCCGGCAATGCGGCCGATGCGCGAGGCGGACGTCGAGTCCGTCATGGAGATCGAGCTTCGCGCCTATCCCTTCCCCTGGGCCGCGGGCATCTTCCGCGACTGCCTGCGGGCGGGCTACCAGGCGTGGGTGCTGCACCAAGAGGAGGGACTGTGCGGATACGGGGTGGTGAGCGTGGCGGCGGGCGAGGCGCACCTGCTCAACATCTGCGTGGATCCGCGACTGCAGAGTCACGGGCACGGCCGCCGTCTGCTGCACGCGCTGCTGAAGATCGCCCACCAGCAAGGCGCGGAGCGGATGTACCTGGAGGTCCGGCCTTCGAATGAGCACGCGGTGGCGCTCTATCACGACGAAGGCTTCAACGAGATCGGCCGGCGTCCGCGCTACTACCCGGACCACGAAGGTCGCGAAGACGCGCTGGTGATGGCGCGGGAGCTGTTCGGCGATTGAGGCGCTGCCGCCGAGGCTGTCTGCAACAGCCCCGGCAAGCCTTACAGGCGCGCGCGCTGCGCGCTGAGGTTGTCCAGCTGGGCAGTCCAGTCAGCCAGGCGCTTGCGCTCCTGCTCGACCACGGCGGCCGGCACCTTGTCACTGAACTTCGCCAGCTTGGCGCTGCTCTTGTCCTTCTCGGCCGAGACCCGGGTGATCTCCTTGTCCAGACGCGCGCGTTCGGCGTCCAGGTCCACCAGGCCTTCCAGCGGCACGAACAGCTTCAGCTCCCCGGCCAGGCCGGTGGCGGAAGGCGGCGGATCGCCTTCGACGGCTTCTATCCCGTCCAGGCGCAGCAGGAAGCGCAGCTGTGAATCAAAGCGCTGCAGTCGGGCGGTGTCGTCGGCGCTGCCGCCCTGCACCAGCAGCGGAACCTGCCGGTTGGGGGAAACGCCGAGCTCGCTGCGGATCCGGCGCAGGGCGGACACCATCTGCTTGAGCCATTCCACGTCCGATTCGGCCTGTGCATAGGCGCCGCTGTCGAAGTCGGCCGCCTGCGGATAGCGCTGCAGGCTGATGGTGTCTGCCTGCATGCCCAGCCGCGGAGCCACATGGCGCCACAGCTCCTCGGTCACGAACGGGATCAGCGGATGCAGCATTCGCAGTAGCGCCTCCAGCACGTGCAGCAGGGTGCGGCGGGTGCTGTCGGCGGCCGCGGTGTCGGTGCCGTTGAGCGCGGGCTTGGCCAGCTCCAGGAACCAGTCGCAGAACTCGTCCCAGGTGAACTCATACAGCGCCTGCGCCAGCAGGTCGAAGCGGTAGCTGGCGAAGTGGGCCTCTGCCTCGGCGGCGGTGGCCGCCAGGCGCGCCAGGATCCATTTCTCGGCGTCGGTCACCGGCTCGTGGGCGCCGCTGGCATCCACCCCTTTGGTGTTCATCAGCACAAAACGGGTGGCGTTCCACAGCTTGTTGCAGAAATTCTTGTAGCCCTCGGCGCGGCCCAGGTCGAACTTGATGTCGCGGCCCGGGCCGGCCAGCGCGGCCATGGTGAAGCGCAGCGGATCGGCGCCGTGCGCATCGATGCCGTCGGGAAATTCCCTGCGGGTGGCCTTGTCGATCCGTGCCTCCATCTGCGGCTGCATCAGACCGGTGGTGCGCTTGGCAACCAGCTCGTCCAGACCAATGCCGTCGATGATGTCCAGCGGGTCGAGGATGTTGCCCTTGGACTTGGACATCTTCTGCCCGTCGCGGTCGCGCACCAGGCCGGTGATGTAGACATCGCGGAACGGCACCTGGCCGGTCAACTGGTCGGTCATCATGATCATCCGGGCTACCCAGAAGAAAATGATGTCAAAGCCGGTCACCAGCACGCTTGAAGGCAGGAAGTCGCCAAAGCCGCGCTCGGCCATGGCGGCCTCGTCCGGCCAGCCCATGGTGCTGAACGGCCACAGCGCGGAGGAGAACCAGGTTTCCAGCACATCGCTGTCCTGACGCAGTGGCACATCGGTGCCCAGACCGGCGCGCGCCCGCGCATCGGCCTCGTCGCGACCTACATAGGCGTTGCCCTGATCGTCGAACCAGGCCGGAATGCGGTGGCCCCACCACAGCTGGCGGCTGATGGTCCAGTCCTGGATGTTGCCCAGCCAGTGGCGATAGGTGTTGATCCAGTTCGGCGGTACGAACTTGACCGCGCCCGGCTTGCCATCAGCGCCTTCAACCAGCTCCAGGCCGCGCTTGCCCATCCCGTCCATGCGCACGAACCACTGGTCGGTCAGGTACGGCTCGATCACCTGGCCGCTGCGGTCGCCGCGCGGCACCTGCAGCTTGTGGGGTTTGGTTTCAACCAGCAGGCCCTCGGCCTCCAGGTCCGCCAGCACCGCCTTGCGGGCGTCGAAGCGGTCCAGGCCGCGGTACTGCTCCGGCGCTTCGTCGTTGATGCAGGCGGTGGCGGTGAAGATGTTGATCAGCGGCAGGTTGTGGCGCTGGCCCACCGCGTTGTCGTTGAAATCGTGCGCGGGAGTGACCTTGACCACGCCGGTGCCGAAGTCGCGGTCGACGTAGTCGTCGGCGATCACCGGGATCTCGCGCCCGGTGAGCGGCAGCGTCACTGCCTTGCCGATCAGGCCGGCATAGCGCGCGTCTTCCGGATGCACCATCACCGCGCTGTCGCCGAGCATGGTTTCCGGCCGGGTGGTGGCCACCACCAGGTAGTCGCGGGTCTCGCGCAGCTCGTTGCCGTCGGCGTCCTGTTCGATGTGTTCGTAGGTGGCGCCGCCGGCCAGCGGATAGCGGATCGACCACAGATGGCCGTTCTCTTCCTCGTTGACCACTTCCAGGTCGGACACCGCGGTCTGCAGCACCGGATCCCAGTTGACCAGGCGCTTGCCGCGGTAGATCAGCCCCTGCTCGTGCAAGCGCACGAAGGCTTCCACCACGGCAGCCGAGGGGCCGTCATCCATGGTGAAGACCTTGCGCGACCAGTCCCCGGACACGCCCATGCGGCGCATCTGGCGCTCGATGGTGTCGCCGGACTGCTGCTTCCACTCCCAGACCTTGGCGATAAAGCCGTCGCGGCCCAGCGAATCGCGGGTCTCGCCATTGCCTTCGGCAGCCAGGTTGCGGGTCACCACCATCTCGGTGGCGATGCCGGCGTGGTCGCTGCCCATCTGCCACAGGGTGCGGTAGCCGCGCATGCGGTGGTAGCGCACCAGTGCGTCCTGCAGGGTGTGCTGGAACGCGTGGCCCATGTGCAGGGTGCCGGTGACGTTGGGCGGCGGCAGCAGGATGGTGTACGCGGGGCCGTCACCGCGCGGCGCGAACGCGCCCGATGACTCCCACTCGGCGTACAGGCGGGACTCGAAACTGCCGGGGTTGTAACTGGGGGCCAGGGACATGGTCTGCTGCTCTCACATATCGTGCTTGGTTACCTGCAGCCCGCGGGCCCGGTATTGTTTCCAGCGTTCGCGCAGGGGATCGCGTGCGGAAGGATCGGCGGGCACTACTTCCAGCACCCGCTCAAAGCCGCCTTCCACCGCCGCATCGCGCAGGTTGATCACCAGCGGGCGCATTGGCGCGTCGTACTCCGGGCCGGCGATCAGCACCGGCGTTTCGCCGTCTTCATCAGGGTCAAGCCCGGCGATCTGGTGCGGGATGAAGGCGTCGTCGCCCATGTCCCACAGCAGGTCGTCCAGCAGCTCGGCCTGGGTGCGGTCGCGCGCCAGCACCAGGGTGGGCAGGTTGGCGGCGTGCGCCTTGCGCACCAGCTCACACACCAGGCGCAGCGGTTCGTCGCGGAACCGCGGCTTGGCGATCAGGTAGAAGTCGGCGCGCACTGCCAGGCCTCAGACGCGGTCCAGCAGCCACTGGCTGAGCAGGCCCACCGGGCGTCCGGAAGCCATGCCCATCTTGCCGTCGCCGCTGGCGCTGCCGGCGATGTCGATGTGCGCCCAGCGCTGGCCCTCGGTGAAGCGCGAGAGGAAGCAGCCTGCGGTGATCGCGCCCGCCCAGCGTCCACCGATGTTGTAGATGTCGGCGAAGTTGGAATCGAGCATCGACTGGTATTCATCCCACAGCGGCAGGCGCCATGCGCGGTCGAACACGGTCTCGCCGGCGGCCAGCAGCTCGTTGGCCAGGTCGTCGTGCTTGCTCATCAGGCCCGAAGCCTGGCGGCCGAGCGCGACCATGCAGGCACCGGTGAGGGTGGCCACGTCCACCAGCGCCTCGGGCTCGAAGCGCTCGGCATAGGTGAGCGCATCGCACAGGATCAGGCGGCCTTCGGCGTCGGTGTTGCCCACTTCAATCGTCTTGCCGGACATGCTGGTGATGACGTCGGACGGGCGGTAGCTGTCGCCGTCGATGGCGTTCTCCACCGCCGGTACCACCACGCGCAGGTTGATCGGCAGTTCCAGGCCCACCGCGGACACGAACGTGCCCAGCACCGTGGCGGCGCCGCACATGTCGTACTTCATCTCCTCGATGCCGCCCTGGGTCTTGAGGTTGATCCCGCCGGTATCAAAGGTGATGCCCTTGCCGACCAGCACGTAGGGCTTGGCGTCGCCACCATTGTTCCACTCCAGCACGATCAGCCGCGGACGGTTGGCCGAGCCGCGCGCCACCGACAGCAGCGAGCCCATGCCGAGCTCTTCCATCTGTTCTTCTTCGAGCACCGTGCAGCCGGCTTTTTCAAAGCGGCTGGCAAAATCGCGGGCCTGGTCGGCCAGGTAGGCCGGGTTGCAGATGTTCGGCGGCAGGTTGCCCAGCTCGCGGGCGAACTTCACGCCTGCGGCGATCGCCCTGCCCTGGGCCAGGGCCTGGGCATCGTCGCCGGCCACGGCCACCGAGGTCAGGCCGGTGTGCTCGCGCTTCTTGTTCTTCTCGCCCAGGGTGGCGGTATAGCGGTAGGTCGCGTGGTCGGTGGTGATCACCGCCTGGCGGATGTTCCAGGCCGCGTCGCGGTCCTTCACCAGCACCTCGGTCAGGGTCAGCAGCGCGGAATCCGTGGCTCCGGTCTTGAGCGTACGCGCCGCGGTGGCCACCGCCTGCTGGTAGCGCGCGGCGTCAAACCGGTCGCGCTCGCCCAGGCCAACCACCAGCACCCGTGGCGCGGTGATACCTTCCAGTTCGTGCAGCAGCACGGCGCTGCCGGGCTTGCCGGGCAGGTCGCCACGCGCGACAAGGCGCGACAGACGGCCACCGCTGGCCTCGTCCAGCACCGCAGCGGCGGGGGTCAGGGCCTTGTCGGCGAAGAGGCCCACCACAACGCAGCCGGTGTCGGCGGTCGCGGCGGGAGCATGATTCAGGGTGAATTCCAGGGTCATCAACGAGATTCCGTGTCCAGTTCCTTACAATCGGACAATCCACGCCCGGATCCGGCTCTGCGGATCGGCCAGCCTGCGCCTTCGCGGGCGGCGTGGAAGCATGCTGTAAAGAACAAAAGTGAATCCCCAAGTCTAAAGCAAGCACCCTTTTGATGCCCAAACTCGACAGCTATCTGTTCCGCGAATTCGCCCAGGCCACCTTTGCCGTGATGGTCGTGCTGATGGTGGTCAGCCTTGGCGGCGTGTTCGCCGACGTGCTGGGCAATATCGCCCGCGGGCGGGTGCCGGCGGGGATGATGCTGTCCCAGCTCGGCCTGCAGGTGCTCAACTACCTGCCGCTGATCCTGCCGCTGGGCCTGCTGCTGGGCCTGCTGCTGTCGGTGGGCCGGCTGTACCGGGATTCGGAGATGCCGGTGCTCACCGCCACCGGCGTGGGGCCGCGGCGGCTGCTGCGGCCGGTGCTGATGCTGATCGTGCCGATGGTGCTGCTGGTGGCGGTGTGCTCGATGTGGCTGGGGCCCTGGGCGCGCGACTATTCCGCGCGCATGGTGGAAGCCGGCAGCCGCAGCATGATGGTGGCCGGGCTGGAGGCGGGCCGGTTCGTGGAGATTCCAGGCGGTGGCGGGGTGGTCTACGTGGGCGGCATGTCGGGGGATGGCACCCAGATGACGCGGGTGTTCGTCTACCAGCAGGAAGGTGCGCGCATGGACGTGACCACCTCGACGACCGGGCGGCTGAACGTGGAGCCCGACGGCGAACGCTACCTGGTCCTTGATGATGGTTTCCGCGTGGAAGGGCCGCAGGAAGACGGGCTGGATTTCCGCCTGATGCGGTTTGCCAGCAATGAGCTGCGCCTGCCCCCGGCTGACCACAGCCGGGACGAGGAAGACCCGGAGCTGATGCCCACCCTGGCGCTGCTGGGCGATGAGCGCCCGGAGGCGCGGGCCGAGTTGCACTTCCGCCTGGCGCCGCCGCTGCTGGCGCTGGGTTTCGGGCTGCTGGCAGTGCCGCTGGCGCGCAGCCCGCCCCGGCAATCGCGCTACGGCCGCACCATGCTTGCTTTCCTCGGGTACTTCGTCAGCGTCAACCTGATGATCCTGGGCCAGGACTGGCTGGCCGAAGGCACCATTCCGCTGGGATTGGGGCTGTGGTGGCTGGTGCTGCCGGTCCTGGCGCTCGGGCTGTGGATGTATTTTGACGACGGCCGCTTGCGCCGCGCTCCGTGGAGGCGACGGGCATGAAGATGTTGCCAAAAATCCACGACCTGTACGTGGCGCGCGTGGTATTGACCAGCGTGCTGCTGACCTGGGCAGTGCTCACCGGGCTGGACCTGATGATCAGCGGCCTGCTGGCGGAGATCGATGATATCGGCGAGGGCGATTACGGCTTCGTCCCGGCGCTCACCTATGTCATCTACACCCTCCCGCGCCGGGCCTACATGATGTTCCCGACCGGGGCGGTGATCGGCACGCTGATGGGGCTGGGCGTGCTGGCCGCCAGCTCGGAGCTGACCGCGCTGCGGGCGGTGGGCCTGTCGCGCAAGAGGCTGAGCGCGTCGGTGGCAGTGCCGCTGCTGCTGATCACCGTGGTCATGATCCTCAACGCCGAAACCCTGGCGCCGTGGGCCCAGCGCAGCGCGGACAACATGAAGGCGGCGGCCAAATCCAGCGACCTGATCGTGGCCCGCTATTCGGGCCTGTGGGCGCGCGAGGGCGATACCTTCCTCAACGCCCAGGGCGGCGAAGAGCGGCGCGAGGGCGATCGGCAATGGCTGGAACTGAGCGACGTGCGCCTGTTCGAATTCGACGAAGAGGGCCGCCTGGCGTCGGTGGCCAGGGCGGCCAGCGCCGCGCATGACGGTGATGGCTGGCTGCTGCAGGGGGTGCGCCGGGTGTGGTTCGAGGAGCGCTCGGTCTCCGAGACCGAGGTGATGGAGGAGCGCTGGACCTCGCAGCTGGATGCGGCCGCGTTGGCCACCGCCGGCAACCTGTGGCGGCCCCGTTACCAGACCACGTCGGACCTGCGCCGGGGCATCGATTACCGCCAACGCAACGGACTGGATGCCAGCGAGTACGAGGAGCATTATTGGGGCCGCTGGTTCTATCCGCTCAACGTGCTGGCGCTGTGCCTGGCGGCGATCCCGTTCGCCTTCGGCAGCCTGCGCAGCGGCGGGCAGGGGCGTCGGCTGTTCATCGGGGTGGTGTTCGGACTCGGGTTCTGGCTGCTGCAGAACCAGTTCGTGCGCCTGGCGGGCGTGTACCAGTTCGACTTCCGCATCGCCTACCTGTTGCCACCGGTGCTGATGCTGACGATCTCGTTCCTGCTGTTCCGGCGCCGCAGCGGCTGACGTGCCGCGCTGGCCCGCCCGGGTGGCGGTTCAGTCGATGCCCAGCTTCTTGAGCTTGTAGCGCAGGGCGCGGAAGGTGATGCCCAGCGCGGCGGCGGTCCTGGTCTTGTTGTAGCGGTTTTCCTGCAGCGCCTGCTGGATGGCGGCGCGCTCGATTTCCTCGATGTACGAAGGCAGGGCGCTGGAGGCGGTGTCATAGGGGCTGAGGCGGGAGGGGTCCACGCCCTGCCCGGCGGCGGGCGACTGCGGGGGGCGCGGCTCGTGCCGGGGCAGCTGCAGGTCCTCGACCTCGATGGCGTCGCCGTCGGCCAGGGCCATGGCGCGCTCGAGGATGTTCTCCAGCTCGCGTACGTTGCCGGGGAAGCCGTATTCCTCCAGCGCAGCGGATGCCTGGGGCGAGAGCTGGGGCACGCTGCGGTTCATGGCCGGGGCCAGGCGCTGCAGGATGGCCGTGGACAGCAGCGGCAGGTCGCCGGTGCGCTCGCGCAGCGGCGGCACGTGCAGGCCGATCACGTTGATGCGGTAGTACAGGTCGTGGCGGAAGCTGCCGTCCTCGACCAGCGCGGCCAGGTCCTTGTGGGTGGCCGAGAGGATGCGCACATCCACGTCCACCTCGGTCTGCGCGCCGACCGGGCGCACCTTTTTTTCCTGGATCGCGCGCAGCAACTTGACCTGCATCGACAGTGGCAGCTCGGCTACTTCGTCCAGGAACAGGGTGCCGTCATCGGCGCTCTGGAACAGTCCGGGTTTGTCGGCATGGGCGCCGGTGAAGCTGCCCTTCCTGTGGCCGAAGAACTCGCTTTCCATCAGTTCGTTGGGAATCGCGCCGCAGTTGACCGGCACGAAGGGGCCGGCTGAGCGCGCGCCCTGGGCATGGATGGTGCGCGCCACCAGCTCCTTGCCGGTGCCGGATTCGCCGCTGATGTGCACCGGTGCCTGGCTGCGCGCGACTTTGGAAATGGTCCGGCGCAGGGTGATCATCGCTTCGGATTCGCCAAACAGGCGATTGGCCTCTTCCGGCTGCTGCTGGCTGTTCTGCGACAGGTCCAGCGCCTGGCGCACCAGGCCGCGAAGCATGTGCACGTCCACCGGCTTGCTGACAAAGTCGAACGCGCCGGCCTTGAGTGCCTCCACGGCGGCTTCGACGTTGCCGTAGGCCGTGATCATTGCAACCGGCGTGTCGGGGAAATGGGTGGCGATCTCGGTCACCAGCTCCAACCCCGAGCCGTCGGGCAGGCGCATGTCGGTCAGGCACAGGTCGTACGTATTGGCGCTGAGCAGCTGCCGGGCGGCGGTGAGATTGGCAGCGGTATCGGTGCGCAGGCCCATGCGTCCCAGGGTCAGGACCAGCAGCTCGCGGATGTCATGCTCGTCATCGACGATCAGAACGCTGCTGTTTTCACTCATTGACGGGCCTGGCAGTGCGGATTCGGCATCCATTGTGCCTTGGGGCAGGACCAAAGTAACGATATGGGGCGGGAGGTGCCCTTTTTCAGCGCTTTTATGCCCCTGTCAGGGCAGCTGCGTGGCCAGCAGCGGATTGCGTCCGGCGAGGACGATGCGGAAGCAGGCACCGCCGCCCGGCACCGATACGTAATCCAGGCTGGCGCCGTTGGAGCGGCTCAGCTCACGGGCGATATAGAGGCCAAGGCCGGTGCCGTGTTCGGAGGTGGTGAAGAACGGACGCCCCAGCTGCGCGGCGATCGCGTCCGGCACGCCGGGCCCACGGTCCAGCACTTCGATCACCGGCCGTCCGTCCAGTTCACTCACCGCGATGGTGACCCGGGCGGCTTCGCCCGGCAGGCGGCCGTAGTTGATGGCGTTCTGCACCAGGATGGTGAGGATCTGCTGCAGGTGGCCGGGATCGAACACCCCGATCAGAGGCTTCTGGCGATCGTTGACCTGCAGGACGCCGTTTTCCGGCGTCATGGTGCGGGAGAATTCGTCGACGAAGCGGCGCGAGAAGGCCACCAGCTCCAGCTGCTCGCCCATGGCGCGTTCGCGCCGCGCCAGGCCCAGCACGCTTTCCACGATGCCGTTGGTGCGTTGGCACTGCTGGTGGATGATCTCGAGCAGGCGACGATCGGTATCCGGCAGGCTGGTGGACTCTTCCAGCAGCTGGACCGCGTAGTTGATCGCCGCCAGCGGGTTGCGGATTTCATGGGCCAGGCTGGCGGAGAAGCGGCCCATTGCAGACAGCGTCAGCGATTCCGCCCGGCGCGAGACCAGCGAGGCGTCGTCGAGGAACACCAGTACGGTGTCACTGTCGTTGAGCAGGCGGGTGAAGCGCGGCTGCACTTCCAGCCGCTCGCTGCCGTAACCCATCGGGGTGTCATCCAGCGCGCCCGTGCGCAGCCATTCCTTGAGCCGGTCGGTCAGCTCGGGCGACAGATCCGACAGCGCGCGCCCCTCCAGACCCTGTTCGGTTTCGCCATACAGCTGTGTCGCCGCTTCATTGGCCAGGCGCACGCGCCGGGTGGCGTCGACCATCAGCACCCCGGTGCGCATGCGGCGGATGATCAGCTCGTTGATCCCGGCGAGGTTCTCGGCCTCGGCGCCGCGCCGGTCCGCCAGGTCCTGGCTGGTGCGCAGGCGCTGGCCCAGCAGGAAAGTCAGCGTCACCATGGCGAAGAAGCTGAAGGTGAACATCAGCAGTTCGGCCAGCGGGCGATCGCCTGCGCTGCCATCCAGCCTGCTCCACACGAACTCCACCACCAGCGCCGCCGCGGCGAAGGCGGCCACGGCCAGTCCAGCCTGCAGGCGCAGGAACAGCGCCGCCGCGCCCAGGTTGAACACCAGCATCAGGGCCACGCCCGGTCCTGCCTGGGGAATGGCATGGGTGACCAGCGCGGCAACGATGATGTCGGTGCATACCCCCACCAGCGCTACTTCCGACATCCGCGTGTCGGTGCGGCGCGACCAGAAGAACAGCAGCATCGCCGCCGGCAGGTAGGCCAGGCACGCGGCGGTGGCCAGCGCGATATTGCGTGGCTCGCCGCTCAAAAACTCCCAAGGCCCAAATACCACCAGGGCGAGCAGGCTGGCTTCAAGCAGGCGGTAGAGCGCGAACAGGTACAGCTCGCGCCGCAGGACGCGCTGGGTATAGGCGGGTGGAGCGAAAATCGAGGGCAAGTGATGCGGCCGTCAGGATCCAGGGGCCGAGTATAGGCTCGCCGGTGAGGGCTCCGGCGACGCCCCGGCGAGGGGTGTTTTGCCCGCGCCAGCCGCATCGGCGAGAATATGTGGACCGGCCGCGCGCGGCATGCGCGGTGCGGCGCCCCGGGTCCGTGCGGACCTCCGGGGCGCATTTGACCCCTCCCACGCATGGATCCCACATGAATTTCCACGAATACCAGGCAAAACAACTGTTTGTCGATTACGGCATCGCAGTTCCCGCGGGGCGCATCGCGCGCTCTCCCGAAGAGGCCGTCGAGGCCGCCAAGGCCATCCCCGGCAACTTGTGGGTGGTCAAGGCGCAGATCCACGCGGGTGGCCGCGGCAAGGCAGGCGGCGTGAAGCTGGCCAAGACCCACGATGAAGTGCGCGAATACGCCAAGGCGATGCTTGGTACGAAGATGGCGACCTACCAGACCGCGGGCGTCGAGCTGCCGATCGATTCGGTGCTGATCTCCGAAGGCACCGATATCGCCAAGGAGCTGTACCTGTCGGTGCTGGTGGACCGTTCGACCCAGTCGATCACCTTCATCGCTTCCAGCGAAGGTGGCATGGACATCGAGCAGGTGGCCGCCGAGACGCCGGAGAAGATCCAGACCCTCAACGTCAACTACATCCAGGGTTTGCAGCCGTACCAGTGCCGCGACCTGGGCTTCGCGCTCGGCCTGAACGCCAAGCAGGTCGGCCAGCTGTCGAAGATCATGATGGGGCTGTACAAGCTGTTCAACGAGAAGGACCTGGCGCTGGTTGAACTGAACCCGCTGGCCATCCTCACCGACGGCAGCCTGGCGGTGCTCGACGGCAAGGTCGACTCTGACGACAACGCCGCCTACCGCCACCCGGACCTGGTGGCCATGCGCGACATCCGCCAGGAAGACGAGACCGAGGTCGCCGCCAGCCAGCACGACCTGAACTACGTGACCATGGACGGCAACATCGGCTGCATGGTCAACGGCGCGGGCCTGGCCATGGCCACCATGGACGTGATCCAGCTGGAGGGCGGCTCGCCGGCCAACTTCCTCGATGTCGGCGGCGGCGCCACCAAGGAGCGGGTGACCGAGGCGTTCAAGCTGATCCTGTCGTCCGACGATGTGAAGGCGATCTTCGTCAACATCTTCGGCGGCATCGTGCGCTGCGACATGATCGCCGAGGGCATCATTGCCGCGGTCAAGGAAGTGGACGTCAAGGTGCCGGTGATCGTGCGCCTGGAGGGGACCAACGTGGACGCGGGCAAGGAGATGTTGAAGAACTCCGGCCTGGCGATCACCTCGGCCGACGACATCAACGACGGTGCCCGCAAGGCCGTCGCCGCAGCCAAGGCTGCCTGACCCCACTTCCAAGGATCCAATCGCAATGAGCGTTCTCGTCAATAAAAACACCAAGGTGATCGTGCAGGGCTTTACCGGCCAGCAGGGCACCTTCCACGCTGAGCAGATGCTCGAGTACGGCACCAAGGTTGTCGGCGGCGTGACCCCGGGCAAGGGCGGCAGCGAGCACCTGGGCCTGCCCGTGTTCAACACCGTGATCGATGCGGTCGAGGAAACCGGCGCCAACGCTTCGGTGATCTACGTGCCGCCGCCGTTCGCGGCCGACGCCATCCTGGAGGCCGCTGAAGCCGGCATCCAGGTGATCGTGTGCATCACCGAAGGCATCCCGGTGCTGGACATGCTGCGGGTCAAGCAGACCCTGAACCTGACCTACCCGGACACCGTGCTGGTGGGGCCGAACTGCCCCGGCATCATCACTCCGGGCGAGTGCAAGATCGGCATCATGCCGGGCCACATCCACCAGGCCGGCAAGGTGGCCATCGTGTCGCGTTCGGGCACGCTGACCTATGAAGCCGTGAAGCAGACCACCGACGCGGGCCTGGGCCAGTCGACGGTGATCGGCATCGGCGGCGACCCGATCCACGGCCTGAGCTTCATCGACTGCCTGAAGCTGTTCCAGGACGACGAGCAGACCGAAGGCATCATCATGGTCGGCGAAATCGGCGGCAGTGCCGAGGAAGAAGCGGCCGAGTACATCGCCGAGCACGTGACCAAGCCGGTGGTCGGCTTCATCGCCGGCGCCAGCGCCCCTCCGGGCAAGCGCATGGGCCACGCCGGTGCGATCGCATCGGGCGGTTCGGGCACGGCCGAAGGCAAGTTCGCCGCGCTGGAAAAGGCCGGCGTGACCACGGTCAAGTCGCCTGGCGACCTCGGCCCGGCGATCGCCAAGCTGCTCAACGGCTGATCTTCCAGCCAGCTGTGCAGATACAGGAAGGCCGCCCACTGGGCGGCCTTTTTTCACGCATGAATCTGCGTTGTTGTAGGAGCGGGCCACGCCCGCGAAGCCGCGTGACACATGGCATCACAACGCGGCATCGGTCACCGGATCGTGACCGACGCCACACCGCACGGTCCGGATTCACGCGGCTTCGCGCGCATGGCGCGCTCCTACAACGGCAGGATCAACCGGACGAGGGGCCGACCGAACGTAACCGCCGGGCGGCCCGATCCGGCTATTTCAGCTTCGCGGCCTTGCGCAGTTCCTCGGCGCGGTCGGTCTTCTCCCAGGAGAAGGCGGTCGCGGTCGAGGAATGCTTTTCCACCTTGCCGTTCACCGTCTCTTCCCAGCGATAGGTGTGCTGGTAGGGCTTGCGGCCGAAGTGGCCGTAGGCGGCGGTGGGCTGGTAGATGGGGTGGATCAGGTCGAGCATCTTGATGATGCCGTAGGGACGCAGGTCGAAGTGGGCGCGGATCAGCTTTTCGATCTGCTCATCCGGGATCCTGCCGGTGCCAAAGGTGGTGACCGAGATGGAGGTGGGCTCGGCCACGCCGATGGCATAGCTCACCTGCACCTCGCACCTGTCGGCCAGGCCGGCGGCGACCACGTTCTTGGCCACGTAGCGGGCGGCGTAGGCAGCCGAACGGTCAACCTTGGACGGGTCCTTGCCCGAGAACGCGCCGCCACCGTGGCGGGCCATGCCGCCGTAGGTGTCGACGATGATCTTGCGTCCGGTCAGGCCGGCGTCGCCCACCGGCCCGCCGATCTCGAACTTGCCGGTCGGGTTGATGTGCAGCGCCTTCTTCGGCAGCGCATCCAGCCACGCTTTGGGCAGCACCGGCTTGAGGATGTGCTCGCGCACGGCCTCCACCAGGTCCTTCTGCTTCACGCCCGGGGCGTGCTGGGTGGAGAGCACCACCGCATCCAGACCCACGATCTCGTTGCCGTCGTAGCGCAGGGTCACCTGGCTCTTGGCGTCCGGGCGCAGCCACGGCAGCGGCGAATTGCGCTTCTTGCGCACCTTGGCCTGCTGTTCGACCAGCCGGTGGCTGTAGTAGATCGGCGCGGGCATGTACTCGGGCGCCTCGTTGCAGGCATAGCCGAACATCAGGCCCTGGTCGCCGGCGCCCTGCATTTCCGGGTCCTTGCGGTCCACGCCCTGGGCGATGTGCTGGGACTGCTTGCCGATCAGGTTGAGTACGCCGCAGGTGTCGCCATCGAAGCCGACGTCGGAGCTGTCATAGCCGATATCGGTGATGACCTTGCGCACCAGCGCCTCCAGGTCCACCCAGGCCGAGGTCGTGACCTCGCCGGCGACGATTGCCACGCCGGTCTTGATCAGGGTCTCGCAGGCCACGCGGGCGCCCTTGTCCTGGGCCAGCATGGCGTCCAGAACGGCGTCGGAAATCTGGTCGGCGACCTTGTCCGGGTGGCCTTCAGATACCGACTCAGAGGTGAAGAGGTAGCTCGACATCGGCTGTATCCCTGTATTCGGATGGAAAGATGGCCGCGAATGATACTCTTCGCGTCCCTGCTTTGCATGATTGCCTGCTGATTGGACGGCGGCGTTAAACTGCGGCTCAACTGATCAGGCAAAAACAACGATGGCACAGATGGAAGACGGTTGCGTACCGATCGAAGAGGAAGACCTGGCGGCGCTGGAAACGCTTGCCGAAAGCTGGGCCATGGACCATGGCGGCATGCCGTTGGAGGCGCTGGACGGGTTGTTCTCCGCGCTCATGGTCGGCCCCGCTCCGGCCGCGGGGCCGGGAGACTACCTGCCGCTGGCGATGGGCGATGCGCGCCTGGGCGCCGAAGCCCTGCAGCAGGCACATGCGCTGCTGGCCCAGCTGTGGAGCCATGTGAAGTGGCGGGTAGCGCAGCCGCTTGCCGATGAGGACGACGAGTCGGAAGAGGCGATGCAGCGGGATTTCGAGCTGCTGCCCTTCCTCGGGCTTCCCGCGCCGGAACATGGCGAACTGGGGCCTGACGATGACCCGCTGGCCTCGGTGCCGCAGGATTTTCCGCTCGGTGCGCTGTGGGCGTCCGGTTTCCTCCAGGGCGTTGCTCTGCGGGCGGAAGGCTGGTCGGCGTGGGCCGCGGACGATGAGGATCTGGCCCGCGATCTTGAAGACCTGGCCCGCCTGACCCTGATCGATCCGGTCCAGGCCGGCGAGCTGGGCCTGGATTGGGAAGACCGTTTCGACTTCGATGAGCGCTGGGACTTGCTTTCTTCCGTCCCCGCCCTGCTGCAGGACCTCCATCTTGCGCAATTGCAGGAAGCACAGGTGCCAGTGCAGGGCAAGGCGCAGCCCGGCCGCAACGATCCCTGCCCCTGCGGCAGCGGACAGAAGTGGAAGAAGTGCTGCGGCGCCAGCGTGCATTGAGCCGGCCCCGGCGGGTGCCGTCCTACAATTAGGGCATGGATTCCCTGACCCAGATATTGCTTGGCGCATCGGTTGCCGCCGCGGTGGTGCCGGCGGCGCACCGCAGGGTGGCGATGACCGCAGGCGCGGTGCTCGGCACGCTGCCCGATCTGGATTCACTGCCGCTGCTGCTGTTGACCGACAACCCGGTCGCGCTGATGACATTGCATCGCGGCGCCAGCCATTCGCTGCTGGTGCTGCCGTTCGTGGCCTGGGCGATCTGGTGGTTCTTCCAGCGTCGCGGCGGGCGGGTGGCGCAGGCGCCGCAGCGCTGGTTCTGGGCCATCCAGCTGGCGCTGGTAACCCATCCACTGTTGGATGCCTTCACCGTCTACGGGACCCAGCTGTGGTGGCCGCTGCCGGCCCGCCCGGTGATGTGGTCGACGCTGTTCATCATCGACCCCGCCTACACGCTCTGGCTGCTGCTGGGCACCGTGGTGGCCCTGTACGCCGGGCCGCGCGCGCTGGGGCAGCGGGCTCTGGTGCTGGGGCTGGCCCTGAGCACCGTTTATCTGGGCTGGTCGCTGGTGGCCAAAGGCCTGGTGGAACGCGAAGCCGAGCGCTCGCTGGCGGCGATCGGCCTGCAGGACGCACCCCGGTTCTCCGTGCCGATGCCACTCAATACGTTGCTGTGGCGGGTGGTGGCGATGACTCCTGACGGCTTCGTTGAAGGCGAGCGCTCGCTGGTGGCGGACAGTGGCTTGATCAGGTTCCACCATTACCCTTCCGACAACCGCGAGTTGGCGGCTGCCGCCGGGCTGCCCGACGTCCAGCGGCTGGCGTGGTTCAACCATGG
This sequence comes from Luteimonas sp. A277, assembly GCF_054052045.1. Next base: position 243,755 of record NZ_JBSVRG010000003.1, read on the forward strand.
CTTCATGAAGGTACGGGTCGAAGATGACCGTTTGCTGCTGAGCGACCTGCGCATGGGAGCCGAGCCGGACTACAGCTTCACCTTCGTCGTTGCTGAGCGGGATGGCGACAATTGGCGGGCGATCCATCCCGAGCAGCTGCCCATGCAATTGCCGCAGGGAGGGCTGGCAGGGTTATGGCAGCGGATCTGGAATGATCCGGCGCGCGCCGCGCCGGCGATGACCCGCGGGATTGAAGCGCCGCGCGAAACTCAGGCGGCGGCCCGCAGTCCGGGAGTGGCTCCGGCGGCCAGCGCGTCGAAATAGTCCCGGGTCAGGCTGATCTGCGCGTCCGCGGTTTCAGCCTGGTTGACTACCGCGCGGAATGCGCGGTTCTCCGGGCGGTCCTTGGCGTACCAGCCCAGATGCTTGCGGGCGATGCGGACCCCGGAAGCTTCTCCGTAGAAGGCGTGCAGGGCCTGCAGATGCCCGATCAGCACGTCGCGCACTTCCAGCAGCGATGGCTCGGGCAGGTGCTCCCCGGTGGCCAGGTAGTGGGCGATCTCGCGGAAGATCCACGGCCGGCCCTGGGCCGCGCGGCCAATCATCAGCGCGTCGGCGCCGGTGACGCTGAGCACGTATGCGGCTTTTTCCGGCGAGTCGATGTCGCCATTGGCGATCACCGGGATTGAAAGGTCCTGTTTGATCGCGGCGATAGTGTCGTACTCAGCCTCGCCCTTGTAGTGCTGGTCGCGCGTGCGCCCGTGCACCGCCAGCGCAGCGATGCCGCTTTCCTGGGCGATGCGGGCGATCTGCGGCGCGTTGCGATGTTCCGTGTCCCAGCCGGTGCGGATCTTCAGCGTCACCGGCACATCAACCGCGCCCACCACGGCCTCCAGAATGCCGGCCACCAGCGCCTCATCGCGCATCAGCGCCGATCCGGCCCAGGCGCTGCACACCTTCTTGGCCGGACAGCCCATGTTGATATCGATGATCTGCGCGCCCTGACCGGCGTTGTGCCGCGCTGCCTCGGCCATCACCTGGGGCTGGGTGCCGGCGATCTGCACGCTCACCGGATCCGGCTCGCCGGCGTGGTCCATGCGCCGCAGGGATTTTTCCGTATGCCAGAGGCGCGGATCGCTGGTGGTCATTTCCGACACCGCCAACCCGGCCCCCAGCTGCTTGCACAGCTGCCGGAACGGCTTGTCGGTGACCCCCGCCATCGGGGCGAGGATCAGCCGGGGTGCAATGCGGTGGCTTCCGATCTGCATGGTGGAATTGTCGCCGATCCGGCCGCGGGCCGTGGCCAGGTTGGAGAGGGTCCGGTCAGGCGGCGTGCGTGGGGAAGCGCTGTCGTACCTGCTCGGCCGCAGGCATGGCAGCGGCGGCTCCGGCACGCTCGGTGGACAGGGCGGCGAAGCACGCGGCAAAGCGCACGTGGACGGCGAAAGGCTGCCCGTCGCTGCTGGCCAGCCCCGCGGCCAGCGACCCGTTGAAGGCGTCGCCGGCACCGGTGGTATCCACGGTGGCAACGCGCTCGGCCGGCACCAGGTAGTGGCTGTCCACGTCGCCGTGCAGACGGCCCGGCGGATGTGAAACGAAGGCGCCCATCTCACCCAGGGTCACCACCACGCTGCCGTGCGGCAGCAGAGTCCGGCACAGGGCATGCAGGGCCGCGGGCTGCAGGCCGGCGATGCTGTCCGGCGCGACCGCGCCATGGCCGTGGGCCTGCAGCAACGCGGAGAACTCGGTTTCGTTGGGGGTGATGAGGTCTGAGGCGGCCAACAGCTCTGCGCTCACCGGGGCATTGGCGGGCGCAGGGTTGAGCATCGCCATGCCGCCGCCCGCACGGACGCCCAGCAGGGCCGCCAGGATCGACGCGGGGGGGGATTCGAGCTGGGCAAGTACCACGCGCGCGGAGCGCAGGATCGCATCCTGCGCGCGTACAAACGCCGCATGCAGCGCGCCGTTGGCACCGGGGCCGATCACGATCGAGTTGCGACCCGCGGCATCGGTATAGATCCCGGCGGTGCCGGTGGGCGCGTCGGCCTGCTGCACGTGCAGGTCGATCCCGTCGGTCGCGGCCAGATCCCTGGCCATGGCGCCGCCGGCATCGTCGCCCAGGGCGCAGATGAAGCTGGTTGCAGCACCCGCACGCCGCGCTGCCACGGCCTGGTTGAAGCCCTTGCCGCCTGGCCCGGTGGTGTATTCACCCGCCAGGGTCTCGCCTGGCCGCGGCAGGCGTGGTGCATGCCAGACGTGATCGACGTTGAAGGAACCGACGACGGTGACGCGGGCGCTGCTCATGCAATCCCCAGGCTCAGGCCAGGTTGGTCAGAACGCCGGCAATGGTGGCGGTCATCATGGTCACGATGGAACCGCCGAGTACCGCGCGCAGTCCCAACTTGGCCAGTTCGGCGCGGCGGGTCGGTGCGATGCCGCCGATGCCTCCGATCTGGATCGCGATCGAGCTGAAGTTGGCAAAGCCGCACAGCGCGTAGGTGGCGATCAGGGTTCCCTGCGGTCCCAGGCTCACGCCATCCACGTTGCCGCGCAGGATCTCGCTCAGCTGCACATAGGCGACGAATTCGTTGAGCACCACTTTCGTGCCGATCAGTCCGCCAACCGTCGAGGCCTCGTGCCACGGCACGCCGATGATCCAGGCCAGCGGCGAGAGGAGGACGCCCAGCAGGGCGGACAGGTCGGTCGGTCGGCCCATCACCTGTTCAAGGCCGGTGGTCTGGCCCAGCCACACCAGCGGCGCGTTGAGCAGGGCAATCAGGGCAATGAAGGCCAGCAGCATTGCGCCCACGTTCAAGGCGAGCTTCAGGCCCTCGGCGGCGCCGGTGGCAGCGGCGTCGATCACGTTGGCAGTCGTGTGCTCCACCTCGATTCGTACCGAGCCCATGGTCAGCGGAGTTTCGGTCTCGGGCTTGAGGATCTTGGCGATCACGATGGTGGCCGGCGCCGCCATCACGCTGGCGGTGATCAGGTGGCGGGCGAAATAGGCCTGCTGCACCGGATCGTCACCGCCGAGCAGGATCACGAACGCGCCCAGCACCCCGCCGGCAATGGTGGCCATGCCCGACACCATCACGGTGAGCAGCTCGGACTGGGTCATCTGCGGCACGTAGGGGCGGATCACCAGCGGCGCTTCGGTCTGGCCGACGAATGTATTGGCACTGACCGCCAGGGTTTCCGCACCCGACACCCGCATCAGCCTGGTCATGCCCCAGGACATGGCCTCCACGATTTTCTGCATGACCCCGACGTGGTAGAGCACGCTCATCAGGCTGGCAAAGAAGATGATGGTCGGCAGCACCTGGAAGGCGAAGATGAAGCCGAAGCGCGAGGTGTCGGTGAAATCGCCGAAAATAAAGCTCGCGCCCTCGCCGGTGAAGGCCAGCAAGCCGACGAAACCGCGGGAAATCGCCCCGATCACCGCGCCGAAGTAGGGCGCTGACAGTGCCGTGGCCACCGCCGCGACCGGCAGCGCGGTGTTTGCCATGCGCATCACTCGTTCGGGCGCACCACCGGTACGGCGGGTGATGGACGCTGCCAGGATCAGCGCCGCGGTGATGACCCAGGCGCCAACCGCCAGCCGCGGCAGCCACAGCAACAGCGTGGGGCTGACCGAACCGAGCCAGCCGAGGAACCTGTCGCCCAGCAGCACCAGGGTGGCGAACACGATCTGCAGCACCAGCCCGGTGCCCACCAGCGACCACGACACCCGGCGCTTGTTGTCGGAGAACAGCCAGGTGATCCCCACCAGCACAGCCAGCCCCACCAGGCCGAAGCCGACCCGCATCAAACCTTCCATCGTTGCCCCTGGGCACGCAGTCAATCGGGCAGGTTAGGCGAGGGAGGGCAGCACGGCAATATCGACCATTGCCGGAAAGACTGGAATTCAGCCGTCGCGGGCCAGTACCCGGTTGCGTCCGGCCAGCTTGGCCTGCTGCAGTCGCCGATCCGCCGAACGCAGCAGGGCCGAGGTGGAGGCCCCGTCCTGGGGCCAGGCCGCCAGCCCCGCGCTGAACGAGAGCCAATGCGGATCCGTGCCGCGTCCAGACAGGAATGGACGTTCATTGAGCTGAAGCCGCATCCGGTCCAGCCGCTCCCATGCGCTGCCGATCGGCGAGGCGAGCAGCAGCACGAACTCCTGGCCTCCGATCCGGGCCAGGTGCTCGTTTTCCTCCAGCATCTGCTCAAGCTGGGCGGCGACCTGGCGGATCGCGCGGTCGCCGCTCTGGTGCCCGGCTTCGTCGTTGATGCGGCGGAAGCTGTCCAGGTCCAGCAGGGCCAGGCTAAGCGAAGCGCCGCTGCCGCGGGCCGATTCGAAGATCCGCGGCATGCTCTGCAACAGCCACGCGCGGTTGGGCAGTCCGGTCAGCCCGTCACGGCCGGACATCTCCACCAGCCGCTGCATGCGGTAGACGATGGTGGCGATGACCACGGTCACCAGCAGCAGCAGGACCACCCGCTGCATCTGACCGCCGATGGATGCGGTGCCGTAGTCCACCGACACCAGCAGCTCGGCCGGGGTCACGGCAAAGATCAGCCCGGCCAGCAGCGCGTACTGCACCGTGGCCAGGGCGCCGATGTACAGCGTCAGGCGGCCGTCATGGCGCAGCGCGGTGAGCAGGATCGCAATGACATAGAAGCACCAAACCACCAGACTGCCCGTGCCAGCCACCGGATCGCGGAACGCGAGGGCGGCCAGGACGCAGCTGGTGGCGGTGACATCCCAGATGCTGCTGGCCAGGGGCAGCCAGCGGTGCCGGCGCGCGTTGCGGGCCAGGGCCAGCCACACCTGGGCAAAAATGTTGGCCACTACGGCCGCGGCCAAGCCGATCATCGCTTCGTGCACGGTGCCGCCGCCAAGCAGCAGCAGCGCAGGCAGCAGCAGCGCAATCGCACAGCCGATCGCCCGCACCCGGGCCACCAGCAGTTCGCCATCTGCGCCCATTTCCAGCGCGAGCTGGTCCGGTCGTGCCAGCAGCTCGCTGATGATCCTGGATGGCGCTTTGACCATATCGCGCATGCCGATGCAGCTCCCTTTCCCCCGCGGAGCATAGCGCGACAAGATTCGGCGTCAGCACACGGGTTGACAGGCAAATGAGAATCATTACCATCACTTGCCCCAGCCCACTGGAACTGTCCGATGCTTTCCGTCCCCTCATGTGACGAAAACCCGGGTTCCGGCTCCACCGGAGCCGACGCGCGCAGCCCCTCCCACGCCGCCCCGGGCGCGTCCGAGCTCGACAGCGCCCGTCTGCTGCAGGGCCAGCGCGAAGTGCTCATCCGCCATGGCGGCGAGTGCTACCGCTTGCGCCATACCCGTAACGACAAGTTGATCCTGACCAAGTAACCGCGGGGCACCGCTCCGGTGCCCCGATTCCAAGGCCCGCCCGCCCTCCGGTTTCCCCGGACGCCAGCTGCCGCCCGCGATTGATCCATGCGAGCCTGCAATGCGTCCGAGTCGTCTATTCCTTGCCTTTTGCGCGGTCCTGTCCGCGTCTGCCGCCGCCGTTGAGCCCGAAGGCGGGGCCGACGCGGCCGCGGCCGCCGTGGCCACCGATTTCCACCGGGTGGTGGTAACCGCTACCCGCACCGCGCGCGCAATCGCCGACGTGCCCAATACCGTTGACGTGATCGATCGCGAACGCATGGACGCGCAGATGGTGCGCGACCTGAAGGATCTGTTTCGCTACGAACCCGGGGTGACGGTGACGGGTTCATACGGCCGCTTCGGCATCGGTGACATCCGCATCCGCGGGCTGGGAGGAAACCGGGTCCGGATCCTCACCGACGGCGTGCCGGTGCCTGACGCGTTCGAGATCGGCAGTTTTTCCAACGCCAACCGCAACTTCGTCGACATGGACACGCTCAAGCGGGTCGAAGTGGTGCGTGGGCCGGGCAGTTCGCTGTACGGCTCGGATGCGCTGGGCGGGGTGGTGGCATTCGTGACCCGGGACCCAGCTGACTACCTGCAGCCAGGCAGGGATGCGCACCTTGGTTTCAGGCTCGGCGTGGAGAGCGACTGGGATGGCTTCTTTGCCGGCGCCACCGCCGCACTGGGTGGAGAGCGCTGGTCCGGACTGTTGGTGGTGGGCCATCGCCAGGGTCGGGAGACGGACAACATGGGCGAGGACGAGAGCAGTGGCCCTGCCCGCACCGCGCCCAATCCGCAGCAGCGCGATGGTCGCAGCGTGCTTGCCAAGCTGGTATTCGAGCCGGGTGCAGGCCAGCGTTTCCGGCTCACCGTGGAAGGCAATGAAGACGCTGCCGACACCAACATGCTCAGCATGCAGGGAGTGCAGGGCCTCACCGGCGCGGACAACGTTGCCGTTCGTGCCAATGACCACCAGACCCGCGCCCGGGTCGCCCTGGCACACGAGGTGGACCTGCCCGGTGCGGCGTTCGCCGACGCGCTGGATTGGCAGATCTACCGCCAGGACAGCGAAACCACCCAGGACACCGTGGAGGAGCGGATCACGGCCGGCGGGGTGTCGGAACGGCGGGATCGCAGCTTCAATTTCGACCAGCGGGCGTACGGGCTGCAGGCCAATTTCAGGAAATCGGTTGCAGGCGTCGGCTCGAGTCACGAGCTGGCCTGGGGCATCGAAGTGTCGCGCACCCGCACCCGGCAGAAGCGCGACGGGCTGGTGACCAACCTCGCCACCGGGAGCACCAGCAACGCCATGTTGCCGGACGTGTTTCCGGTGCGTGACTTCCCGCCCAGCACCACGACCACGTACGCGCTGTACGCCCAGGATGAAATGATCTTCGGCGCCGGTGGATTCCGCCTGGTGCCCGGGCTGCGGGTTGACCACTACGAACTGCGCCCGGAAGTCGACCCGATCTTTGCCGGTGACAACCCCGGGGTGCAGGTCAGCGGTCTGACGCGTACCCAGGTGTCACCCAAGCTGGGCGCCGTATGGAAGCCGGCGGCTGGCTGGTCGCTTTTTGCCAGCTATGCGGGGGGCTTTCGGGCGCCGCCCTACAGCGACGTCAATATCGGCTTCACCAACGTCATGTTCGGCTACACCGCGATCGCCAACCCGGACCTGAGGCCGGAGACCAGCGATGGTTTCGAGGCCGGTGTCCGCTATGCCGGCCAGGCCGTCTACGCCGGATTGACCGGCTATCACAACCGCTATGAGGACTTCATCGAATCGTTCCGCTTCGTCGGCTTCAACGACGAGGGCCTGATGGTGTTCCAGTCGCAGAATGTATCCGAGGCGCGGATACGCGGCGTGGAAATCAAGGCCGGCGTGGACTTCGGTGCGCTGTCGCCGGCGTGGCAGGGCTGGACCCTGCGCGGCGCGGCGGCCTGGTCGCGTGGCGAGGACCGCACCGCCGGCGTGCCGCTGGACTCGATAGATCCTGCCACCGCCTCCGTCGGTGTCGGATATGAGCGCAAGCGGTGGGGTGCGGAACTGGCAGCGCGGATGGTGGCGCGCAAGGACCGCGTCTCCGACCCACAGCTGTACCGAACCCCGGGCCACGCCGTGCTCGACCTCTACGCCCATTGGAATTTCGCCCCCGGCCTGCGCGTGGACGCCGGTGTGCGCAACCTGGCCGACCGCAGGTACTGGGCAGCCGGAGACCTGCCGCTGGCCCTGGCGACCAGCGGCGTACTCGACCGCTTCACTTCACCTGGCCGCAGTGTCGCGGTCAGCGTGTCGGTGGAGCTTTGACCTGATGCCATCCAACCCGACGAGGAATTTTTCAATGAGACCCGAATCCATGTTCAAACTGGCGCTGTTGCCGCTGCTTGTCTGCGGCACGGCCGTTGCCTCCGAACCACGGCCGCCAGATCCGGCGCGCGACCAGAAGGCGATCCTCGCCATGCAGGGCGAATACAAGGTGAGCTTCGCCTTTGACGAAACGGTGCTGCTGGCCGACGGCTACGAACGCATGGAGCCGCAGCGCAGCGGTGGCAGCGAAGTGGTGTACGTTGTCGAGGACACGGCGGAGAAGGTCGTGCTGCAACACCTGCTGGTTGACCCGCGCAGCGGCCACGTCACCAAGCATTGGCGCCAGGACTGGATCTACGAGGCGCCGCAACGCTTCGAGTTCACCGCTGACCAGACCTGGGAAGTCCGGGACATCCCGGCGGAGGCCACCGATGGCGCCTGGACCCAGTGCGTGTACGAGGTCAACGACGCGCCGCGCTACTGCGGCACCGGGCGCTGGAACCACCGCTACGGCGTATCCACCTGGACCTCGGACCGGACCTGGCGTCCGCTGCCGCGGCGCGAATACACCAAACGCGATGACTACAACGCGCTCAACGTCGAGAACCGCCACACCATCGTGCCCGGCGGCTGGACCCATGAGCAGGACAACACCAAGGTGGTGCGCGCGGCCGACGGCAGCACGCGCACGCTGGCGCGCGAGGTGGGATTCAATGATTACCGCTCGACGGAGGAGGTCGATTTCAGTCCGGCACGCGAATACTGGGACGCCACCAGCGGCTACTGGGCCCGGGTGCGCGCGCGCTGGGACGCGCTGCTGTCGCAGCCGCCGGGATTGCGGATGAAGGCCGGGGTGGACGGCATGGAGATGATCATGCCGCTGTTCGAGCAGGCCGAGCGCGTCGTTGCAGGCGAGCGGATCGACGACGGCCAGATCGACGCCGAGTTCTCCGAATGGGTGGAGCCGGCCAGCGCGTCCGCCGGCGACCAGTCGGCTGCGCGGTGACGGGCCGTCGACTCGCCCTATACTCCGACGACCGCCAGCGGGGCGGAAACAAGGGGAGAAGAATCGATGGGGGCAACCGGATTCTTGGCGGTCGTGCTGTTGGTGGCCGGCGTCATTGTGCTGTCCAAGACCGTGCGCATGGTGCCGCAGGGCTATGAGTGGACCGTCGAGCGCTTCGGCAAATACACCCACACCATGGACCCGGGGCTGCACTTCCTGATCCCGGTCGTGTACGGAGTCGGCCGCAAGATCAACATGATGGAGCAGGTGCTGGACGTTCCCAGCCAGGACGTGATCACCAAGGACAACGCGGTGGTGCGGGTGGACGGGGTGGTATTTTTCCAGGTGCTGGACGCAGCCAAGGCCGCCTACGAGGTGGCCAACCTGGAAATAGCCACGATCGCCCTGGTGCAGACCAACATCCGTACGGTGATCGGCTCAATGGATCTGGACGAGTCGCTCTCCAACCGCGAAAAGATCAACGCCCAGCTGCTGGACGTGGTGGACCACGCCACCAACCCCTGGGGCATCAAGGTCACCCGCATCGAAATCCGGGACATCCAGCCGCCGCGCGACCTTGTGGATTCGATGGCCCGGCAGATGAAGGCCGAGCGCGAGCGCCGCGCGGTGATCCTGGAGGCCGAAGGCCACCGCCAGTCCGAAATCCTGCGCGCCGAGGGTGAGAAGCAGGCCGCGATCCTGGAGGCTGAAGGCCAGAAGGAATCCTCGTTCCGCGAGGCCGAGGCGCGCGAGCGGCTGGCGGAAGCGGAAGCCAGGGCCACGCAGCTGGTCTCCGACGCGATCGCCCAGGGTGATGTGCAGGCGATCAACTATTTCATTGCCCAGAAATACGTGGAAGCTTTCGAGAAGCTGGCCACTGCGCCCAACCAGAAATTCGTGCTGATGCCGATGGAGGCCTCCGGAATCATCGGCTCGATCGCCGGTATCGCCGAGATTGCGCGCGAGGCGCTGGGCAAGCAGCAGGACGCGACCCAGGCGCGGGTTGCCACGCGGCGGGAAGGCTGACCGTGCGCTGGGAGGTGATGGTCTGGGGCGCGGTGGCCCTGCTGCTGTTTGCCGCCGAGGCCCTGGCGCCGGGCGCCTTCATGCTGTGGATGGGGTTCGCCGCCGCTGCGGTATTCGTGGCGGTGCTGGTGGTGCCAGGCATTCCCCTGCTGGCCCAGGTGGCTGCCTTCGTGGTGCTGAGCTTCGTTTCGATCCAGATCTACCGGAAGTGGTTCCGGCACCGGGCGCGCGAGAGCGACAGGCCCACGCTCAACCGGCGTGCCGCCCAGCACGTGGGCCGGGTGGTAGCGCTGGAGACGGGCATCGTGGCCGGCCGCGGCAGGGTCAAGATCGGCGATGCATTCTGGGTGGTGGAAGGCCCGGATCTGCCCGCGGGCGTGGCCGTGCGCGTAGTGGGCACCGATGGAGTGGGCCTGCAGGTGGAGCCGGCGGAACACGCGGCCGGGTAAAGGCCCCCGATGGGGGCCAGGGCCGCCCGGCGGCGGCGTATCTGGGATAATGCCGGGCTCCGCCCACACAACAACAGGTGCGCCATGCTCCGCAAGACCGTCCTCAACCAAACCCACCGCGCCCTCGGCGCGAAAATGGTCGACTTCGGCGGTTGGGACATGCCGCTCAACTACGGCTCGCAGATCGAGGAGCACCACCAGGTGCGCCGCGCGGCCGGCATGTTCGATGTCAGCCACATGGCGGTGATCGACCTGTTCGGGCCGCAGGCGCGCGAATTCCTGGAACGCCTGTTTGCCAACTCGATCAACAAGCTGAAGAAGTCGGGCCGCGCGCTGTACACCTGCATGCTCAACGAGCAGGGCGGGGTGATCGACGACGTGATCGTGTACCTGCTGGACGACAACCGCTACCGGATGGTGGCCAACGCCAGCACCCGCGACAAGGACCTGGCCTGGATCGGCAAGCAGGTGCAGGGCCTGGACGTGGAGGTGCGCGAGCGTACCGAGCTGGCGGTGATCGCCGTGCAGGGTCCGCAGGCACGTGATGCCGTTATCGGCCTGCTGGCCGAGGCCGACCGTGAGGCCATCACCGGGCTCGGCCGTTTCGCGGCGCTTGAGGCCACCGCGCTCAGCGGTGCGCGGTTGTTCATCGCCCGCACCGGTTACACCGGCGAGGACGGCTTTGAAGTGATGCTGCCCGAGGACGACGCAGTGGCGTTCTGGAGCGCACTGGTGGAAGCCGGGGTGAAGCCGGCCGGCCTGGCTGCCCGCGACACGCTGCGCCTGGAAGCTGGCATGAACCTCTACGGCCAGGACATGGACGAGGAAGTGACCCCGTACGTGGCCGGGCTCGGCTGGACCGTCTCGCTGGATGAAGGGCGTGACTTCATCGGCCGCAAGGCGCTCGAGGAGCAGCAGTCGCAGGGCGTGCCGCAGCAGCTGATCGGCTTGGTGATGGACGATCGCGGCGTACTGCGCCACGGACAGCGCGTGCTGACCGAAGCGGGCGAGGGACTGATCCTGTCCGGGACGTTCTCTCCCACCATCGGCAAGGCCATTGCGTTCGCGCGCGTGCCCGCCGGCGAGCCGGGCCAGGTGCACGTCGACCTGCGCGGACGTGAAGTCCCGGTGCGCACCGTCCGTTTTCCATTCGTCCGGGAAGGCAAAGTCCAGCCCGGCATCGAGCAGTAATGCGCACGGCCCCGCTGCCCGGCAGGGCGGCTCGGGGCTACACTAGACCCGTTCCTTTTCCCACACACAAACCGATCCGGAGCCAACCATGAGCGAGATCCCAGGCGATCTGAAATTCCTCAAGTCCCACGAGTGGGCACGCGTCGAAGAAGGCGGCAAGGTCACGGTTGGCATTTCAGAGCACGCGCAGGAGTCGCTGGGTGATCTGGTGTACGTCGACCTGCCCGAAGTTGGTGACACCGTCGAGGCCGGCGGCGCCGTAGCCGTTGTGGAGTCGGTCAAGGCCGCCTCCGACATCTACACGCCGGTGTCCGGCACCATCGTGGCGGTCAACGAAGACCTCTCCGACAAGCCCGAGACCATCAACGAGGACGCCTTTGGCAATGGCTGGATCTTCGTGGTCCAGGCGGACAGCCTGGACCCGATCAAAGAGATGCTTGATCCGGATGCCTACACTGCTCAGCTGGACGACTGAGCAGCAGTCTTCCATATCAGGCAGCTGCCAAGGCAGCCAGCCAAAGTTCCTGCGAATGCCGGCCAAGTGCCGGCATTCGCGTCTTCGGGGTTCGCGCAATTGCGGCGCAAACCGGCTTGTGCAATGCAGGAACCGGCCGTTGAACGTGACCGCATGGCAACCGCCAATGCGTGCCCATGTCACCGATGCACACACGCGTCCATGGCCTGGGCAGGCAGCGACCAGGGTTGGCGATGGCGAAGGCGGGTGTCTTCAAAAACACCTTGTAAACAAGGCTTTTGTGATGTGACGTCGTTGATGCTGCAGGTGCCGTGCTCAAGTGGAATGAGCAGCATGCATCCCTTGCTGAGGCCTTGTGCACTCCTTTGCCGCCTGCCTTTCATCATCGTTGATGCTTGCAGGTGTTGACAGTCGAAATGGCCGTGATTAGGTTTCGCCCAAGCAGGCAATGGCTGCAACAGACGAGTGACAGGCATCAACGCGAACGGAGCCGGGACAGTCAGACCTTCCGCCATCAGCTTCAAATCGGTGGGAGCGGGCTTCGTCTCCCTCAAGGACCATTTCCTGATCTGCATCACACCCGTGGCGTATTGCGCTGCGGGTGTTTTTCATTCTGCATCCGCATGCCGGATTGTCGGCAGTCAGTTCCAAGGCACCCAGCAACTGGGCCGCAGGTAGCAAGGCGAAGTTCAACGACGAGGAGAGCCATCACATGGCCACGAAGAAAGCTGCAAAGAAGCGCGCCGCCACCAAAAAGGCGGCCAAGAAAGTAACGGCGAAGAGTGCGGTCGCCAAGAAGGCGGCCAGCAAGGTTGCCAGGAAGGTGGCGAAGAAGACTGCAGCCAAAAAAGTGGCCAAGAAGGCCGTAGCCAAGAAGGCTGTCGCCAAGAAGAGCACTGCCAAGAAAGCGGCGAAGAAAGTAGCCAGGAAGGTGGCAACCAAGAAGGTCGCAGCCAAGAAGGTCGCGGCCAAGAAAGCAACGAAGAAGGTCGCCAAAAAGGTTGCTGCAAAGAAGGTCGTGAAGAAGGTCGCCAAGAAGGCAGCGGCAAAGAAGGTCGCCAAGAAGGCAGCGGCAAAGAAGGTCGCAAAAAAGGTCGCAAAGAAAGCGACGAAGAAGGTAGCCAAGAAGGTCGCGAAGAAGGTCGCGAAGAAGGCTGCAACCAGGAAGGTCGCCAAGAAGGCAGCTGCCAAGAAGGCCACCAAAAAAGTCGCCAGGAAGGCTGCGACGAAAAAGGTAGCCAAGAAGGCGGCGAAGAAGGCGGCCAGCAAAGCCGTGAGCAAGGTTGCCAAGAAGGCCGCGGCCAAGAAGGCGACGACAAAGGTTGCGAAGAAAGTCGCTAAAAAGGCAGTGAAGAAAGCCGGACCGGCCCGCGCTGCCAAGAAGGCGGTTTCGCCGCCGCGCGTAATCCAGGACGCGCCCAAGCCCTTGATGTAAGGGCTGCGGTCGGGCGGGACGCGCTCAAGCTCCCTCTCCGCATACCCAGGCGGAGAGGGAGCTTTTTTATGGGTGCGGGATGGGCAGCATCACCAGACGAAGCCGGTGAACAGCCGGATGATCAGTAAGGCTCGGCGTGTGAGACCGTGGCGGAAGCGCCGCCACCCGACTGCGGATCTTCGCTGCCGTAGCGGGTATCCGTATCGGCGTCAGCGTCGGGATCGTAGTCGTAGTCGATCGCCAGCCAGCGCTGGTTGGACAGGCCGATGGCGCGATCCAGGATGGTTGGCATCAGGCCCGAGGGCAGCGAGCTGCCGCTGTTCCACAGGATCACCACCCCGATGTCGCGCTCCGGCAGGATCGCCATCGCCCCGCGGTAACCCTGCACCGCACCGCCGTGGAACACCATGCGATGGCCGGAGTAATCGTAGATCCGCCAGCCCAGGCCGTAGCCGGCGGCGTTGAGCCGCTGCTGGCGCCAGGAACCGCTGCGCCCGCGCATTTCACCCGGGGTGCCAACGATGGGCGCATGCAGGGTGGACAGCAGCGGGGCCGGGAGTACGTCGGGCCGGTAGCCCATGTGGGCGATCAGCCACTGGGCCATGTCTGAAATGCTGGCGTTGACACCCGCCGCCGGAGCCACCCGGTAATAGGTGGGTTTGGGCGTGAGTGAGGTCCAGCCGCGGCCTGCACGCACGTGAGGCTTGGCCCAGCGCGGACTGTTCTGGATCCCGTCCAGGCCATAGCTGGCATCGTGCATGCCGAGCGGCTTGAACAGCCGGCGCGAAACCGCTTCGCTGAAGAACTGGCCCGAGGTGGCAAACACCACATCGCCCACCAGGCTGAAGGCGACGTTCTGATAGCCATAGCAGTCGCCGGGCTCGCAGGTCATCGGAGCCTGCGACAGCTTCTGTACCAGGGCGTTGTATTCGGCGCCGCGTTCGATGTCGCGATCATAGGTATGCCGGCCGAGGCCGACCCGGTGGCTGAGCACATCGGCCACGGTGATCTTCTCGGCCGCGCCGGGGTTGGACATGCGCAGGCCGGGCAGGTAGTCCACCACCCGGCTGTCCCAGCGCATCGCGCCCTCGGACACCAGCATGCCGGCGATGGTGCCGGCAAAGGACTTGGACAGCGAAGCCAGGCGGAATACGGTGTGTGAATCCACAGGCTCGGCCGCCTTGACATCGGTAATGCCGTAGCCGCGCGCGCTCAATACTTGCCCGTTGTGGACGATGGCCATCGCCAGACCGGGTACGCGCTGGCCCTCGACCAGGGCGTCGGCCATGGCTTCGAACTCGCGTACGTCGAAACCTTCCGCCAGTGGCAGGCGCTCTTCAGGCGGCGGCATCTGCGCGGGCCGGCCATCGGTCGGAGCCGGGAAGGCCGACATGGTTTCCGGAAATGGCGCGACGCTCTCCACCGGCGTCTGCGCGGCGGTGCCAAGCGCGAGCGGCATCAACATGCCGATCAGTCCCAGCTGCCAGGCCGAATGGGCGGACCAGCGGTTCCGGCGTGTCTTCACTTTCATCGGGTCTATCCCCTGCGTATGCTTGCCTGCAGAACGATCATAAGCGCGTCAAAATCCATTTGCATGAATAAGGGGAGCTTTGATGGGTAGCACATTGATTATCCTGGTATTACTTGGCGCGATCGCAGTGGTTGTCCTGTGGGGTGTGGGCATCTACAACGGCCTGGTGACCGCCCGCAACGCATTTAAGAACGCCTTCGCCCAGATTGATGTGCAGCTGCAGCGCCGGTTTGACCTGATCCCCAACCTGGTGGAAACCGCGCGCGCCTACATGGGTCATGAGCGCGAGACGCTGGAGGCGGTGACCGCCGCCCGCACCGCGGCGCAGTCGGGCCTGGCCGCAGCCAAGGCGAACCCGGGCGATCCGGAAGCCATGGCTACCCTGGCCGCCACCCAGGGCCAGCTCAACGGCGTGCTTGGCCGGCTGATGATGGTGGCCGAGGCCTACCCGGACCTGAAGGCCAACCAGAACATGATGCAGCTGACCGAAGAGCTGACCAGCACCGAGAACCGGGTCGCGTTTGCGCGTCAGGCCTATAACGATTCGGTGATGGCCTACAACAACAAGCGCGAAGTGTTTCCCTCCAGTGTGGTCGCCGGTATGTTCAATTTCGCCGCGGCGGCGTTGCTTGATATCCCGGCCGATCGCGCCGAGGTGCGTGAGGCGCCCAAGGTGCAGTTCTGACGAGCCGGGGTCGTGGCTCACCCATGAACTTCTTCGAACGCCAGAACCAGGCACGCCGCAACACCACGCGGCTGATCGTGCTGTTCGCACTGGCAGTGGTCGGAATGGTGGTGGCGGCCTGCGTGGCCGTTGCCATAGTCGTTGGGCCCGATCCGGGCGTACTGGCCGGCACGGCGATCATCACCGGCGGCATCATCGGGCTGGGATCGCTGTACCGGATCTCCTCGCTCGGCAGCGGCGGTGGCGCGGTGGCCACCCAGATGGGCGGCGTGCTGGTACCCGAGGACACGCTGGATCCGCACCTGCGGCGGCTGCGCAACGTGGTGGAGGAGATGTCGATCGCCTCCGGCGTACCCGTGCCACAGATCTACGTGATGGAAAACGAGGCGGCGATCAACGCCTTCGCCGCCGGCTACTCGCCTTCGGACGCGGCGGTGGCGGTAACCCGCGGTGCGCTGGACAAGCTCAACCGCGATGAGCTGCAGGGCGTGATCGCCCACGAGTACAGCCATATCCTCAACGGCGACATGCGCCTGAATATCCGTCTGATGGGCGTGTTGTTCGGCATCCTCATGCTGGGCCTGATCGGCCGCAAGATCATGCTGTACGGCGGTCGCTCGCGCGAGCGCGGTGCCGCAGCGATCCTGGTCGCGGCGCTGGCGGCCATCGTGATCGGCTACATCGGCATCTTCTTCGGGCGCATGATCAAGGCCGGGGTGAGCCGCTCGCGCGAGGTGCTGGCCGACGCTTCGGCGGTGCAGTTCACCCGCCAGACCAGCGGCATCGCCGGCGCGCTGAAGAAGATTGCCGGCGTGCAGGAAGGTTCGCAGTTCGCCCAGCGGGGCGAGGTGGAGGAAGTCAGTCACATGCTGTTCGGCGACGGCGTGGGGCTGTCCGGGCTGTTCGCCACCCATCCGCCGATCCTGCAGCGCATCCAGGTGCTGGAGCCCGGGTTCCGTTCCGAGCAGCTGGAGCGGCTGCAGAAGCAGTGGTTCAGCGCGCCGCCCAACGGCCTGCAGGAAGACCTGCAGATGGGCCTGGCCCCGACCGGGGAATCGCTGCTGCCGGATGCACGTATCGAGCTCGACGTGACCCCGCCGATGGTCGCGGCCCAGGTAGCCAACCCGCGCGATGACGACTACCGGCGGGCGGACACCATCGTTTCGACCATGCCCACCGAGCTGCGTGAGCTGGCCCGGCACCGTGATTCGGTGATGGCGCTGCTGCTGGGCCTGCTGCTGGACGATGAGGACGCCACGGTGCGCGGCCATCAGCACGATGAAATCGGGGCCCGGCTAGGCGCGCCCATGGCCGACGCGGCCGAGTCGCTGCGCGCCGGCCCATTGTTGGCCCTGCACCCGATGCACCGGCTGCCGCTGGCTTCGCTGGCCTTCCCGGTGCTGCGCCTGCGGCCGCGGCCGGAGCTGGAGTCGTTCCTAGATACGGTGCACGCGGTGGTCCACACCGATAACCACGTGTCCCTGTTCGAGTACTGCCTGGGGCAGCTGCTGGAAACCCAGGTGCGTGAATCGCTCAACCCCGCCGCGCATGCGCGCTTCGGCCGGCGCAAGCCTGTGGCGGTGAAGCGCGAGTTCTCGATCCTGCTGGCGGTGGTGGCCCAGGCCGGCCACCGCGATCCGGACGAGGCCCGGCGCGCCTACCTTGCCGGCCTGCAGCGGGTGCTGCCGCGCGATCACATGCCCTACGAGCCCCCGGTGCGCGGCGTGCTGGCGCTGGACGAGGTGTGGGGTCCGCTGGACCGGCTGGATCCACTGGCCAAGCAGCTGATGGTGGAGGCGCTCACCGCCGCCGCCATGCACGACGGCCGGGTCACGGTGGCCGAAGCCGAGCTGCTGCGCATGATCTGCGGCGTACTGCACTGCCCGCTGCCGCCCATGCTCGAACAGCAATGACGGTACTTTGAGCCCGGCCGCCCTTGCGGCATACTCGGCTGTCCGCGCGTTTGATGATGGATCATCAAGGAGCACGACATGGACGTACTCGCCATCGCGATGGCGGCGCTGGCCGCCCCGGGCCAGCATGACCGGCTGTTGCGGCTGCACACCCCGCTGGGCGGCGACGTTCTGGTTGCCGAGACCCTGGGGGCACGCGAATCTTTCGATCAGGGCGGCTTCCGCCTTGAGCTGACCGCGCTGTCGGTTGATGCGCACCTGTCTCTTGACGACCTGATCGGCCAGCCGGTGCTGGTGGAGTTGCTGACGGCTGATTCCGGCGTCGATCTACGCCCCTTCCACGGCCACGTCACCGACTGCGAACTGCTTGGCGGCAACGGCGGCCTGGCGCGCTACCGGCTGGTGGTCGAGCCGTGGCTGGCGTTCCTTGGCCAGCGCTTTGACAGCTACGCCTTCCAGGACATGACGGTCATCGAGATCGTCGAGGACCTGTTCGCTGACTATGCGCAGGCCGGTGCGCTCGCCCCAGCGTGGCGCTGGGAACTGGCCGACCGCGCGCTGTATCGCAAGCGCAGCCTGACCACCCAGTACGAAGAGAGCGACTTCGCTTTCCTGCACCGGCTGCTGGCGGACGAAGGAATTTTCTACTGGTTCGAACACGCCGGTGCCGCGGATGACGCCACGCTGGGCGGCCACACCCTGGTGCTGTGTGATCACTCCGATTCGTTTGCCGATGGCGGGGCGGTGCGTTTCCACCGTGCCGACGCCACCGAGCGCGAGGATTCTATCCAGCAGTGGATGCGCACGCGCCGGTTGCAGACCGGACGCATTGAGCGGGCGAGTTGGGATTACCGCAGCCGTGGACTGCGCCCGGCTTCGGCCGAGGGCCAGGCACACGGAAACGTGGTGCCCGGCGACCAGGATGCCGCCGGCCCCTGTGCCTGGGTGGACGGCGCGCAGGGCGAACTGCGCGCGCGGCGGCAGATGGAGGCGCTGCAGGTGCGGTCGCACGTAGTCAGCGGACAGGGCACGTGGCGCCGGCTGGCCCCGGGGCTGGCGTTCGAACTGACCCAGCATCACGCCTTGCGTGACAGCGACGACCGGGAGTTCGTGTGCCTGGAAGTCATCCACCAGGCCCGCAACAACCTAGGCGCCGAAGTGCTTGATGCGCTGGAGCAGACGTTGGGTCCGGCAGCCAAGGCCGGGGCCGAGCTTCCGGCGGAGCTGTCAGCGGACAGCATGGATCCTGTGCGTCGACGGTTGGAAGCAGGGGTGGATACGGATTTCTATCGCAACCGCTTCACGGTGATTCCGGCTGAGGTGTCCTACCGGCCCACCACCGCTGACGGTCATGGCATCCGGCTGCATCCAAAACCCACCGTGCATGGCACCCAGAGCGCCGTCGTGGTGAGCGACGGCGGTCCGCTACTGACTGATCGCGACCACCGGATCAAGGTGCAGTTCCCCTGGCAGCGCGGTGCGGATGCGAGCAGCGGCACCGCACATCCGGGCGGGGACGACAACGCGCCCGGAGATGGCGGCGCATGGACCTGGGTCCGGGTAGCCACGCCATGGGCCGGCGACAACTGGGGTGGCGTGGCGGTTCCGCGGCGGGGACAGGAAGTAATGGTGGCCTTCCTTGAAGGCGATATCGACCGGCCGGTGGTGATCGGCACCGTCTACAACGGTCGCGGGCAGGACGATGCCCAGCACAACCAGGTGGCCGGCGGCGGAGTGGGTGCGACCGGCAACGCAGCGGCCTGGTTCGACGGCAACGACCATGCCGCGGTCTACACCGGCTTCAAGAGCCAGGCACTCGCCAACAGTCAGGACGGCAGCGGCGGCTACCAGCTGCTGCGGCTGGACGACACGCCGGGACAGGGACGCGCCCAGGCCGCTACAACCCAACACGCCACCACCCTGACCCTGGGGCACCTGAAGGGTGGACAGGACAACGTGCGCGGTGCCGAGCGCGGCTTTGGTGCGGAACTGGGTACCCAGGCCAGCGGCGCCATCCGCGCCGGCAGCGGCCTGTTCTTGACCACTGAACATGGCCAGCAACAGCTGGAGGCGGGCGGGGCGCTGTCCCAGCTGGTCGAGGGTGAGCAGCTGCTGCAGGTCTTGGCGGATACCGCAAGGAGTCAAGAGGCCGCCTTGCCCGCCGATCCCGAAACCCTGCCTGCCCAGCAGTCTCTGCAGCAGGTGCAAGAGCATTTGAAGGCGACCCGACAGGGCAGCGCAGCCGGGGGCGGTGGTGAAGCGGCCATCGGCGGCGGTGAGGGTGAAGTGTCTGCTTGGAGCGCCCCGCATCTGGTGGCCTCCAGTCCCGACGGTTTGATGAGCCTGACCCCGGCCGACCAGACATGGGTATCCGGCACGCAGACCAGCCTGCTGGCCGGCGCGGACCTGGACTGGGCGAGTCAGGGCGAGACGGTGATTGCCGCCGGCGGCGGCATCGCCCTGTTCACCCAGGGCAGCGACGGCCCGGCGGGCAAGCCGAACCAGGAGACGGGCATCGCCCTGCACGCGGCGCAGGGCAAGGTGAGCGCGCGGGCGCACAGGAACGAGGCGAAGGTTGCTGCCAAACAGAGCGTCACCATTGCCAGCACCCAGGCGGATGTGGAAATCGCGGCGCCGAGCAAGCATGTGCTGCTGACGGCGCAGGGTGCTTATCTGAAGTTGGAGGGTGGGGATATCGAGCTGGGGGCGCCGGGGACGATCGAGTTCAAGGCTGCGAATCGGGAGTTGACCACGCCCAACGTTGCCAGCGGGCAGGCGCCGACATTCGGTGAAGCGGAACCGAAATTCTGCGAACTCGGCGCGAAGAGCGCCGATGCGGCCGGGGCGGGTGTTGTGGCTTTGGACTAGGCAGATGATCGTCGAGCTGGATCACAGGCTGTTTGTTGCGCAGGACTATGCGCTGATCAATCCGATGCAGGTGTCATTGGACCAGCGCAGCGACCTGGAGACGGTCAGCTTGCTGCCGAAATGCCTTGAGCGACATGCCCGCTTGATGCCTTTGCTGGTGGAGCTGAAGTCCTTGCCGCAATCCCGCCGGTTGGACCTGCTGGAGCATGCGGAGTGGTGGAGCGGGAACTACGACATGCCGCTGTTCTCCGCGCTGCTGGCGGGCGCTGTAGACATGCAGAAGCTACAGATGCATCTGGTTCGGAACATGCTGCTTCGGCGTTCCGGTGCGGCCGGGGCGTGGTTGCGGTTTCACGACCCGCGCGTGTTCCGGCATTTGCGCTGGATGCTTGACGATGAGCAGATGGCCCGCTTGATGGGGCCGGTCGCCGCTTGGACCTGGTACGACCCATTGAGCGGGCAATGGCAGGCCCATGAGCGTACGGTCGCCGCCAGCTCCCAGCGATTGACCTTGACGCAGGAGCAGTGGCTGGCCCTGGATCAACTGGAGGCATTGAACCGCTGCCTGCGCGATCTTGCCGAAGAGTTGCCGGCACCTGCAGGCGACGACGTCGCCAGACAGCTGGTTGAAGGGCTGAAAAACGCGCAACGGCAGGGCTTGCATGAGGCTGCGGACAGGGGGCTCTACGCCAGGCAGTGCCTGCGTCACGGTGCCGACTTCCATTTGTGCGATGACATGCGGGAGCGGCTGCACCGGGCGAGGAAGGGCGAGATTTCCTATGTTGCCGCGTGCATGGATATGGAGCCCGGATTGCTGCGGGAAAACGGATAGCGAGACTTACAAGGATTGATGACCATGACGGACGCACAGACCCAGCAAGAGCATTGTCCGAACTGCACGAAGTTCGGCCTCCCGATCCTGCCGTTGCGCTACGCGGTGGCACGCAACGATGAAAAAGTGAAGGAGAAGGCGCCGGAACTGGCGGACCCGTTCGGGGATGGCGTCCGCGATATCGCCCTTCCGGACGAATCGGCGAGATACACGTTACGGCTGCTGCGCAGCGGTTATCTGTACGTCTTCAACGAGGTGCGCGGCGAGTGGAAGGCGTACGAGATCGGAGAAGACAGCCAGTTGATCGAGTTCGATATCCGGGACAAGGCGCCACCGCCACAGACGGACGAGGACGAGCTTCCCGCAGTATGCTCGCGCCACGGCAACCCGCCGATGACCAAGTGCGTCGTCATTCCCGATGCCGCCAATGCCGGACCGGTCTGGTTCGCGTTCTCGGATGTGGCATGGACACCGGCGGTGCTGGAGCACAACCGTGTGCAGGCGAATCGCGAGAAGCACATGCGGCGGATCGACGTGGGAGCTTGGACGGTTAGTAGGGGGGGGGCGATGCAGTCGCACATTGAAAGCCTGTCCGCGCTCGCGGAGCGCGTGGCGGAATACCATTTCGAGTCGCCCGCGGCCCAGCCCAACACGCCAGAGGAAATCGCCGGACATGAGGCGGCGCAGGCGGCATTGCCGGAGTCCGAACGTTCGACGCTCCTGCAAAGCGTCTCGATCAAGCCCTATCCGGCATTCTTCCATTGCCTGGAAGGATTCGCGAACTGCTCGTCCGAAGCGGAGCAACTGATCGCGGACGCGCAACGTGCGGGCGAGCGCTGGGGATATCCTCCGGCGATGGTGGCCCTGAACGACCCCGTGGGGATCGCGACCGATCTGAATGAACTGGCCAAAGAGCGCGCACGGGAGTGGGCGGAGGCGCCGGAGCGCAAGCAAAAGCATGAGTCGGCGCTGCTGATCGGGGCGGTGCGGCAGGCGGTGGAGAATGGCGCCGAAGCCAGTACGAGCGAAGCGCGGCGAAACTTCGTCGGCATACTCGGTGCGCTCATGCCCGCCCACGCCGGAACGTACTATGGCGGCCAGCCGGGCATCACCGGCGTAGTCCGCGGCATGGAGAGGGCGGGGCGGATTGACGAGTCGGAACTGGAGTTGATCCACGCCCGTGCTTGGGAGAAGTACGAACCGATGTACGACGAGGCGGCGCGCAGGCGCTACCTGGAGGAGGAATACCCGGCTGCGCTGGCGGCGTTCGAGGAGAGCACGATCAAGCCACTGGATGAGGCATACATCGCATGGATGGACGGCGAACCGTTTCGGGAATACTTCAAGTGCAACTTCGATCGGGGCCATGTGCAGAGCGGATTGGTCTACACGGGCGTGCTGTACACGGTGCTTGTGGACGCGGCGGGACGGAAGACCGTCTGCGACTACCTGGAGCGATGCTTCGATGCCGACCCGAACGACCCGGGTTCGGTGCTGGTGCGTGGGCTGGTATTCAACCAGGACGAGTTGGCGCGGCAATGGGTGGAAATGGCTGATGTGGGCGTGGAACCGTACGGAGGTTGGGACGGAATGGCGAACCGCCTATGGAACGGAATCAACGGCTTGCTGGGCCAAGTAACGGCGAACGTGGTGCAGGCGGCCAAGACGGGGCTTAGCAACTATGCGCACGAATACAGCGCGGTGCTGGTACGCAAGTTCAAGCGGGTGTATGACCTGCGCACAGGCAACCTGATCGCAGGCAGCGTGGAGGTCCGGGCGGTGACGGTGCTGGGGGCGGTGGCCAAGGCGAAATCGCCGGACTACCGGATGGTGACTGTGCGTAGCGAGACGACGCGGATGCAGGCGTTGCGAATCGTGAGCCATGCGACGGAGGCAGTGCTCGATCCGCGTCGACGGCCATCGGGTTCGTCGAACGAGATCCGGAACTTGTTCGATCCGGGCGGCGGGCGCGTGACCTTCCAGGGGGTTTTGCTGATGGAGAGCACGCAGCGTATGGAGGCTCGGGGGACGCTGCGGCTCACGCCGGAGCAGTTCGACCTGTGCGCGCAGTCGGGAGTCCGGACGGCGATGCGGCTGGAGGCGGGCGGGCATTTCGTGGGGGCGCTGCTGGCGGCGTGGACGCTGAGCAGCGCCTGGGACGAGATGAAGCGCGCGCCCTCGTCGCGGGTGGCGTGGGGGTTCGCGGCTGGCGTAGCGGCATTGAGCGGATCGTTAATGGAGGGAGCGGGGTCGGCGCTGAGGAGGAGTGGTTGGGGGTCGACGCCGCTAAGCAAGTCGTTGAGTTTGCGCAGTGGAGAAGCCATGACACGCGCACGTTTACTTGGTTATGTTGGCAGGCTGATCGGAGGGCTCGGAGGAGTGATATCCGGCTTGCTGGCAATTGATGAGGGTTATCGAAATCTGCAGATCAGCCCTTGGTACGGACGAACCATGATTGCTTTAGGCATGGGTATGATGACAGTGGGAGTCTTGCTTGCCATCGGGAAGCTCGGCGGAGTAGTCGGACTTGTCGTTGCTCTCGTTGTAGCGCTAGTGATCCTTGTGGTCGGTTTTCTTAAAAAGGACGACATCCAGAAGTGGCTGGATAAGACGATCGACTTTGGTCGTCATAAAGCAGGGGAGTTCGCGGAGATTGCGATGCAATGGGATGCAATGATTGCGCTGGCGTCGGAGGGAGAGCAGTGACGTGCTGACCGGGTGGACCAAGCCGTTCGAGCTTGATCGTCTGTTGGCGACGGAGGAACGGCATGCGGTGTTGTCCCGTCATCGACAACCGGGGGTGCAGCCGTACACATACAGCAGCCTGATTCGTTTCAACTCGATCTATGCAGATTTTATTGACCGCAGCTTCAGGTTGCGAGGCATGGTGAATACGGCATTTGGTGGCTGGGTGGCGCTCGCTTTGCTCGTATTTTCAGTCTGGTTTTTCACCTACATGCTGCTTGACCTGATGGAAGGCAACAATATTTCAGCCAATCTCGTCTTTCTGGTGGTCTGTTTTGTAGCGATGTCGTTCTTTTATTGGTTCATATGGAAAAAATACTTTAGCAAGGAATTGTTCGCCTATACCCACTATCCGATCCGTTTCAACCGCAAGACGCGCATGGTTCATGTGTTTCGAGGGAAGTCTCAGGGCGGCGTGTTGACGGTGCCGTGGGACGAGGTGTTCTGGCACATCGGGCGCGGCTACGAGCAGAAATTCCTGTGCGATGTGCGCGGCCACGTGCTGGACGGAGACATGGTAAGCGACACCTTCGCCGTGGGGCACTACTTCGACGACGACAGACTGGATCGCATCCTGAGCGTCTGGGAGTTTATTCGTCGCTATATGGATGAAGGGCCCGAGGCGGTGGCCGAGCATCCGCTGGACAGGTTAATCCATGAGTCGCCTAAGCCCACGCTAAAGAACTGTTTCATTCACGCCTATACCAGTCTCGGGCCTGGCTTTACTTCACTGCGCTTCGTTCTGTTCTTTTTGTTTTACCCAATCGTTGGAGTGCTGACGCTGACGCGCTGGCTGGTGCTGAATACGTGCAAGGAGCCGGTATGGCCAGCGGAAATAGAAGCTGAAAGTCAAGTCGAGCCGAATGATCCACATCGTTGGGAAGAGCCGAACTATATAGCCGAGTTCGCCGATAGGCCCGGCGTGATGGAGCGGCACGAGGAGCGTATGCGGGAAGAGCGGACACGCGTCGTGTCTGGGAACTGATCGGGCTTGGTAAGACGGAGAAGTAGAATTGTGCTGACAGGGTGGACCAAGCCGTTTAAGGTCGATCGTCTGTTGGGGGCGGAGGAGCGGCGCGCGGCATTGCCGCATAAGCGGCAGCCAGGGATCAGGCCAGAGACATTCGACAGTTTGATCAGGTTCAATTCAACTTATGCGGATTTCGTTGATCGAAGTTTTCCATTGAGGGGAATGGCTAATACGACTGTCGGTATATTGGGTGGGTCTTTCCTTTTATTCTTTGGCTTGATCTTCATTCCATATTTTATATGGGTTGACAGTTACCTCTCTGGTGAAGTAGGGGTTGTTTTTGCTGCTATTTCGACTGTGGTTGTTGCAGTGTTCTGCTTCGGTGTTCCATGGATTCTGTGGAAGCTTCATTTTAGGTATGACTTCTTTTCTTATACTAATTATCCGGTCCGCTTCAATCGTAAGGCGCGCGAGGTGCATGTCTTCCGCCATAACGGCCCCGGTGGCGTGTTGACGGTGCCGTGGGACAAGGTGTTTTGGCACGTGGGGCGTGGATACCAACAGAAGTTCCTGTGCGATGTGCGCGGCCATGTGCTCGATGGCGACATGGTGCGAGAGACGTTTGCGGTGGGCCGCTATACGGGCGATGAGCGCATTGACCGTATCCAGTCGCTGTGGGAATTCATTTGTCGCTACATGGAAGAAGGTCCTGAGACGGTGGTGGATCATCCGCTGGACCGGATGATTGTCCTGTCGGTCGCGCCCACCTGGAAGAATTGCTATGTCCATGCCTTTGGCACCATGGGCGCAGGGTTTGCTTCATTGCGCTACGTGCTGGCCCCGTTGTTCTACCCAATCGTATGGTTGCTGACGTTGGTGCGTTGGCTGGTGTTCAAGACGTGCAAGACGCCCGTTTGGCTGCCGGAGGTAGAGGAGGAAAGCCGGATCGAGCCGGACGATCCGCATCGCTGGGAGGAGCCGATCTTCTTCGGTGAGTTCGTCGATGCCGCGAGGCTTGAGCGGCTGTTGGAGCATGAGCGTCAACAGCAGGCGAAAGTACGCGAACATAGAAAGTTCTGACGCGGGGAGGGCGTCGATTGCATTGGTGGTAGGAGGGCGGTGACTTGTTGGCCGGACGGCGCAGGCCGTCCAAGGTTGATCGCCTGTTGATGACGGAGGAGAATCTCGCAGGGGTTGCAAGCAGCCGGTGCGGCCCCAGGAAGTTGAGGCCGAGGGTGGGGTCGAACCGAGCGATCCGCACCGATGAGCTCCGGTATTCGTATGACAGTTGGGTGTATGGGAGAGCGGCTACCCTTCCCAATCTCCCAGTTTCTTCTCCACCAGCACATTCTTCAGCTCCACGTACTTCGGCACACCGTCCCGCCCATAAGGCGGATAAGCCTCCCCCCGGATCAGCGGCTCCAGATACCTTCGCGCAGCCGCAGTAATGCCGTAGCCATCCTTGCGCACAAACCGGGCAGGCACCTTCTTTTCCCGGTTGGCGATCCGGCTGAGCGGCGCGGCTTCGATCTTCCAACGATAAGGACTGTCGGAAACACGCTTGATCACCGGCATGGTGGCGTTCCTGCCCTCCAATGCCATTTCCACTGCGGCCTTGCCGACGGCGATGGCGTGGTCCAGGTCGGTCTGCGAGGCGATGTGGCGGGCGGAGCGCTGCAGGTAGTCGGGCATGGCCCAGTGGACTTTCAACCCCAGTTTGTTTTGGACCCGGCCGGCGAGGTACGGAGCGACGCCGCCGAGCTGGGTGTGGCCGAAGGAGTCCTTGCCACCGCCGGCATCGGCAACGAAGCTGCCGTCGGCGGTGCGGATACCTTCGCTGGCTACCACGACGCACCAGCCCACGCGGTCCACCACCTGCTGCACGCGGGCCAGGAAGTCGGCTTCGTCGTAGCTGCGTTCGGGGAAAAGGATGATGTGCGGGGCCTGGTCGGGGCCGTTGCCGGCCAGGCCGGCGGCGGCGGCCAGCCAGCCGGCGTGTCGGCCCATGGCTTCGTATACAAATACCTTGGTCGAGGTGTCGGCCATGGCGGCGACGTCCAGGGCTGCTTCGCGCACGGAAACGGCGGTGTATTTGGCGGCGGAGCCGAAGCCGGGACAGCAGTCGGTCAGCGCCAGGTCGTTGTCCACGGTCTTGGGCACGCCAACACAGGTGAGCGGATAGTCGAATTCGGCCGCCAGCTGCGACAGTTTGAGTGCGGTGTCGGCCGAGTCGTTGCCGCCGTTGTAGAGGAACCAGCGCACGTCATGAGCGCGCAGCACGTCGATCAGGCGCGCGTACTTCGCGCGGTCGTCTTCCAGACTGCCGAGCTTGTAGCGACAGGATCCGAACGCACCGCCCGGGGTATGCGCCAGGGCGCGGATGGCAGCCGCGCTTTCACGCCCGGTATCAATCAGCTCCTCGCGCAGCACGCCCAGGATGCCGTTGCGTCCGGCGAGTACCTTGATCCGGTGCGAGCGCGCCGTGGAAATGACGGCCGAGGCGGTGGCGTTGATGACGGCGGTGACGCCGCCCGATTGGGCGTAAAGCAGCGTTCCCTTGGGCATATGAAGTCCGTATCCATGGTGAGAGCGGCCGGAGAGGCCCGGCCGATGCAGTAAACTGGCGCCCGCAGGCGCCCGGAAGCAGTTTATCGCCACCGTCGTGCCGTCGGAATTCACGCATTCGAACAGATCGAGGAGCGACAAGATGCGACTGGTACTTTTGGGAGCCCCGGGGTCGGGTAAGGGAACGCAGGCCGCGCGCCTCAAGGAGCAGCTGGGTGTTCCGCACATCTCCACTGGCGACCTGCTGCGGGCCGAAGTAGCCGCCGGCAGCACGCTGGGACTGCAGGCCAAGGAGGTGATGGCCCGGGGCGATCTGGTGTCTGATGACATCCTGCTGGGCATGCTGGAAGACCGCCTGGCCCGCGAGGATGTGCGCAACGGCTTCATCCTGGATGGCTACCCGCGCAATCTGGCCCAGGCCGCGGCGCTGGGCGACCTGCTGGAGCGGCTGGGCCAGCCGTTTGATGCGGCCGTGCAGCTGGAAGTGGACAACGAACTGCTGATCGATCGCCTGGCCGGCCGGGCCAAGGCCGAGGGTCGTTCTGACGACAATCCCGAATCGGTGCGCAAGCGCCTGACGGTGTATGACGAGCAGACTGCACCGGTGATCGAGTTCTACCGCGAGCACGGGCAGCTGACCGTGGTCGATGGCGTGGGCGGGCTGGATGAGGTGTTCGACCGCATCATGGCCGCGATCGGCGCCGGCAAGACCGCCGCCTGAGTCGTGCCGGGCCCGGTGGCCAGTCGCTGGTGGCGCTGGCTGCGGGGGGCTGGACCGCTTGAAATCCTGCCGGGCCGGTCGCTTCCTGCGGTGCTGGCCTGGCTGTTTGCGCTGGGCCTGACCTGGAGCGTGTCGGTAGGCGTACCGCCTGGCCAGGCGCCGGCTGCGTTCGTGTCCGCTCTGGCGATAGAGGCGCTACTGGTAGCTGCGGTCATGCTGGTTGCCCGAAGGCGCCACCTGCTGTCCCAGGCACTGCAGGCAACCGGCGTATTGGCCGGGCTGCGCAACCTGGTGCTGGCGCCCGTGGTGGCCCTGCTTTTCGTGGCCGGGGAAGGGGCAGGGCCCGGCAT
Organism: Luteimonas sp. A277; assembly: GCF_054052045.1. Next base: position 272,194 of record NZ_JBSVRG010000003.1, read on the forward strand.
GATCCTGGTGCTGTTTGTTCCGTTGGGGCTCGCTACGGTGGTGGCCATGGCCTGGCTGGTGCGGTGTTACCTTGCCCTGTGGCAACAGGTGCTTCGGACCACGCCTGCCGTGGCAGGCGCCCTGCTCCTTGGCCTGGCGCTGGCGCTGCTGCTGGCCGAAGCCGTGCTGGCGCGGGCCGTCGCGGACTCCCCTCCGGTGGCTGAGGTAAACAGTGGCGCCGATGCCACGATACGTCTCGGGTAGAGTGAATTCCGGCTCCCAAGTTCCAAGGAAACCTAATCTCTTGAAGATCCACATCCTCGGCATTGCCGGGACTTTCATGGGTGGCGTTGCCGCGCTGGCGCGCGAATCCGGCACTGAAGTCGAAGGCAGTGACCAGGCGGTCTATCCGCCCATGTCCACCCAGCTCGAACGCCTGGGCATCGCCCTGCGACAAGGTTATCGGCCGGAACACATCAGCGCCGATGCCGACCAGGTAATCGTCGGCAACGCCCTGTCGCGCGGCAATCCGGCGGTGGAGGCCCTGCTTGATTCCGGCCGCGACTACACCTCCGGCGCGCAGTGGCTGGCCGAGCACGTGCTGCCCGGTCGCACCACCATCGCGGTGGCCGGCACCCACGGCAAGACCACCACCAGCACCATCCTGGCATGGCTGCTGCAGGCAGCCGGGCGCGATGCGGGGTTCCTGATCGGTGGCGTTCCGGATGACTTCGGGGTCTCCGCCCGTCTGGGCAGCGACCCGGTGTTTGTGGTGGAAGCCGATGAATATGACACGGCCTTCTTCGACAAGCGCAGCAAGTTCGTGCATTACCGGCCCAGGGTGGCCGTGCTGAACAACCTGGAATTCGACCACGCCGATATTTTCCCGGACCTGGCGGCGATCGAGCGTCAGTTCCACCATATGGTGCGCACCGTACCCGGTGGCGGGCGGCTGGTGGTTAACGGCGAAGACGCCAACCTCGCACGGGTGCTGGACATGGGTTGCTGGACGCCGGTGGAGCGGTTCGGCATCGACGGCGAGTTCGACTGGAATGCGCGCCTGGTGCAAGCCGATGGCAGCGTGTTCGAGGTCCTGCGCGATGGTGTCCCGCAGGGCACGGTGCGCTGGCCGCTGCTCGGACGCCACAACGTAATGAATGCGCTCGGCGCGATCGCCGCGTGTGCGGCCGTGGGCGTGGAGCCGGCCCTGGTGATCCCCGCGCTGGCCCGCTTCAACAGCGTCAAGCGGCGCATGGAGCGGATTGGCGAAGTGGACGACATCGTGGTGTACGACGACTTCGCCCATCATCCGACCGCCATCGCCACTACCCTTGCCGGGCTGCGGGCCAGTGCGCCCGCGGGGCGGATCGTGGTGGCGATGGAGCCGCGCAGCAATTCGATGCGCCTGGGGGCGCACGCCGATGCCTTGGCCCCCGCATTTGATGATGCCGATGCGGTGGTGTTCCTGCACCGACCGGAACTGGCCTGGGATGCGGCCAGGGTGGTGGCGGCCGTGCGCGGGCAGGCTGGCGCAGTGGCCGATGTGGATGCGCTGATCGCCAACCTGCTGGATCTGGTGGGCTCGGGCGATCGGGTGGTGTTCATGTCCAACGGTGGTTTTGACGATGCGCCCCGGCGGTTCTTCACCGTCCTGCAGGGGGCCCGTGCAGGAACTGGATGATGGATACCGGAATCCTCGACCGCGATGACATGTTCGTTTCAACCGGCAATCTGCCGCCGGTTGATCGCGTCACCCATCTGCTGCAGCAGGCACACCGTCGTTTCTCCCGGGTTGATCGGGGCGGGATGTCGCAGGTCTATCCTGCCCTGGCGCAGATGCCGCATGACCTGTTCGGGATTTGCGTGGTGAGCGCGAACGGGCGGGTGATCGCGGTGGGGGATGCGGAACGCCCGTTCACCGCCATGAGCGTGTCCAAGCCGTTCGTGTTTGCACTGATTTGCGATCTGATCGGCCCCAAGGCCGCGCGCAGGAGACTGGGGGCAAACGCCACCGGACAGGCATTTGACTCGCTTGCACCGATCGAGCGCGGTGTGGACGGTCGCTCCAATCCCATGGTCAACGCCGGCGCGATTGCCACCACCAGCCTGGTGCCGGGCGGCGGCATCGAGGAGAAGTGGCGCTTCATCCAGCAGGGGATGTCGCGCTTTGCGGGCCGCGAGCTGACGCTGAACCAGGAAGTCTATGCATCTGCCAGCGACACCAATTACCGCAATCGCAGCATTGCCTGGCTGCTGCGCAGCAAGGGCGCTATCTATTGCGACCCGGTAGAGGCGGTGGAGCTGTATACCCGCCAATGCTGCCTGGACGTGACCGCTCGCGATATGGCCGTGATGGGCGCCACCCTGGCCGCCGGCGGCATGAATCCGTTGACCAACGAGCAGGTGGTCAAGCCGCGCACCTGCCATTACGCGCTGGCGGTGATGGTGACAGCGGGGCTGTATGAAACGTCCGGCGACTGGTTCTACGAAGTGGGGCTGCCGGGCAAGAGCGGCATCGGCGGCGGCATCGTGACCATTTCGCCAGGCAAGGGTGGCATGGGAACTTTCGCCCCGCCGCTGGATGAGGCGGGCAACAGCGTGCGCGGACAGCTGGCCACCCAGTTCCTGTCGCGGCGGCTGGGCCTGGACTTGTTGATGTCGGCGCCCGTGTCGGGCGCGGCGGCGCCGCCGGAGTACCGCAGCGGCGGATCCGGAGGTTGGTGATGACGACACAGGCAAGCCTGCCGTTGTTTCCGCTGCATACGGTGCTGGTGCCGGGCGCGGCGCTGGGGATACGGGTGTTTGAACCCCGCTACCTGGACCTGGTGCGCGAGGTCGGGCGCAGCGGTGGCGGTTTCGGTGTGTGCATGATCGTGGAGGGTAGCGAGGCCGGCGTCGCGGCCACGCCAGCGGCATGGGGCACCGAGGCGCTGATCGAAGATTTCGACCAGGGGCCGGACGGCCTGCTGGCGCTGCGGGTCCGCGGGGCGCGGCGGTTTCAGGTGCAACGTACCCGGGTGCGCGACAACGGTCTGGTCATGGCCGACATCGCCTGGGTCGAAGAGGACGCGTCGGCCCCCTTGCGCCCCGAGCACGCATTGCTGGGCGAATTGCTGGTGCGGATCCTGGAGCAGATAGGCTCCGATCTGAACGCCATCGCCAAGCCGCGGCTGCAGGAAGCCGCATGGATCGGCTGGCGACTGGCTGAGTTGCTGCCGCTGGTTGACGACCAGCGGCAGGGTCTTCTGCAGGAGCGGGACCCGCACGCGCGGCTGCAGTGGATCCTGGAGTTCGTTTCCGAAGCCGAGCCCTGATCAGTCCGTGGCAATGCGGATGCGCAGTACCGGCAGCCGTGATTGCGGGTGGGGTTCCACCCGGGTGTCGAGATCTTCCACCGCGGCGCGCAGTTGATCCCAGGCGCCATGTTCATCAGCACGCGGCTGCCACAGTCCGAACAGGTTGAAAGGGCGCGTGTAGTGCAGCGTCTGCACCGTGCCCACCCAAAGCGGCGTGCCATCGGTCAGCGCGGCCGGAGCACGCCAGAGGCGCAACACCTGGGCCCGATCCGGGCCGGCGTCCCTGCGCAGAAGCAGGGTTTCGGCTTCGGTATCCAGGGTAGCGGGGAGGACCGGCTGTTCGGCCGGGGCCAAGTCATCGTCAAGCAGACCAAGCGTCGCGATCCAGTCCGCCTGTGGCTGGGCCACCCAGCCCCGGGTTTCCAGCTCGACCTGCAATGGCTGCAGTGGCCCGGCTATCTGCACGTCCAAGGGCCAGCGCAGCTCATGGTCACGCTCGTTGCGCTGCGGCGGAAGCGTACGCCAACCTTCCTGCCACCACTGTTGCGCGGACATCGTCGCGGCCGGCGGTGGTGGGGACAGGCTGGCCAACATCGGGTCGATGGCGCGCGGGGCGTGCCAGAGCGCGGCCACGGCGAAGGTCATATAGAAGATGGCCGCCAGCGGGCGCATCCAGAACGAGCGGTTCACATGGCTGCGATAGGCCAGGCCCAGCACCAGCAGCCACACGATTCCCAGCAGCATCCCGCCGATAACGTCACTCAGCCAGTGCGCGCCCAGATAGATGCGGGCGAAGCCAAGCAGCGTGGCGACGATCCCCGAGACCAGGTAAGGCCATACCCGCGAACGCCCCGGCAGCTCCCGCGCAATGAGCACGGCGAAGAAGCCGAAGGTGATGGTGGTCATGGTCACGCTCATGGACGGAAAGCCGAAGCTGCCGTGGGCCCTTGGCGGTGGCGGCATGCTGATGGCCGCCTCCAGCAGCCCGGTCAATACAACGCCGAAGCCGATGGCCGCCGCCCAGTGCGCCATCGCCATCCAGCGCCGCCGCCAGGCCAGCCAGATCATGGCCAGCGCCGCCGCGGGCACCAGCACTTCGGCATTTCCGATCGAGGCCAGGCCGGCCATCAGGCGGTCGGCCAACGGGTTGCGCAGCGTGGTCATGAAGGCATGCACGCTCTGGTCGATCGCCAGCGGCTCGCCCTTCATCAACACGGTGGTGAGCAGTGCGAACCACGCCCAGCCAATGCCGATCAGCAGCACCGCCAGGATTGCCAGCGAGGGTGATTCCGGCCGGCGCGGGTCGATCAAGGCCTCGGCGTAGCGGCCCAGCCGCGGGCGCGAACGGCTCCAGCGCAGCGCCCGCGCCAGCAGTTCACTGGTGCGACCGTCGAACCAGCGCCAGGTGTAGAGCACGCAGGCCCATACCAGCGCCAGCGCTGCCAGCAGGGCCACCAACACCAGCGCCAGGCGGTCGGCGACTGCGGCCACGGCCTCGTAGGACGCCCCAAAGATCCAGCCCGGCGCCAGGAACACCGCTGCCCATGCCACCGCGGCAAGCGCGCTGAATGGAACAAAGCGCCGCAGCTGCATCCGCAGCATGCCGGCAATGGCCGGAACGAACGGCCGCACCGCACCCACGAACCGCGCCACCAGGATGCTTTTGACATCGTGGCGTCGGAACAGGTTCTCACCGCGGTCGAGCAGCTGCGGGTAGCGCCGGAACGCCCACAGCTCACGCATCTGTGGCCCCCAGCGGCGGCCGACCCAGTAGCTGAGCGCGTCGGCGCTGAACGCCCCGGCCGCGGCGCAGGCAATCGCGTAGGAACCATCGATATGGCCAAGCCCGATCAGCGTGCCCACGGCAAACAGCAGCGGCATGGCCGGCACCACGATGCCCACGATCACCAGTGAATCCAGGAAGGCGATCAGGAAAATCACCGCGCCTGCAGCCACGGGGTGGGCGCTGATCCAGGTCAGCAGGCTGTCGAGCCAGGCTTCATTCATCCCGCAATTATGGCAGCGCTACTTGCAACGCCGCGCTACCCGCAACGCGACCTTACAATGATTGGATGAAGGAAGAAGCCGCGATCGAAATCCAGGCGCTCAAAGCCGACAGCTTCGGCCGTATTTCGCTGATGCGCGGATCGCAGGGCGTATTCGTGCGGCGCGACCTGCGTCACGTGCCGCTGTGGCTGCGGCTGCCCGCGTGGTGGCTGGCCCGGCGCGAGGCGCGCGGACTGGAGCAGGTGCGCGGCATGGCTGATGTGCCCCAGCTGCTGGAATGGGATGGACGGCGGTTGGACCGCAGCTACATGGCCGGTGCGGCCATGTACCAGCGCCCGCCGCGTGGAGACTTGGCATATTTCCGTGCTGCCCGCCGCAAGCTGCAGGAGCTGCACCGTCGCGGCGTGGCCCACAACGACCTGGCCAAGGAGGCCAACTGGCTGGTGCTGGAAGACGGTGGTCCGGGGATCATCGACTTCCAGCTGGCGGTGGTCGGCAAACCGCGCTCGCGCTGGATGCGGCTGCTGGCCCGCGAAGACCTGCGCCATCTGCTCAAACACAAACGCATGTATTGCCGCGAGCACCTGACGCCGGTGGAGAAGCGTGTACTCAAGCGGCATTCCTGGGTGCGTGACCTGTGGTTCCGCACTGGCAAGCCGGTGTACCGCTTCATCACCCGTCGGATCCTCAAATGGGAAGACAACGAGGGCCAGGGCCCCAAGCCCTGACCCACGCCATGACCGCCCGCAGCGGGCAGGAGAACGCAGCATGACCACGCTCAAGGGCAAAACCCTGTTCATTACCGGAGCCTCGCGCGGCATTGGTCGCGCCATCGCCCTGCGTGCCGCCCGTGACGGCGCCAACGTCGCCATCGTGGCCAAGTCCGGGGTGCCCAACCCCAAGCTGCCCGGCACCATTCATACCGTGGCTGCGGAAGTGCAGGCCATGGGCGGACGCGCGCTGGCGATCCAGTGCGATATCCGCGAGGAAGACCAGGTCCGCGAGGCGGTTGCAGCCACCGTGGCCGAATTCGGCGGGCTGGACGTCCTGGTCAACAACGCCAGCGCGATCTGGCTGCGCGGCACGCTGGATACACCGATGAAGCGGTTCGACCTGATGCAACAGGTCAACTCGCGAGGCACCTTCCTGTGCGCCCAGGCCTGCCTGCCGCACCTGCTGGAGGCCGCCAATCCGCACATCCTCACCTTGGCCCCGCCGCCATCGCTGGATCCCAAGTGGTGGGGTCCGCACACCGGCTACACCCTGGCCAAGATGGGTATGAGCTTCGTCACCCTCGGGCTGGCAGCGGAATTCGGGCCCCGCGGCGTGGCGATCAACGCGCTGTGGCCGCGCACGGTGATCGCCACCGATGCCATCCGCATGATTCCGGGCGTGGATGCGGCCCGCTGCCGCACCCCGGACATCCTTGCCGACGCTGCACACGCGGTGCTGGTGCGCAAGGCCGCGGGATTCTCAGGGCAGTTCCTGGTCGATGATGAAGTCCTGGCCGGAGCCGGCGTGACGGATCTGTCCCGCTACGCGGTCGACCCAACCCAGCCGCTGCTGCCGGATCTCTTCCTCGACCCCTGAACCGCTGGCACCAACCGGTGCGGGATGGGCGAGAATGTGGCCAGTTCCCACCTGCCCGATCGCGCCATGAACCAGACCCCTGATGACCTGCTGCCCCTGTCCAGCTACTACCTGCCGGTGTACCGCCAGCGCGAGGTAGTGCTTGAACGCGGGGAGGGTGCCCGGCTGTGGGACAGCGCCGGTCGCGACTATGTCGACCTGGCCGCCGGCATCGCCGTGTGCAGCCTGGGCCACGGTGATCCTGACCTGCTTGGGGCGCTGACCGAACAGGCCGGCAAACTCTGGCATACCAGCAATGTGTTCCACAGTGAGCCGCCGTTGCGGCTGGCGAAGGAACTGGTCGAGGCTTCGCGGTTCGCCTCCCGGGTGTTCCTGTGCAATTCCGGCGCGGAGGCCAACGAAGCTGCGATCAAGCTCGTACGCAAATGGGCCGCGGGCGAAGGCCGTCCACCGGAGCGGCGGGTCATCCTCACCTTCCGTGGTGGTTTCCATGGCCGCACGCTGGCCACCGTGACCGCTACCGCCCAGCCTGCGTACCAGGCCGGTTTCGAGCCCCTGCCGGGAGGCTTCCGCTACGTTGATTTCAACGATCTGGTGCAGGCGGAGATCGCCATGGCCGCCGGCGACGTGGCCGCGGTGCTGGTGGAGCCGGTTCAGGGCGAAGGTGGAGTCACGCCGGCCGCGCCCGGGTACCTGCGCGGACTGCGCGAGCTGTGCGACCACCACCGCGCGCTGCTGGTGCTGGATGAAATCCAGTGCGGCATGGGGCGCACCGGCACCCTGTTCGCTCACTGGCATGACCAGGTGGTGCCTGACGTTGTCACCCTGGCCAAGGCGCTGGGTGGCGGCTTCCCGGTGGGCGCGATGCTGGCCGGCCCCAAAGCGGCCGAGGCGATGCAGCTCGGTGCCCATGGCAGCACGTTCGGTGGCAACCCGCTGGCGGCCGCGGTGGCCCGGGTGGCGCTGCGCAAGCTGGCCTCGCGCGAGATCGCCAGCAACGTCTCACGCCAGTCGGCGGCGCTGCGCGCGGGACTGGAGGCGATCAACGCGGATCTCGGGCTGTTCTCGCAGGTTCGTGGGCGCGGGCTGATGCTCGGCGCCCAGCTGACCCCGGCCCATGCCGGCCGCGCGGGCGAAATCCTGGATCTGGCAGCTGCCAGCGGCGTACTGCTGCTGCAGGCCGGGCCGGACGTGCTGCGCTTCGTGCCGGCCCTGACCATCAACGACGGCGAAGTGGCCGACGGCCTGGCGCGGCTGCGCCAGGCGCTGGTCGCCCTCGCCTGAGGGGATGCCTTACCCGGCCGCGACCACCTTGAAGGCCTCGCGCGCGGCTTCCAGAGTGGCCTCCACTACGGCCTCATCGTGTGCGCTCGAGATAAAGCCGGCCTCGTACGCGGACGGCGCCACGAATACGCCGCGCTCCAGCATGGCATGGAAGAAGCGCTTGAACGCATCGATGTCACACGCGGTGGCGCCGGCGTAGGTGTCCACCTTTTCGCTGCTGAAGAACAGGCCGTACATCGCGCCAACGCGGGTGGTGGTCAGTGGCACGCCGGCGTCGCGGGCGGCGGCTTCAAAGCCGTCGCACAGCGCGTTGGCAGTGGCCTCCAGGCGGTCGTGGAAGCCCGGCTCCTGCACCAGCTCCAGCATCGCCAGCCCTGCGGCCATCGCCACCGGATTGCCGCTGAGCGTACCCGCCTGGTAGATCGGCCCGGCCGGTGAGATCTGCTCCATCAGGTCGCGGCGGCCGCCGTAGGCGCCCACCGGCATGCCGCCGCCGATGATCTTGCCGAAGGTCGACAGGTCCGGGGTCACCCCATAACGCGCCTGCGCGCCGCCGAGCGCCACCCGGAAGCCGGTCATCACCTCGTCGAAAATCAGCAGTGCGCCGTGCTTGGTGCACAGCTCGCGCAGGTGCTGCAGGTAGCCTTCCCGCGGCGGCAGGCAGTTGGCGTTGCCCACGACGGGCTCAATGATCACCGCAGCCACTTCGCTGCCGATTTCGTCAAACAGCTTCGTCGCGCCTTCGAAATCGTTGTAGCTGATGGTTGAGGTCAACTCGCTCAATCCAGCCGGCACGCCCGGTGAAGTGGGTACGCCCAGGGTCAGCATGCCGCTGCCGGCCTTGACCAGGAATGAGTCGCCGTGGCCGTGGTAGCAGCCTTCGAACTTGACGATGCGCTGGCGCCCGGTGGCCCCGCGCGCCAGGCGGATCGCCGACAGGGTGGCCTCGGTGCCGGAGTTGACCATCCGCACCATCTCGCAGGACGGCACCAGCCGGGTGATGGTCTCGGCCATGGTCACCTCGGCCGGGCAGGGCGTGCCGAAGGAAAGGCCGTTGCCGATCGCTTCCGCCACCGCCTCGCGCACCTTCGGGTGGTTGTGGCCAACGATCATCGGCCCCCACGAGCCTACGTAGTCGATGTAGCGGTTGCCGTCCACGTCATACAGGTAGGCACCGTCGGCACGTTCCACGAAGAATGGTTCGCCGCCCACCGAGTTGAATGCGCGCACCGGCGAGTTGACGCCGCCCGGGAGCAGGCGCTTGGCACGGGAGAACAGGGCCTGGGATTTGTCGTGCTTCATGGAGAGGGTTCCTGGGAGATGGGGGAGGGAGCCTTGCGGCGGGGGCGGGTGGCCGGCAGCGATGGGCGGTCAGGCAATAAATGCCTGGCGCAGGGACTGCGCGCAAGCGCGCGGGTCAGGGGCGTCGAACACCGCGCCGATCACCGCAATCAGGTCCGCACCGGCGGCCACCAGTGCCGGAGCATTGTCGGCGTTGATCCCGCCAATCGCCACCCGCGGCAGGCCCAGCGCGCCGGCTTCACGCAGCAGCCCCGGGGTGGCGCGGCGACTGGTGGCCTTGCTGGTGCTGGGGAAAAATGCGCCAAAGGCCACGTAGTCGGCGCCGGCGGCAGCCATGCGTTGTGCCCGTTCCAGATCGTCATAGCAGGAGATGCCGATGATGGCCGAATCTCCCAGCATCGCCCGCGCCGCGGCGATCCCGCCATCGTCTTCACCCAGGTGCACGCCGTCGGCGCCGCATGCCCGGGCCAGCGCGGGGTCATCGTTGATGATCAGCGGAACGCCCGCTTCGGTGCACAGCACTCTCAGCGCAGCGGCCTGGGTATCGCGCAACCCGGCATCGGCTGCTTTGTTGCGGTACTGCAGCCAAGTGGCCAGGTCGATCACCTCGCGGACGCGCTCCAGCAGTCGCGGGGTATCGCATTCATCCGGCGTGATCAGGTAAAGGCCGCGCGCGGCGGCTGACTTGTCATTCATGTGGCGGTTTCCGTGGCGCGGCAAGCGGTGGGACAATGTCCGCTTCTCCAGCCGCAACAGGACCCATTATCAGATGAACGCCACCGCCACGCAGACTGCCTACCAGACCTGGATGTGCGTGGTTTGCGGATTCATCTATGACGAGGCCGTCGGCATGCCCGAAGAAGGCATTGCAGCGGGGACGCGCTGGGAGGATGTGCCCGAAGACTGGACCTGCCCCGACTGCGGCGTGACCAAGGACGATTTCGAGATGATGGCGCTCTGACGCGCCAGCCGTCGCGCGGTCGCCCGGTGGCTCAATTCAGCCGGGCGCTGCCGCTGCTGGCCTCGGCCAGCGATTCATATACCTGGCGGGCATCGTCCGCGTTCGGGTCCAGCAGCAGATAGCGGCCCAGGTCCGCACGCGCACCGTGGCGATGGCCCAGGTGCAGGTAGCTCATGCCCCGATCGCGCAGTGCCGGGGGGTTGTCCGGAGCCAGCTTCAGTATCCGGTCCGCGCTTCGTGCCGCCCGCGCCCAGTCGCCGTCCTGCGCATACAGCCCGTGCAGGTTGCGCAGCATGCGGACCAGGATGCTCCTGTGCGACGCCGGGTTCAGGACCCGGTGCAGGGCTTGGTCGTCAATCTGCGTCCCGGCAAGATGAGGCTGGATCCGTTCGCGCAGTTCGTCCGCATCCAGTGGGCGGCCACGGTTGAAGGGGTCCATGACCAGCATGCCGTCATCGACCGGCAAGCGGACCAGGAAGTGACCGGGGAAGGAGATGCCCTCCAGCGGCATGTCCAGTCGCCGCGCCACTTCGATCTGCACCACTGCCAAGGAGATCGGAATGCCCAGCCGGCGCTCGAACACTTCGTTGAGGTAGCTGTTGCGCGGGTCGTAGTACTCGTCGTGGTTGCCGCTGTAGCCGAGCTCGTCGAACAGGTACGCGTTGATGGCCAGCATCCGCATCGGCCAGGGTTCGACCGGCTCGATCCGTGGACGCAGCTGTTCCACGTGGTGCGCCAGCATCTGTTCGTAATACTGCGGCTCAAGATCCGGATACTCGTCGCGCGCAATCAGCAGCGCCGTGCCCAGCAGGGGGATGTCGGCGTCATCCAGCGTGGCCAGCGCGTTCCAGCCCGGCAGGAGAAGGTCAGTACTCATGCATCAAAGACTGGGACCGCGGCTGGGCGCGCACAAGGATGCGAGGTGCAACGGTTCAGTCCGCAACCGGGATGCCCGGCCCAAAGCGCATGTGCGCACCGTCCTCCAGCTGCAGCCGTGCGGCTTCGCCGGCGTTGAGTTCAAGCACATAGAGCGCGGGCGCCCGGCTGGGGTAGGACGGGCAGCGCAAGTCGGCCGAGCACGGCGGAACATCGCGCTGCTGTGACACCAGCCTGCGGTCGCGATCGAAATACAGGATGTCCAGTGCGATCAGCGTGTTCCTCATCCAGTACGCCTGGGGCTCTTCCCGGTCATGGATGAACAGCATTCCGGCGCCAGCCGGGAGCTGGTCGCGGAACATCAGTCCCCGTGCGCGCTCTTCATCGGTGGCGGCGATCTCCACCGTGAAGCGCTCGCCGCCAACCTCCACCCAGTTGCCACCGCTCGCACAGCCGCTGGAAAGCAGAAGTGCCAGTACAGGCAGAAGCCTGGTGAACAGGGAGCGCGGTGAAAACATGGGGGGTACTCCTTCATGGTGAGTCGGGAACGATCAACCATGGCTGCAACGGGGGTCAAGCGCGGGGCCGCCCGGCGGCGGGAGACCGGCAACAGCCCCTTCCTTCTTCCGGCAAACCTGTGCACAATGCGCGGCCCGCAACGGAGAGCGGCCGGCACAGCCCGGCGGACCTGAGCGGGAGAGGAACGCAGATATCCCACGAGGTGTTGACGTTCTTCAATTCGGCGCTAGAATGTGCGGCTCGCTCCCCGGACGGTCACCGACTGAATGGGAAGCGAAACGGAAAAAGTCACCCTCACGAGGTGTTGACAGAAACCAAATCCGCGCTATCATGTGCGGCTCCCCTCGAGAAGTTGCGAGGGGTCGGGATCGAGGCGCTGAGGCCTGTTCCCGGGTTCTTTGACAGTGTGCGCAGGTGACTTGTGCGGGCGTCTGGCAGGTGGGTGACCATCCACAAAATGCAGACGTTCGTAACAAGAGCAACAACGATTCAAATGCATGCAAATGCAAGCGAGTAATTGGGGCTCAGGTAACGACGACTGCACTCAAGACTTAAGGGCTTCGGCCCTGCAAGACTTAAGTGAAGAGTTTGATCCTGGCTCAGAGTGAACGCTGGCGGCAGGCCTAACACATGCAAGTCGAACGGCAGCACAGGAGAGCTTGCTCTCCGGGTGGCGAGTGGCGGACGGGTGAGGAATACATCGGAATCTGCCTATTTGTGGGGGATAACCTCGGGAA
>NZ_JBSVRG010000004.1:0-242223 GCF_054052045.1 Luteimonas sp. A277
GTTGTCACCGACCTTGATGATGCCGCGCTCGATACGCCCGGTCACCACGGTGCCGCGGCCGGAAATCGAAAACACGTCTTCCACCGGCATCAGGAAGTCCTTGTCGATGTCGCGCTCGGGCTCCGGAATCCAGGTGTCCAGCGCCTCCACCAGCTTCAGGATCGCCGGCACGCCGATCTCGGACTGGTCACCTTCCAGCGCCTTGAGCGCCGAACCGGTGATGATCGGGGTGTCGTCGCCCGGGAACTCGTACTTGTCCAGCAGCTCGCGGACTTCCATCTCCACCAGCTCCAGCAGCTCGGCGTCGTCCACCATGTCGGCCTTGTTCAGGAACACGACGATGTAGGGAACGCCCACCTGGCGGGCCAGCAGGATGTGCTCGCGAGTCTGCGGCATCGGGCCGTCAGCGGCCGAGCACACCAGGATCGCGCCGTCCATCTGCGCAGCACCGGTGATCATGTTCTTCACATAGTCCGCGTGACCCGGGCAGTCCACGTGGGCGTAGTGACGGGTCTCCGACTCGTACTCCACGTGCGAGGTCGAGATCGTGATGCCACGGGCCTTTTCTTCCGGAGCGCGGTCAATCGCGTCGTACGCGCTGAAATCACCGCCGAAACGTTCCGCGCCCACCTTCGTCAGCGCCGCCGTCAGCGTCGTCTTGCCGTGGTCAACGTGACCGATCGTGCCCACGTTCACGTGGGGCTTGGTGCGCTCGAACTTGTCCTTAGCCATGGTTGCGTATCTCGTCGGAACTGGAATGGATGTGGGGAACCGCGCGCACCCCCTGCCGGGGGTGCTTGTGATGTGGTGCTCACGAATGGAATCGAACCATCGACCTCCTCCTTACCAAGGAGGTGCTCTACCGACTGAGCTACGTGAGCGTATTGAACCTGGTTGTCTTGCCTGCCTGAGAATCCTGCAACCGCGGGTAGATCAATGGAGCGGGAGACGGGAATCGAACCCGCACCATCAGCTTGGAAGGCTGAGGTTCTACCGTTGAACTACTCCCGCGCCGCGTGATGCATCGTGGTGGAGGGAGGTGGATTCGAACCACCGAAGGCGTAAGCCAGCAGATTTACAGTCTGCCCCCGTTGGCCGCTTGGGTATCCCTCCGGTCGACATTTCTCGTAGCCGGTGAAACAGCCCGTAATTTTCACCATAAAGCGGGCCGTTGTCAACGCATGAAATTCATTTCCCCGAAAAACCTTGTTTCAGCACGCTGCGGAAGCCTCCGGGGGGAGGCACCATGCCTGTTCAGGCCACTGAATGCAATAGCGGCGGCTCAGACGTTGAACCGGAAGTGCAGCACGTCCCCTTCCTTCACCCGGTATTCCTTGCCCTCCAGCCGCAGCCGCCCGGCCTCGCGGGCCCCGGCCTCGCCTCGATAGCGGATGAAGTCGTCGAAAGCGATGGTTTCAGCGCGGATGAAGCCTTTTTCGAAGTCCGTATGGATCACTCCGGCGGCCTGCGGCGCAGTGGCGCCACCCTTGACCGTCCACGCGCGAACCTCCTTCACGCCGGCGGTGAAATAGGTCTGCAGGCCCAGCAGCTGATAGGCGGCGCGGATGACACGGTTCAGGCCCGGCTCCTCCAGCCCCAGGTCGGCCAGGAACTCACCCCGGTCGGCTTCGTCCAGCTGGGCCAGCTCCTCTTCGATCACCGCCGACACCGGCACCACTTCGGCGCCCTCGGCCTCGGCCCGGGCACGCACGGCGTCCACGTGGGGATTGTCGATGAATCCGTCCTCGAGCACGTTCAGCACGTACATGACCGGCTTGAGGGTCAGCAGGAACAGGTCGCGGACCAGCTCGCGTTCGTCTTCGTCCAGACCGATCGCCCGTGCCGGGGTGCCGTCCGACAGCGCCTTGTAGAGCTGATCGAGCACCGGCATGCGCGCGATGGCGTCCTTGTCGCCGCCCTTGGCCGCCCGCTCGGCGCGCTGGCGCGCCTTTTCCACCGACTCCAGGTCGGCCAGGGCCAGCTCGGTGTCGATGGTCTCGATGTCCGAGATCGGATCCACCTTGCCCGCCACGTGAACAATGTCCCCGTGCTCGAAGCAGCGCACCACGTGGGCGATCGCATCGACCTCGCGGATATGGGCCAGGAACTTGTTGCCCAGGCCCTCGCCGCTGGAGGCACCGGCCACCAGGCCGGCGATATCAACGAACTCGATCACCGTTGGCAGCACCTTCTGCGGATTGATGATCTCCGCCAGCTGCTGCAGGCGCGGGTCCGGCACCGGCACCACGCCCACGTTGGGCTCGATGGTGCAGAACGGGAAGTTGGCCGCGGCGATCCCCGCCTTGGTCAGCGCATTGAACAGGGTCGACTTGCCGACGTTCGGCAGGCCGACGATGCCGCATTTGATGCCCATGTGAGTTCTAGTCCGTGCGTGTATGGAGCCGGGTCATGGCGTCCATGAAGTTGCCCTGCGCGGCCAGTGGCAGCGCATCCAGGGCGCTGTCGATCGCCCGCGCAATCAGAATGTCGTCCTCGGCCGAGGGACGCCCGAGCACCCAGGGGGTGACCATGTCCTTGTGTCCCGGATGACCGATGCCGATGCGCAGCCGGTGGAACCGGCCGTGACCGAGCAGGCGCATGGTGTCGCGCAGCCCGTTCTGGCCGCCGTGGCCGCCATCGAACTTGAGCCGTGCAGTGCCCACGGGAAGGTCCAGCTCATCGTGCGCCAATAGCGCCTGCTCCGGATCAATTTTCCAGAACTGCAGCGCGGCAAGCACTGATTTGCCGGACAGGTTCATGAAGGTCGCCGGCCTCAGCAGCCGTACCGGCTCACCGCCCAACTGGACCTGCGCGGTCTCACCGAACAGCTTGGCGTCCAGCCGGAAGCGCTCACCGGCACGCTCGGCGAGCGTATCCAGAAAGCGGAACCCGGCGTTGTGCCGGGTCCGTGCATATTCCGGGCCGGGATTGCCCAGCCCGACGATAAGACGCAGTCCTGCCATCGTAAAAACGCAGACCTGCCGCGCCCGATGGGGACGCGGCAGGCAGTGCGCTTACTCGTCCTTCTTGTCGGCTTCGTCGGAAACCTTGGCTGCCGGCACGTCGGCGGACGGCTCCTCGCCTTCTGCCGGCTCTTCCTCGACTTCGACGCGGGCCGGACGCGCGGTCACGATCGCATCGTCGTGATCCTTGCCCAAGGCCAGCTGCGGAATCTCGACGCCCTCGGGCAGCTTGATGTCCGACAGGTAGAGGGTGTCGCCCAGAACCAGCGCCGACAGGTCCACCTCGATCGAACCAGGCAGGTTCTTCGGCAGGCACTCGACTGTGACCTCCCTGAGTTCGTGGCTGACCAGCACGTCGGCCAGCTTGCCAGCCGGGGAGACTTCCTCGTTGATGAAGTTCAGCGGCACCGAGGTGCGCAGCGTCTCGCCGGCGGTCACGCGCTGGAAGTCCAGGTGCAGGATCTGCTGCTTGTACGGATGGCGCTGCATGTCACGCAGCAGCACCGGCTGCACGTCATCGTTGAGGCTCAGGTCCAGGATCGACGAGTAGAACCACTCGTGCTCGCTGGCCAACAGCACATCGTTGTGGCTGAGCTGGATATTGACCGGCGGCAGATCGCCACCGTAGACAATTGCAGGCACCTGGCCGCTGTGGCGAAGGCGGCGGCTCGCACCCTTCCCTTCGTCCTCGCGGCGCTGGACCTTGATTACCTGTGAAATGGGCATGTTTTCTTACTACCTTGGTTGATGAGCCGCCTCACGGCAGCCTGGATGACTCTTCCGCGACCAGAAGAGCCTGGATTGGTTCAGTCCACGTAGAGCGAGCTGACCGACTCGCCGAACGCGATCCTGCGGATGGTTTCGCCCAGCAGCTCGGCGACGCTGAGCTGGCGGATGCGATCGCAGGCCTCGGCGGCCTCCGACAGCGGGATGGTATCGGTGACCACCAGCTCGTCGAGCTGGGAGTTGTTGATGTTGCTGATCGCGGCCCCGGACAGCACCGGATGGGTGCAGTAGGCCACGACTTTCCTGGCGCCGTTTTCCTTCAGCGCCGCGGCCGCGGCACACAGGGTGCCGGCGGTGTCGATGATGTCGTCCACCAGCACGCAGGTCTTGCCGCGCACGTCGCCGATGATGTTCATCACCGTGGCCACGTTGGCGCGCGGACGGCGCTTGTCGATGATTGCCAGGTCGGCGTCGTCCAGGCGCTTGGCGATCGCCCTGGCCCGCACCACGCCGCCAACATCCGGGCTGACCACCACCATGTTGTCGGTGCCGTGCGCGCGCCAGATGTCGGCCAGCAGCAGCGGCGAGGCATAGACGTTGTCCACCGGGATATCAAAAAACCCCTGGATCTGGTCGGCATGCAGGTCGATGGTCAGCACCCGGGCGGTGCCGACCGCACCGATCATCTTGGCCGCCACCTTGGCCGTGATCGGCACTCGCGACGAACGCAAGCGGCGGTCCTGGCGGGCATATCCGAAGTACGGGATCACCGCCGTCACGCTGGCGGCCGAGGCGCGGGTCAGCGCGTCCACCAGCACCAGCAGTTCAACCAGGTGCTCGGCGGCGGGCGCGCAGGTGGACTGCAGCACGAATACTTCCTGCCGGCGCACGTTCTCCTCGATCTCGACCTGCACTTCGCCGTCGGAGAACTTCGACACCAGCGCCTTGCCCTGGCGCGCGCCCAGCTGGCGACACACGGCCTGGGTCAGCGGCCGGTTGGCGTTGCCGGAGAAGATCAGGATGTTGCGATCTTCTTTCATGTGATGTGTGCGCATTGGTGATTGCCGTGACGGAAGGTGCCGGAATGGCAGGGGCGGCAGGATTCGAACCTGCGGATGCCGGGATCAAAACCCGGTGCCTTGGACCTCTTGGCGACGCCCCTGTGGAACCGTATTTTCAAGTGCCTGATACAGCGTGGACCGCGCCATGCCTTCCGCCACCCAGGCCCTGAGGCCGGCTGGCAGCGCGGCGCGCGCCGCTTCGGCGGCCTCGCAGGTTGCGAATTCGACGAAACAGCCGCTGCCCGTCCCGGTCAAGCGCGGTGAGCCGACGCGCGCCAGCTCGGCGAACACGGAATCGATGACCGGTTCGCGGCGGCGCAGCACCGGCTCGAACGCATTGCCGAGCGGAGCTCCCGAAACAAAGTCCGCTATTGTCGCGGGCTGGGCATTGCGCGTCAATTCTGGAGTCTGGAACAGCTCCGCGGTTCCCACCCGCACCCCTGGATCCACCAGCAGATACCAGGCTGGCGGCAGCTCCAGCGGCGTCAGCCGCTCGCCCACCCCCTCGGCCCAGGCACTGTGGCCGCGCACGAATACCGGCACATCCGCGCCCAGTTGCAGGCCCAAAGCCGCCAGCCCGGGCGTATCCATGCGGGTGTTCCACAGCCGGTCCAGCACCATCAGCACGGTGGCGGCGTTGGACGATCCCCCGCCAAAGCCGCCGCCCATGGGAATGCGCTTGTCCACGGCGATATCGGCGCCCTGCCCGGTGCCGCTGGCCTGCTGCAGCATCCGCGCGGCACGCAGCAGCAGGTTGGAATCATCGGAAACGCCGGCCAGCCCGGGGCCGTGCATCCGGACAAGACCGTCCGGACGCGGACGCAGAAACACCGTATCGCCCCAGTCGAGGAGCCGGAATGCGGTCTGCAGGCAGTGGTAGCCGTCCCCACGCCTGCCGGTGATGCGCAGGAAGAGATTCAGCTTGGCCGGCGCCGGCCAGCGGCTCCAGCCGTCCCCGTCAGGCCCGCCCATGCTCAGCTTCCACCGGGCGCAGGCGCGCCCAGCGACCACTCGTCAACCATCAGACGCACCCGGGCCTGGCCGCGCTCGGCGTCGATCCGGGCCGGCAATGCCGTTGCCTCTGCGCCCGGCCCCTCCGGCGGCTGCCAGCGCACATAATCAATCGTCCAGCCGCCCTGGCGGATCCGCACCAGCCGTCCTTCGGCGGAAAACTCCAGCTGCGCGGCCCCGAATGTGGCCTGATCAGCGCGGGTTCCGGCAGCCCACGCCGCCAGCGCAGCAATGGGAACCTCCATGCCAGTTGCCTCGTACAGCAGCTCCATCGGATCCGGCCCCTGCAGCGGCCCGCCGTCCAGGCCATCGATGCGGGCACCGCCAGGGCCGGCGGACAGGCTCCAGCCCTGGCGCGTGATTGGCGCCCTGAGCATGACCCGGTATTCCCGCTCCGCCTGCCACCACTCCAGCCGCCCACTGCCGCCGTCGCTGCCGTTGGAAAGCGCCACCCGTCCGCTGAAGGCCACCGGACCAGCAGCAGCCAGCAGCGCCTCACGGGCGGACACCCGAGCCTGGGCGGCGGCCAGCGCAGGCCCGGACAGCAGCGCTGAATCCGGCGCGCGTACGGGCTGGCTCACGCAGCCGGCGAGCGCGAGCGCAGCAAGCAGAGCCAGCAACCGACCCGCTGCAATCACAGCTCCACTCCCGTCAATTCCAGCGATCTCAGCAGGGCCCGGTTTTCAGGGTCAAGCTCATGCGCCTTTTCGAAGAATTCCCGCGCCTCGTCGCGCCGCCCGAGCACCCACAGCACCTGGCCCACGTGCGCGGCCACCTCGGCTTCGCGCAGCATCGACCAGGCCCGGCGCAGCTCCACCAGCGCCTCTTCGTGCCGGCCCAGCTGGTACAGGACCCAGCCGTAGCTGTCGATGATATGGGCGTTGCCCGGCTCCGCCAGGCGTGCGCGATCAATCAGGGCCAACGCCTCCTCGTAGCGCTCGGTGCGGTCGGCCAGGGTGTATCCCAGCGCGTTGAGCGCGTGCACGTTCTCCGGCTCGGCCACCAGCAGCCGGCGCAGGTCGGCCTCCGCCCGGTCGATGTCGTCGCGCCGCTCCCACGTCAGCGCGCGTGCGTAGAGCAGCGCGCCCTCGTCCGGCCAGATGGCCAGGCCGCGGGCGTAGACATCCAGCTCACCCGGCGCGTCGCCGGCCTCACGCCGCAGCTCGGCCTCCATGAGGTAGGAGTCCCGGTGCAGGTCTTCGTCGATGGAGGCGTCGGCCTGCAGCGCGCGTAGTTCGGCAAAGGCGTCCTCGCGGCGATCGAGGTCGAACAGGGCCTTGGCTGCGCGCAGCCTGGCGATATCCCTCTGCACTCCGCCGGGAACGCTGCGGTACCACTCCAGCGCCTGGCCTGGACGCTCCATGTATTCGGCCAGCTGACCGAGCAGCAGGCGCCAGCCCGGATGCGGGGCGTCGGCGCGCGCGGCCAGCTCGTCGTACAGCTCTTCCAGGCGCTCGCTGTCTTCGGCCCGCACCAGCAGGGAGGCGCGCATGGCGTAGCTGCGCTCGTCCTGCGGCCCCATGGCCATCACCCGCGCGGCGGACTCCAGTTCCTCAAGCTGCTCATACTGGGCGGCGATCGCCAGCCGCAGCTCGGGCGACTGCAGCGCCTGGGCTTCGATCCGCTCCAGCGCCTCCCGCGCGGCCTCTTCATCGCCTCCCTCCCTGGCCTGGGCTGCACGCAGCAGGGCCACGCGCGGCTCGTCCGGGAAACGCCGCACCACTTCTGTGACGATGCGACTGGACAGCTTTTCGTCGCCAAAGCGCTGGGCCAGCCCGCCAAACCCCAGCCAGGCGCGAAAATCGTCGGGCACGGCGTCGGCATCCAGCAGCCGCCCCAGGATCCGCGCCGAAGCCTGCTGGTCGCGGGTGCCCGTGCCCAAGGCGCCCACGGCATAGCCCCAGGCGCGTGGATCAGGATCTCGCAGCAGGCGCTCCAGCTCCCGGCGCGCGCGCCGGTCACGTCCGGTACGCAGCAACCAGCTGGCCTGGGCCGAGCGCATGGACAGGCTTTCCGGCGCCAGCGCCCGCCACTGCTGCAGCGCCTCGCCCAGCAGGACGTCGTCGTTCTCCACCAGTGCCACCTGCACCGCCCTCTCCACCAGGGCGGCGTCGCCCCCTGCGGCGTCGGATGCCTGGAGGAACCAGCGCACGGCTTCGTTCAGCTTCCCCGCACGCAGCGAGAACTCGGCCGCCATGGTGGCACCGACGGCATCGCCAACCTCAGCGGGAGCCGGCTCCTGTGCACTCGCAGCGACTGGCAACACCAGGGCCGCAGCCAGCAACCAGCTGCGCAAAACAGGACCGATCAGCCCCCGGCCACGGACTGGAAGGCGGTGTTTGGCATATGGAACAGGCATTGCGGGCGGGCGGGCCGTAAAATAGGGGAATCGGAAGCAAGCTTATAGCAAGCCACTGAACGGACCAGACACCAGCAACATGAGCATCATCGCCCTGGGCATCAATCACCGGAGCGCCCCCATCGCCCTGCGCGAACGGGTGGCATTCTCCGGCGATGCGCTGTCCATTGCGCTGGCCCAGATGCGCGCTCTGCCCTCGGTGCGGGAAGCCGCCCTGCTCTCCACCTGCAACCGCACCGAGCTGTATGCGGTGGCTGAAGACGGGGGCGAATCCCTGGTCGACTGGCTGGGCAGCGTGCCCGGCGGCGCCGGCGATCTGCGCGCCTACCTGTACCACCATCAGGGGAACGACGCGGTGCGGCACCTGTTCCGGGTGGCCACCGGGCTGGATTCACTGGTGCTGGGCGAGCCGCAGATCCTGGGCCAGGTGAAGGAAGCCTGGACCATCGCACGCGGCGCCAAGTCACTCGGCAGCCAGCTCGACCGCCTGTTCCAGCAGGCTTTCGTGACTGCCAAGCGGGCGCGCACCGAGACCCGGATCGGCAACAGCCCGGTATCGGTGGCTTCGGTCGCGGTGCGGCTGGCGGAAGAGTCCTTCGCCCGGCTGGATGAATCGAGCGTGCTGCTGGTGGGCGCCGGCGAGACCATCGAACTGGCAGCCCGGCACCTGTCCCAAGCCAAGGTGAAGCGGCTGATGGTGGCCAACCGCACCCTCGCCCACGCCCAGGACCTGGCCTCCCGCCACGGCGGCGTGGCGCTGCCGCTGGCCGAAATCGACCGCCACCTGGCCCAGGCCGACGTGGTGTTCTCCGCCACTGCCAGCCGCGAGCCGGTGCTGCGCCACGACCAGGTGGAAGCGGCCCTGAAGGCCCGACGGCACCGGCCGATGCTGCTGCTGGACCTGGCGGTACCGCGCGACATCGCGCCCGAAGTGGCCAACCTGAAGGACGCCTACCTCTACACGGTGGATGACCTGGAACGCTCGGTGGAGGACAACCGCCGCAACCGGCGCGAAGCGGCCGAGGCCGCAGAAGCGATCGTGGAGCTGCAGGTGGCGCGCTTTTCCGAAACGCTGGCCGTCAGCCACATGACCGGCCCGCTGCGCCGGCTGCGCGCACACGGGGAAAGGGCGCGCGAGGACGTCCTGGAACGGGCCCGTCGCCAACTGGCCGCCGGCCAGGATCCGGAGCAGGTGATCGAACGCCTCGCCCACACCCTGACCAACCGCCTGCTCCATGCGCCCACCGCCGCGGTGCGCGAGACCGCCCGCAGCGGCAACACCGAGCTGGCCCACGCCCTCGACCGAATCCTCACTTCCGAACGCACACGCGATGCTTCCGACCCTGCGCCATAAGCTGGAGGCGCTGGCCGAGCGTCGTGATGAACTCGAACGCCTGCTTGCCGATCCTGACGTGGCCGGCGACCAGGCCCGGTTCCGCGCCTATTCCCGGGAATTTTCGCAGCTGGAGCCGCTGGCGGTCGCGCTGGCCGATGAAGTGCGTGCGCGCGCCGACCTGGCCGAAGCCGAGACAATGCGTCGCGATCCCGAGCTGGGCGAGCTCGCCGAGGAGGAAATTGCCAGCGCAAGCGCCCGGCTGGAGGAGCTGAACCGCGTGCTGCTGGGCCTGCTGGTGCCGCGCGACGCGCGTGACGACGGCGACCTGTACCTGGAAATCCGCGCCGGCACCGGCGGCGACGAAGCCGCCATCTTCGCCGGCGACCTGCTGCGCATGTATACCCGCTATGCCGAAAACCGTGGCTGGCGGCTGGAAGTCGAATCAGCCAACCAGGGCGAGCACGGCGGATTCCGCGAGGTGATTGCCCGCATCGAAGGCGAAAGCGCCTACGCGAGGCTCAAGTTCGAGTCCGGCACCCACCGCGTGCAGCGCGTGCCGGAAACCGAATCCCAGGGCCGGATCCACACCTCGGCCGCCACCGTGGCCATCATCCCGGTCGAAGACGAGACCGAACCGGTTGAACTCAACCCTGCCGACCTGCGGGTGGATACCTTCCGTTCCTCCGGCGCCGGCGGCCAGCACGTGAACAAGACCGACTCGGCCATCCGCATCACCCACTTGCCCAGCGGAGTGGTGGTGGAATCGCAGACCGAGCGCTCCCAGCACGCCAACCGCGACAAGGCCATGAAGCGGCTGAAGGCGATGCTGGCCGAGGCCGAAGCCACCCGCCGTGCCGCCGCCACCGCCCACACCCGCAAGCTGCAGGTGGGCAGCGGCGACCGCAGCCAGCGCATCCGCACCTACAACTACCCGCAGGGCCGGATCACCGATCACCGGGTGGAAGGCCTGACCGTCTACGACCTGTCCAATGTGCTGGAGGGCGGCCTGGACGGGCTGATCGACCGGCTGGCCAGTGAGCACCAGGCCGAAGAGCTGGCGCAGATGGCCGCGTCCGGCGGCTGAGCATGCACAAGCCCGCCAACGATCCACGCCAGCAGGCCCGTCTTGCTGTGCAACGCGAACCCGGCAACGCAATGGCCTGGATCATGCTGTCGGATGTGGAGCTGGAGGCAGGCGATGCCCGCACCGGGACCGCAGCCGCGCAACGTGCCCTGCAGCTGGCGCCCGCTCATCCAGAGGCGCTGGCGCGGCTTGGGCGCGGCCAATGGATGCTTGGCCAACACGCCGCTGCCGCCGACAGCCTGCGCGCTGCCGCGCGACAGGCCCCACAGCATCCGGGCATTGCCGTGTGGCTGGCGCACGTACTGGAAGACACCGGTGAGGCCGAAGCAGCCAGCGAAAGTTACGCGCGAGCCCATGCGCTGCTTCCCGACCATCCGCAGATCGCCGCCTACCTGCTGGCATGGCGCCGGCGCCTGTGCGACTGGCGCGATCTGGATCGCCTTTCCCGGCAGGTGCGCGAAGCGGTAGCGGCCGGACAGGGAGCAATCGAACCCTTCGCCTTCCTCAGCGAAGACTCCACGCCCGCCGAACAGCTCTCGTGTGCACGCCTGCGGGCGCGTGAGGTGGCCGCTCGGGTCGCGCCGCTGCCGCCGGCGCCCCCACGCAGCGGCGGTCCATTGCGACTGGGCTTCCTCTCCAATGGCTTTGGCGCGCACCCGACCGGGCTGCTGACCGTTGCATTCTTTGAGGCGCTCGCCTCCCGGGGGGACTCCCATATCCACCTGTTCGCCCTCAACAGCGACGATGGCAGCGCGATTCGCCAGCGCCTGGCAGCCGCCGCCCGGGTGCACGATGTGTCCGCCCAGCCGCACGCTGCCGTTGCGGCGCAGATCCGCCAGGCCGGCATCGACGTCCTGTTCGACCTGCGTGGCTGGGGTGGCGGAGGTCGCCCGGAGGTACTGGCGATGCGCCCGGCTCCGGTCCAGGTGAACTGGCTGGCCTATCCCGGAACCTCGGGCGCTCCATGGATTGACTACGTGCTGGCTGATCCGGTGGTGCTGCCGGATGACCTGGCGCCGCATTTCTCCGAAGCGGTGGTGCGGCTGCCCCGCTGTTTCCAGCCATCCGATACGCGCAGGCAGGTCCCGCCGCCGCCCCCGCGCGATGAATGCGGGCTGCCCGCTGAAGGCACGGTGCTGTGCTGCTTCAACAACAGCTACAAGATCAATCCGGCTTCGTTCGCCCGGTTCCTGGATATTCTCCGCGGTGTGCCGGACAGCGTCCTGTGGCTGCTGTCCGGCCCCGGCGAGGCCGATGCCCGGTTGTGCAAGGCCGCGGGCAATGCAGGAATCGATCCATCCCGGCTGGTTTTCATGGCCAAGCAGCCACAGGCCCGCTACCTGGCGCGGCTGCAGCTTGCCGACCTGTTCCTGGACTGCAATCCGTACAACGCCCACACCACCGCGTCGGACGCACTCTGGGCCGGCTGTCCGGTGCTGACCCGGCCGGGCACCACCTTCGCCTCGCGGGTGGCCGCCAGCCTGAACCATCACGTGGGCATGGGACACATGAACATGGCCGACGACGACGCCTTTATCGCCCGTGCTATTGAGCTGGGGAATGACCGCCAGCAGCTGGCGTCCGTGCGTGCTGAGCTCAATGTGCTGCGTTCCCGCGCCGGCCTGTTCGACATGGATGCCTTTGCCGTGGACTTCCTCGCCGCAGCAACGCGCATGCAACAGCGGTTCCCCACCGCGCCTCCGACCGGTAGCCTTGAGCCATGAACGCAAACGATCAATCCACTCCCCTTTCCATCTGCGTGCTGACCGTTTCCGACAGCCGCACCCCTGAAACCGATACTTCCGGCGACTGGCTGGTCCAGGCCCTGCAGGCAGAAAGCCATCGCCTGGCCGACCGTGCCCTGCTGCCCGACAACCGCTACCTGCTGCGGGCCAAAGTGTCGCAGTGGATCGTCGATGAAGCGGTGGACGGCATCATCGTGACCGGCGGGACCGGCTTTACCGGGCGCGATTCCACCCCGGAGGCCCTGCTGCCGCTGCTGGACAAGGAAATGCCGGGCTTCGGCGAGCTGTTCCGCGCGCTTTCGTACGAAGAGATCGGCACCTCCGCCCTGCAGTCGCGCGCGTTCGCGGGCGTGGCCAACGGCACCTTCCTGTTCTGCCTGCCGGGCTCCACTTCCGCGTGCCGCACCGGCTGGGAAAAGATCATCCGCGACCAGCTGGATGCACGCACCGGACCCTGCAACCTGTCCACGCTCCGGCCCCGCCTGAAGGAATAGGCCATCAGGCTGGCAGCCGCCCGGGACAGCGCAACGCAGCGGCACCAGTGGTACCGACTGGCGCTGGCCTGCCTACTGCTGCTTTCCCTGTCCGGCCAACGTGCCCAGGCGCAGGAAGAGGATGGATCCCACGGCGAGGGCATCGCCGGTGCCACTCAGACTGAGCCGGAAGACCCGTCCGCCGCGGTCACCAACTTCGACACCGTCCGCGTGGTCGGCAAGCGCCCGGAGTGGGTTGATCCGTTCGCATTCCGGCCCCTGTTTGATCCGGACGCCAACACGTTTCAGCGCCACTGGAACGAGCCACCAAGCGTGGAGGATGTGTCCCTCAGCGGAGGCTACATCCTGCTGGGCATCAACTACGGCCTGCTGAAAGCCGCCGAAGCGGTGACCAGGCTTCCGGGATGGAAGCATCAGGTGCAGCCTGCAACTGCCCGACCACCGCCGCTGGATGCCGCGCAGGCGGAGCGCGCCGCGCGCCTGCGCGATGCACAGGACCCTTGATCCATGGCCCGGGTGTTGACGGTCCTGCCCCACGACGCCTGACGCGGCGGGACCTTGCGTTCCATCAGTCAGCGCCACAAGCCGGGCCAGACCCCGTAAATTGGGCCCATCTGTTACCAATTCCCGGGATCCGCCCAATGTCCACACTGTTCAAGAGCTTCGACCTGCACGGGCTGCCGCTGCGAAACCGCATCGTGATGGCGCCGATGACCCGTTCGCGCGCGCCAAGCACGGTGCCCGATGCCCTGACCGCCACCTACTACGGCCAGCGCGCGAGCGCCGGCCTGATCATCACCGAGGGCGCCCAGGTGTCCGAACAGGCCCGTGGGTATCTGTTCACGCCCGGAATGCACTCCACCGCGCAGGTGCAGGGCTGGAAGGCCGTGACCGCCGCCGTGCACGAGCGCGGCGGCGCCATCTTCGCCCAGCTCTGGCACGTGGGCCGTGTGGCGCACTGTTCGGTGCAGCCCTACGAGCGCGCGCCGGTGGCGCCAGTAGCGGTGGCGGCGAAGGATGTGAACGCTTTCGGTTACCGCGAAGACGGCACCCCGGGGCAAATGCCGGTGAGCACGCCGCGAGCGCTGCGAACCGATGAGATGCCCGGGATCATTGGCGACTTCGTGACCGCGGCACGCAACGCGATCGAGGCCGGATTCGACGGCATCGAGATCCACGGTGCCAACGGCTACCTGTTCGAACAGTTCATCAATGGCGGCCTCAACACCCGCGACGACCGCTATGGCGGCCCTGATATCGACAACCGCCTGCGCCTGTTGCTGGAGACCGTCGATGCCGTCTCCGCGGCCATCGGCGCCAACAGGACCGGCGTGCGGGTGTCTCCGTTCAACCGGATTTTCGACATGCCCGCCTTCGACGGCGAGTCGGACACCTGGATGGCGCTGGCCCGCGAGCTTGAGCAGCGCAAGCTGGCCTACGTGCACCTGAGCAACCGCGGCAGCGTGCTGGCCAATGCCGGACGCGACTTCCTGAAGGAGTTCCGCGCCGCCTGCGGGGGCACCTTCATCATCGCCGGCAACTACGACCGGGCTGGTGCCGAGGCCGACCTGCGCGACGGGTTCGGTGACATGGTCGCCTTCGGCCGTCCGTTCATCTCCAACCCGGACCTGGTCGATCGCCTGCGCAACGGCTGGCCGCTGGCCGACGCCGACGAGGGCAGTTTCTACGGCGGCGGGGCGGCGGGCTACACCGACTACCCGGCGTTCGAAGAAGAGCCGGCAACCGCGTAGCGGAAGGTTCGGGGGCCGGTTTTACCCCACCGGCTCCGAGGCCTCTCCTGCCAGCGCCGGTCCACCCGCTTCGGCGATCGCGGCCTCGATGTCACGTGCGCTGATCGGCCCCAGGAACTGCCTGGCCACGCTGCCATCGGGGGCGATCAGGTAAGTCATGGGCAGTCCCCGCGGCGTGTCGAAGTCCGACGGCGGATCGTAGACGTCGATGATCGCGATCGGATAGGTCACCGGATACTGCTCGAGAAAGCCGCGCAGCGCATCCTCCTCGATGTCCTCATAGGCCAGCCCCACCACCTCGATGTGCTCGCGCATGCTGGCCAGCGCCGAGAGCTCGGGCATTTCCTCGCGGCACGGCGCGCACCAGGTGGCCCAGAAATTCACCACCACCCACTTGCCCCGATGGTCGGCCAGGTCGTACTGCGCTCCGTCAAGGGTCTGCAGCTGCAGCGTAGGCACGGTGGGTGCCCGGCTTTCGCCCGGTTCCTCTGAAACCGTCGCCGCCGGCGACTCCGGTGTGGCGACCGGATCAGCCGGCGATGAGTCTTCACGCTGGCAGGCGGCCAACACCGCGCAGGCCAGGATCAGGGCCAGCAGGTAGCGCTTCTTCATGTGTCCTCCCTGGGAAAGTCATACAGGCTGCCGACCCTGCGCCTGAGGTGCTCGCGCAGGGGCAGGCGAAGCTCGTCCACTGCGGCTGCCGCGGCTGCGCCCAGCGCATCGTCGCGGCATGGCAGGCGTGCCTCGGAGATTGGCACGCGCAGCTGGCAGGCTTCGTAAAGTTCGGCCAGGGTCAGGTCATCCAGATCCCGCGCCAACAGCCATTCACCGGTTTCGGCGCGCATGACCAGGCCGATCTCCGTCAGCTGCCCCAGCATCTGCTGCACCAGGCTGTCGGTCAGGCACGGTTCCAGCGCCTGCAACTCGTCGCTGTGCAATCCCTTCCCGTCGCGCCGCGCTTGGGCAAAGCGGCCCAGCAGACGCAACAGTCCGTACATTTCATAGCCTTCCGGCAGGCGCATGGCCGCCGGCTGGTAGCGGAATGCCGAAACCGAGGCGGCAAACGAAGCGCCCAGCAGCACCGACACCCACGCCATGTAGATCCACAGCAGCAGGATCGGGAAGAACGCCACCTGGCCGTAGATGCGCTCGTAGGCATCGAAACTGCCCAGATAAAACGCCATCAGGCGCTTGAGGACCTCCAGCAGCAGCGCGGCCAGCAGCGCGCCGGCGAAGGCATGGCGCCATTTGACCGTGCGGTGCGGCACCACCCGGTAGATGGTGGCAAACGCCAGCAGCTCGATGACGAACGGCGCCAGCCCCACCAGATTGCGCTGCAGCCACGCGCCCGACACGGTGCGGAAGATGTCCAAAGCGAACACGCTGGTCACCACCGCGATCGACGCGCTGGCCACCAGCGCGCCCAAGGTCAGCACCGTCCAGTACACCAGGAAGCGGGAGATCTGCGGGCGTGCCGCCTTCACCCGCCAGATCCGGTTGAAGCTGGTTTCCACGCCCTGCAGGGTGATCAGCACCGTCACTACCAGGGTGATGACGCCGACCGCGGTGAGCTGGCCGGTATTGGCCGAGAACTGCAGCAGGTAGGATTCCACCGCCTGCGCTGCGCTGGGAACGAAGTTGGTGAAGATGAAGTCCTGCAGCACCGCGCTCCACTGCTCGAACACCGGAAACGCCGACAGCACGCCGAAGATGACGATCGAAAGCGGCACCAGGGCCAATACCGTGGTGAACGACAGCGCGCCGGCGGCTTCAAGCAGCCGGTCGTCGAAGAACCGCCGCCCCAGGAAACGCACGAAGGAACGCGCGCGTGCGCGGTCAGCCAGGCGGTCCTTCCAGTGGTACGTCGATGCTCCCATCGCAGCGAGATTACCCGAAGACAGCGCGACATCCGGTGGCGGCGTACCGGCGGCCGGGCGGGGATGATCTATCCTTGCCGCTTTCAAAGGGCGGGAAGATGACCGAAATTCTGGTGCTCTACTACAGCCGCAACGGCGCGGTGGCGCGGCTGGCGCGACAGATCGCGCGCGGGGTCGAGGAAGTGGACGGCTGTCGCGCACGGTTGCGCACGGTTCCGCCGGTGGCAGCCGTCACCACCACCGCCGAGCCGCCCGTGCCCGCCGAAGGCGCACCCTTCGTGGAAGCCGCGGATTTCGATGAGTGCCACGGCCTGCTGCTTGGCAGTCCCACCCGTTTCGGCAACATGGCCGCCCCCCTCAAGCACTGCATCGATGGGCTCGGCGCGCAGTGGGCCAGCGGCACCCTGGTGGACAAGCCCGCTGCGGTGTTCACCTCGTCCTCCACCATGCACGGCGGGCAGGAGTCCACCCTGCTGTCGATGATGATCCCGCTGCTGCACCACGGCTGCGTGATCGTGGGCATCCCGTTCACCGAGCCGGCGCTCAGCACCACGCGCAGCGGCGGCACGCCGTATGGGGCCAGCCACGTGGCTGGCACGGGTGACGATGCGCGCCCCACTGATGATGAAGCCACCCTCGCCCGGGCCCTGGGGCGACGCGTGGCAAAGCTTGCGGCCAAGGTGGCGTCATGAATCCCCGCACGCTGCGCATCGTCCACGCCGCCACGCTGATTGCCCTGGCCGGCCTGTTCGCCCTGTGGTATCTGGGTCGCGGCCACATGGCCACGGCGCTGGTGGTCTTCATCGGCCCGCCGCTGTTGCTGGGCGTCGGCGTGCTCGCCGGAAGCCGGCTGGCGACGTTCTGGTCCGGGGTGGGCGGGCTGCTGTGGTTCAGCCACGGAGTGATGGAAGCCTGGAGCACGCCGCAGGACCGCTGGCTGGCAATCATCGAAATCCTGCTGGCATTGGCGATCATCCTGCTGGCCAGCTGGCCGGGCCTGGCCGCCCGCCGCAGGAAACGCGCAGGCTGAACCCGCCGGCCGATGCTCCGGCCCCGTCGCCGGGCGGATAGAATGCACGCTCTGTCCGCTGCCTGATTGCCTGAACGCCCTATGGAAGAACTGCTGATCGTCACCACCGGCGGCACCATCGACAAGGTGTATTTCGACGACAAGTCCGACTTCCAGGTGGGCGAACCCCAGATCGGCCAGATCCTGCAGGAACTGGGCGTCGCGTTCCGCTTCCGGGTGATCCCGATCCTGCGCAAGGACTCGCTGCACATCGACGATGCCGACCGCGAGTTGATCCGCGCCACCATCGCCGCCCAGGCGTGCCGGCACGTGCTGATCACCCATGGCACCGACTCGATGGTGGAAACAGCGCAGACGCTGGAAAGCCTGGCCGACAAGACCATCGTGCTCACCGGCGCGCTCAACCCGGCGCGGTTCCGCGGCTCGGACGCCGAATTCAATATCGGCACCGCCGTGGGCGCCGTGCAGTCGCTCTCGCCGGGCGTCTACATCGCCATGAACGGCCGCGTCTGGAATCCACGCAGCGTGCGCAAGAACGTGGCTGCGAACCGTTTCGAAGCCGCGGGCTGAATCGACCCTTCAGAACGGGCGCTGCGGCCGGGCCGGCAACGCATGCATCATCGTCTCGGCTTCCACGTACTGCACTTCCGGGTCCTGGGCCAAGGCCTCCAGCAGCCGCTGTGCATCGCTCCGGTCCAGCGGCTGGCCGGTCATGAACAGGTCCGCCCCCACGCCCAACCGGCGCTGCCACTGCAGCCGCGGGACTGACCGGTCAACGTCTCCATCAGCGCTGGCGGGGTAATCCGGACTTTCGAGCCTGGCCCGGGCCTTCTCCGGGTCCTGCCCGGGCGCGCTGTCCGGCCGGTACTTGATGATGAATCGCTGCCACGGCCCGTCGCCGTCCAGCCCGTACGTTGCCTGCACACCACCCTCCCGCGTTGCCATGCCGAAAGAAGCCACGGCCAGCAGGATGCACGCAATTGTTGCAACCGCAAACCACCGGATCATCGCTGCCCTCCTCATGGGTGTCCTCCTCATCAGAGCGGAAGGGCACCCTGGTGCGCGCCAGGGTGCCCGTTGGTTCCAGCCGCGCCGGGGGATCGGCTCCCTCAGTCGTGGCTGCCCGTCAACGTGAGGCCGGAGTATGCGCGGTATCCCCGCACCAGCACGTGATAGGTGCCACCAGCAGCGGTGCTGGAGGTACACGCTTCACTGTTGCCCGCCCGATAGGGACGGCAATCGTAGGTCGACGTGGTCGGCGGCGCGTTGCGGCGGACGTACAGGTCGGCATCGCCGCTGCCGCCGCTGATGCCGATCACCAGGTTCGGGGCGCCGGCCGGCACGGTAAAGGTGTACCTGCGCTCACTGCTGGCCGCGCCGGACAGCCCGGTGACCGGCACGCCGTTCTGCAGCTGGTTGCCGTCACCGCCACCGCTGGACTGGTAGCTGCCGGTGAGGGTGACTCCGGAGAACGCGGAATACCCGCGCAGCATGACGTGCCAGGTGCCCGCCTGCGGCGCCGCGACGCTGCAGGTCTCGTTGTTGCCGGAGAGGTACGGACGGCAGTCCCAGCTTGACGTGGTCGGCTGCGATCCCCGCCGGACGTAGAGGTCGACATCGCCGCTGCCCCCTGCGGTGCCGATCTGCAGGTTGGTGGCGCCTGCCGGCACGCTGATGGTCCAGTACTGGGTGCTTCCCGACCCGCCCGACACGCCGCTGACCGGGGTGCCGTTCTGCAGCTCGCCAGGCCCCGGCCCCGGATTCCCACCTCCCCCGCCCATGGCCGCCTCCACCGCCGCGCGGGCATCCACGATCCCGGCCCCACATCCGCCGGAGCAGGACCCCGGCAGCGGTCGGGCGGTGGTCTTGAGGATCGACTCCACCTGGGCCGGGGTCAGCGGGGTTGATGCCGCCGACTGCATCAGCGCCACCACGCCGGCCACATGTGGGGCCGCCATCGAGGTGCCGTTGTAGGAGGCATAGCTTTCGCTGCCGGGCGTGGTGCTGCCGCTGTTGAGGGTGGACATGATGCCTACGCCCGGCGCCGACACGTCGATGCCGGTGCCATAGTTGGAGAAGCTGGCGCGCGAGCCGTTCTGGTCGGTAGCCGCCACGGCAATCACGTTGCCGCAGTTGGCCGGCGTGAAGCCGGATACGTTCCTGTTGCTGTTGCCTGCGGCCACCACCACGGTGGTACCCCTCGATACAGCGCCGTTGATGGCGTTCTGGGTGGTGTTGCCGCAGCTGCCCTGACCGCCCAGGCTGAGGTTGATGACTTCGGCCGGATTCTGGTTGGCCGGAACGCCCGGGACGGAACCGCCGGAAGCCCAGATGATGCCGTCGGCGATGTCCGAGGTGTAACCGCCACCCCGGCCCAGCACCCGCACGTGGGACACCTTGGAATTGAACGCGGTGCCGGCCACCCCAACGCCGTTGTTGGTGAGCGCAGCCACGGTGCCGGCCACGTGGGTGCCGTGCCAGCTGGAAGCGTCGCCGCCGTAGAAATCACCCGGATCAGCCGGGTTTGAATCACGCCCGTTGCCATCCCCGCCCACCGTGGCGTCGCTGATCATGTCGTAGCCGGCGATGGTATTGCCGTTGAGGTCGCTGTGACTGGTGCTTCCGGTATCCAGCACCGCCACCACCACGCCCGCCCCCGTGCTCAGGTCCCAGGCCTGGTTGGCGCGAATCCCGGCGTTAGCGTTGAAGTAGCCCCATTGCTGGTTGTAACGGGGATCGTTGGGGGTCAGCGCGTGTTGCAGGATCTGGTCCACCTCCACGTACTCGACACTGGGATCGGTGGCGATCTGCCGCATCAGGATCTCCGCCTCCACCCGGTCCAGTTTGCGCGGCGTGCGGATCACATCGGCGCCGGTGGCCATGCGGCGCAGGTGCTCGACCTTCAACTGGCCGCCGTTGCGCGCGGCGGCGGCCGCGGACTCCAACGAGTTTCGCAGTGCTGCCTGATCGGCAAACTGGCGGCTGTCATCGCGGTATTTGACGATGAATCGGTCGTGCCCTTCGGCGGACTGCAACCCGCTGAGCTCGACCCGCTCGGCGGCGGCCGCTCCGGCGAGCGGAGACAGGATGATCGCGACCATGGCGGCGAGCGCACGCGGACGCAGGCGGTGCAGGGAAGTCTTGGACATGTGTGGGTACCCCGGTTGCTGGACTGTGACGTCTGGAGACGGACACGGAGCGAAGCGCGGGTGGGGGTACAGCGGACTTCCTTGACCGCGCAGCGTCCCGACGGGAAGCGGGCCGAGGGCTGCGCCCGCTGACTGACGCTAGGCCAGCCCTGCATGGGTCACAAGAGGAAAACAGTTGGCCAGCGCAGTCCGACCATGACTTTTGTCACAGATCAGCAATCCGGAATGGAAGAGCCCGGTTTCCGGGTCAGAACATGCCGGTCTGCAGGCGCGCGGCCTCGGACATCATGCTGGCATTCCACGGCGGGTCGAACACCAGTTCCACATCGGCCTCGGCCACGGTGGGGATCATTTCCAGCCGGTGACGCACATCGTCCACGATGACGTCGCCCATTCCGCAGCCCGGCGCGGTCAGGGTCATCTTGATCCCGACCGAACGCTTGCCATCCTCGGCCGGCTCAACTGTCGCCTCGTACACCAGGCCCAGGTCGACGATGTTGATCGGAATTTCCGGATCGAAACAGGTGCGCAGCTGCTGCCACACCAGCTTTTCCACCTCGGTCTCGCCGGCACCTTCGGGCAGTTCGATCGGCGGAGGGACCTCCTTGCCGATCGCCTCCGCGTCGCTACCGGCGATGCGGAACAGGTTGCCTTCGACAAACACGGTGTAGCTGCCACCCAGGGCCTGGGTGATATAGCCAACGCTGCCGGCGGGCAGGATGACGGAATCGCCCTGGGGCACAAGGACGGCGGGGCAGTCACGCTCTAGGCGTACGGGTTCACTGGTTCGGGAATACATAGGCTGATCAATGGGGGCAGTGCGGCGCACTCACAAGCTGCATTGTATCGCCGCTGCCCCGGGGCTGTATGCTGTCGCGCCCCCGGACCCCATGCGCCCATGACCTTCAGGCCCGCCGCGACCCCACCCTGGTTCACCCTGCTGCTGTTGCTGCTGGGCATCGCCGGCTGCGCGGCCCTGTGGGTGTTGGTGTCGATGGCCACCGGCGCCACGGTCAGCTGGATGGCGGTGGTCGCCGCCCTGGATGCCGCCCTGCTGCTGCGCCTGGCGCGGGTCCGCCCCGGCCTGTCGCGCGCCCTGTGGGGCGTGCTGGCCACCAGCGTGTGCATTGTGCTCTCTGTCTGGGTGGTCGTGGCCGGGCTGCTGGGACGGATGCTGGGGCTCACGCCCTGGGAAGCCGCGCTCAAACTGGGGCCCCAGCATGCCTGGGTGCTGACCCAGACGACCCACGGCGCAGCCGATATGGCCTGGCTGGCCGCGGGCCTGGTGATCGCCGCCGTGCTCTCGCGGTAAGCGGCGACAATGGCGCGGCGGGCGGTCAGTGCCCGCCGTCGAGCGCCTTGAGCTCGCTGACCAGGGCGCTGGCCATGTCCGCGCCATCGCCGTAGAGCATGCGGGTGTTGTCGGCGTAGAACAGCGCATTCTCGATCCCGGCAAAGCCGGTGCCCTTGCCGCGCTTGATGACGATGGTGTTCTTCGAATCAACCACGTCCAGGATCGGCATGCCGTAGATCGGGCTGGCCGGGTCAGTTTTGGCCACCGGGTTGACCACGTCATTGGCGCCAATCACCAGGCTCACGTCGGTATTCCTGAATTCGGGATTGATGTCGTCCATATCCACGATCAGGTCGTACGGCACCCCGGCCTCGGCCAGCAGCACGTTCATGTGCCCCGGCATGCGCCCGGCCACCGGGTGGATGGCGAATTTCACCTTTACCCCGCGCTCGATCAGGCGCTGGCTCAGCTCCCAGATCTTGTGCTGGGCCTGGGCCACGGCCATGCCGTAGCCGGGTACGATCACCACGCGCTCCGCATAGGCCATCATCGCCGCCACGTCACCGGCCTCGATCGGCTTCTGGCTGCCGGCGATCTCCTGCTGCTCGCCGCCGCCACCGCCGAAGTTGGAGAACAGCACGCTCTTGATCGAGCGGTTCATGGCCTTGGCCATGAGCCGGGTCAGCAGGATGCCCGCCGCACCCACCATCATGCCGGCGATGATCAGCGCCTCGTTGCCCAGCACGTAGCCCTCGAACGCCACCGCCAGGCCGGTGAGCGCGTTGTAGAGCGAGATCACCACCGGCATGTCGGCGCCGCCGATCGGCAGGGTCATCAGCACGCCCAGCGCCAGCGCCACCAGGAAGAAGGCGATGATCCACGGCACGCCCAGGGTCCACATCGCCAGCCCGCCCAGCACGATCGCGGCGACGAACACGCCGGCATTGAAGACCTGCATGCCGGGGAAGGCGTAGCGCTTGTCCATGCGCCCATCCAGCTTGGCCCAGGCGATCAACGAGCCGGACAGCGCCACGGCGCCGATCAGCGCACCGGTCACCGCCAGCAGCGGCACCACCACGCCCGGCGTGGTCCCGGCATCGGACCAGCGCAGCAATTCCACCGCACCGATGGCTGCCGCAGAGCCGCCGCCCAGTCCGTTGTACATGGCCACCATCTGCGGCATGTCGGTGATTGCCACCTTTTTGCCCGAATACCAGGCCAGCGCACCGCCTACCGCGATCGCCACCAGGATCAGGGCGATGTTTTCCAGCCCGGGCAGCAGGAACGTGGCCACGGTTGCGATCAGCATGCCCAGCCCGGCCCACTGAATACCGCTGCGGGCGGTGCGCGGGGAAGCCATCCGCTGCAGGCCCAGCAGGAACAGCGTGGCGGCCGCCAGGTAGCTGATCCTGACCACCAGCGACAGCACTTCCGGCCCGGTCCAGCTCATGACCCGCCCCCCTTGGCGCCGGCACCGGGCTTGTTGCCGGTCTTGAACATCTCCAGCATCCGCTCGGTGACCACATAGCCGCCGGCAGCGTTGCCGGCACCCATCACCACCGCCACGAAACCGATGATTTTCTCCACCGTCGTATCCGCGTGCCCCAGCACCACCATCGCGCCGATCAACACAGCCCCATGGATGAAATTGGAGCCGGACATCAGCGGCGTATGCAGGATCACCGGCACCCGGGAAATGATCACATGACCGGCGATTGCCGCCAGCATGAAGATGTACAGCGCCACAAATCCATCGCCCATGCCCTACTCCCTGCCGGAAACCTGAGTTGAACCGCATCATAACCACACACGAACGTCATGCCGGCCGGTCAACCGCAGCCGCATCCACGCGTTGTCAGTGGCAGACCCCGATAACCAAGGTGCACGGTCAACCGGATGGACGGCAATCTTGCCAGGCGATATGACGACACCAGCGTGGCCGCGGCGCAGTCGACCCTGCGCCCGAGCGGTAAGCTGGGCCTGGTGAGCAAACCAGCCCCCAGCACCGATCCGCGCGCGCCTGTCCGGGCACAGGAAGAAACCCTGGATGCGTTCTTTGCCGGCGTACGTGCCCGCGCTTTCCGCTTTGCCGAGATCGGCCTGCGCAGCCGCGATGACGCCCTGGACGCGGTGCAGGACGCCATGACCCGGATGCTGGGTTATCGCGAACGTCCATCCGGGGAGTGGCCGACCCTGTTCTGGACCATTCTGCGCAGCCGGATCATCGACATCCAGCGCCGGCGCACATTCCGCCTCGGCTGGATGACCAGCTCCGAAGACCGGGAAATGGAGGGCCCGGAATGGGCCGACGATGCTCCGGATCCCTCCCGGGCCCACGACAGCCGCGAGGCCTGGGCACGACTGGTCGAGGCCCTGCGCGAACTGCCGCGCCGGCAGCGCGAAGCCTTCACCCTGCGCGTGCTGGAGGAGCTGGACGTGGCCACCACCGCGCGGGTGATGGGCTGCAGCGAGGGCTCGGTAAAAACGCACCTGTCGCGCGCGCGCGGCGCACTGCAAAAAAAACTGGAGGAGTTCCAATGACCGGCGACACCCACAATCCGCAGCATGTTGACCACGTTGCCCGGGCGCTCCACGCCAGGGCCGTGGCCCACGTACCGGCACAGACCCTGGCCCGGCTGCGCCCGCGGCCGGAACCGGCACCCACCCGTCCCACCTGGCTGGCCCGGCCCACTGGCTGGGGACTGGCAACCGCCTGCGCGGCGGTGTTCGTATTCGCGGCAGGCATGTACGTGCTGGTGTCCCCGGATGCCCTTGATCCCCAGCCGTTCCCGGTTGAAACCATGGCCGATTCCGCCGCGTCCGTCCCGGCACCCGCCTTCGACCCCTACGACGATCCCCTGAGCACGTTCGAAGAGGATCCCGACCTGTTTGTCTGGCTGGCCTCCGATGCCCAGCCGGTCGCGATGGAGTAAGCACATGCGAATCCCCACACTTGCCGTGGCGCTCGCCCTGGGGCTGGCCGGCCTGGCCGGACCCGCGCTGGCGCAGGCCCCGCAGGACCTTCCCGAATGGGACCAGCTGACCAGCCAGCAGCGCGAAGCACTCATCGCCACCGTGCGCGACCGCTGGAACGACGCCCCCGGGCAGCGCGCGCGCATGCTCCGTCATGCCGAGCGCTGGCAGCAGATGTCGCCCGAAGAGCGCCAGCGCGCCCACCACGGCATGAAGCGCTGGCGTGACATGAGTCCGGAAAGTCGCGAAGAAGCACGCGCGCTGTACCAGCGGATGCGCAGCCTTCCCGCCAGCGAGCGCGAAGCCTTGCGTGAACGCTGGAAGGAAATGACGCCCGCTGAACGCCGCGACTGGCTGCAACAGAATCCGGTGGAGCGCTGACGCCCGATCCGGCAGGTCCGGGCGGCATCGCTCCGGAGCGCGGCCTCACCCGTCCGCGGCAGCCTTCTCGCGCTCCGGCCAGACCGTCTTCGCCAGCAGCTCGTCTTCCCAGTCGAACGCAAGCGCGCCGTCCGCGATCAGCAGCTGGACGAAATTGAAAACGTTGCGCGCGTACATTTCGCTGGCGTGCTGTGCGCCTTCGCTGGCGAGGTTCAGCGGGCCGGAAATCGTCACCCCGTCCTGGACGAACGTTTCACCCGGGCGGGTCAGTTCGCAGTTGCCACCGGACTCGGCGGCCAGGTCCATGACCACCGTGCCCGGCTTCATGCCCTGGACCATCTGCGCGGTGATGATCTTCGGCGCCGGCCGTCCCGGCACCGCCGCCGTGCTCACGATCACGTCGATGTTCTTCAGGTGCTCGCCCAGGCGCCGCTGCTGCTCCGCGCCCTCCTCCTCGGTGAGCTGGCGCGCGTAGCCGCCTTCGCCCGCGGCGCTTACGCCCAGGTCGAGGAATCGCCCGCCAAGTGATTCGATCTGCTCGCGGGTTTCCGGCCGCACGTCGAAGCCTTCCACCTGTGCCCCCAGCCGGCGGGCGGTAGCGATGGCCTGCAGCCCAGCCACGCCGGCGCCGATCACCAGCACCTTCGACGGCCGGATGGTGCCGGCGGCGGTGGTCAGCATCGGGAAGAACCGGGGCGCCAGCCAGGCAGCGGCCAGCACCGCCTTGTAGCCGGCCATGCCGGCCTGCGAGCTGAGCACATCCATGGCCTGGGCCCGCGTTGTACGCGGCAGGCGCTCCAGCGGGAAAGCAAGGATTCCACGCGCGACCAGCGCCTCGCCACGCGCTGGATCGGCCTGCGGCTGCAGGATGCCTACCAGCACCGCTTCCTGCTTCAGGCCCGCGATCGCCTCCGCCGCAGGGGGCTGCACGCACAGCACCAGGTCGGCATCAGTCACCGCATCCCGGGTTGAATCCACCAGGGTGGCCCCCGCATCGGCGTATGCCTGGTCGGGAAAGTGGGCGCCTGCACCGGCGCCCCGCTCCACCAGCAGCCGCGCACCCGTGGTGGCGAGCTTGCGGCAGGTTTCCGGGGTGAGTGCGACGCGTCGCTCCCCCTGTGCGGTTTCACGCGCGACACCAATGGTCAGCGTCATCATTCGCCTCCGTTTCCCTGATCGGACATCCTAGCGCGAATCATTCCGCCGCCGGGCAGCCCAGAGTCCTCTCGATGCGGCGCAGCGCAGCCTCCACCGCTCCTTCGACAGGACGCGGCAACAGCCGTCCATCGGCGAGCATGCCGGCCAGCTCCTCCGGTGACAGCAGCAGTTCGCGGGTGCCCTGCGCTCCCACCAGCAGGCTGTCACCGCTAAGCGGGCTGCACCAGGCAATTCGGAGTGTACGAACCGGCTCGCCCGCCTCCATCTGCACCAGGATCCGGCCCGGATCCAGCCCTTCCAGCCCGTCAGCCACCGCGGCGGGGCCATCCGTCCCGGCCGTCTGCGCAAGCGGCTTGAAGCCGTGCACCCGGCGTGCCGCATCCGGGTTGGCGAGTTCCCCTACCAGCGTGGCCACCTGCGACCCGACCCCTGTGGACTCCAGGCCCAACGCGGCATAGCAGTCGTGCAGCCGTGGCTGCAGATCGATCAGGCGTGCGGCCACCTGTGCGCCCTGCACCTTTTCTGCGTCTGCATCCAGTCGCACGAGCGCATCACCCAGCTCCCGCGCGGCGGCATAGCGCTCCGATTCCGGCCCGGCACGCAGCCAGGCCTGCACCAGCGACTGGCGCCAGTACTCTTCCAGGAACACCGTCACGGCTGGCAACAATGGCCGTTCGTGCAGGCGTGACGCCAGCTCACGGTCGGCCTCACGGCGCGCCGCCTCCAACCGCTCCCCGCCCTCGATCGCCTGCCAGGCCCTGCGTTCGCTGACGGCAGCCCGTCGGCGCAGGGGCTCCAGCGCACTTTCGAGCCGTGCCAACGCCCGGGCGAACGCGGTGTCATCACCGTGATACCCGTCGACCACTTCCCGCGCCGCTTCGTCGGCCAGGTCGTGCAGCCCGGCGTCATGCGGGCCTATACGGCGATTGCCGTCCCACAGCTCCACCAGCAGCGAAAGCAGTCGCGTCGCAGCCGGCTGCGGGGCATGTTCGAACAATCCCGGTTCAGCCAGTGCCAGGCGCAGGTAAGGCAGCGACAACCGGGGCAGCCACTCGCGCCCGCCGGATGACAGCTGATGGTGCGCGGCCAACTGATCGAACAGCATCCCGATCAGGTCCAGCGCGTCCTCCTGCTCGACCGACGGCCGTGCGCTGGCACTGTCAATTCCCAGGCTGCCGGCCACGCGGTCCAGGCCGTTGCGCATCAGCCGTCCGTACCCGCTGTGCGGATCCACTGGCGACACCAGCTCGCCCTGCAACAGGGAAAGCACCGCCAAAAACTCCTCCGGCCGCAGACTGCGCACGCCCGGCGCACGCCCGCCGCGCGCTTCCCGCCGGGAGCGGACGCGGTGCCGCAGGACGTTGCCCCGCACTGCGTCGCTGCGGTTGTGCGAAGTCGCGGCGGGCTCTCCACGCCGGCCTGCGTCAGCCGGGACGAGCGCGTTGTCCTCGCCCCAGCCCCGCGCCGCATCGCCCCTGCGCGCGCTGACCATGGTGGCGGCGAGGGTGGCGTAATCGCTGACC
Organism: Luteimonas sp. A277; assembly: GCF_054052045.1. The sequence goes on from NZ_JBSVRG010000004.1 coordinate 27,916, forward strand.
CCGGCCAGCGCGCATCCCGCATCGGCCAGCTGGCGATTGCACCAGCCATAGACCCCCACCAGGCTTTCGCCTGCCAGGCGTTCAAAGTGGCGCAACAGCGCAGCGCGCAGGCGCGGACCGCAATCGGCCGGGGTAAAAGTGTAGAGAAAACTGTCAACGAGGTGTTGCGGCGAAAACGGGTTGGCAGGGCGCACCTTGCCCCCCAATTCCACCGCCAGCGACCACAGCCTCCTGTCGATGGTGTCGAGAACATCGGCGTGGCGCCGCTCCAGGGCCTCGATCGTCGGCTGCCCGATCAGCTGCGCCTGCAGCTCATCATCCGACACCAGACTGAATGCTTCGTGCACCTCCACCCGGGGCGGGTCCGGCCATCTCGCGAAGGCACGATGGAAGTGGATCTTCCAGCGCCGCTCGTAGGTGATGATCTGGCCCGCGATGATGTTCAAGTTGGCAATGTCTTCTGCGCCGTCGTGCGGCGGCGCCTCAGCGCGCATCTGCCGGAGCAGTGCAGCCTTCTCCGCCTCGATACAGCTGGTAAGCAACGGCAACAACTGCGCCGCCACGCCGGCCTCGAGCGCCACCACCAGCGCGGCGTCCGGGATGCCGGCGCCGCCATCTCGCCTGTCCTGGCCCGGCTGCCCCTTCACCATGGCGTCCCTTTCCACGAACCCACTCCCCTGACCGCTCACCGAACATACCAGTCCGTGACAGAGGTCGCAGTTTACGCGTTCGCCGCGCAAAGCCGGAAGCCGACCGCCAAGTGCTGAAGGCGCCTGGAACGTGGGGAAAGAAGAGTGCGGGACGCGATCAGTCGTCGTTGACAGCGCGCAGCGGCGGGGCCGGCGGCTGGTTCAGCCGCTGCCAGAGTTGTTTCATCGCCTCGTCGAAGGGTGCATCCACCGAGCGCACCACGACCCGGCCGTTGGCCACCAGCACGGCGAGCTCTTCCGGCGAGACGACCATCTGCCTGACACCGCGCCGGTTGACGATCAGAAAGCGCGATGTGAGTGGACTGATCCAGGCGATCCGGGCCGCCGACTCACGGCCATGCCGATCCACCAGCCGCAGGCCCTGGCCCACCCGCAGGCGGCGCATGCGCGCGGCGATGGCGGGATCGTGCTCAAGACTGTCCAGGCCACCGGCCAGGCGTAATGGAATGCCCGCCTCCTCTTCACCGGTTTCGTCCAGTGCGTCACCGTGCGGCTCGTGTACGGAACGCGGGGTGTCGGGCATGGCCAAGGCGGAAATGATCCGCGCCACGGCATCGCGCGCAGCGTTGGCATCAAGGCCGCAGCTGGTGTAGCACTCGCCCAGCGGCGCCTGCAGGGCCAGCAGCTGCGCGGCGACGGCCGAACCGCGCACCTGCGCCGCGTCGGCATCCACCTGCACCATCGCATCGCCCAGGCCGATCGCACGGCGATGGCGCTCTGAATCCGCGCCGTCGCGCAGCCAGGTCTGGGTGAGGTAATGGCGCCAGTGTTCGTCGATGAAGTGGGCAATGGGCTGGGTCAGCGGCCGCCTGGCCAGGCGCGACGCCACCAGGCTGTCGGCATTGCTCCGCGCCGCCTGCAGCCGTTCGCGGCCGTGGATGGCCTCGGCCACGCGCTTTTCCGCCACTCCCGAGCGGCGACGCTGCTGATCCAGCTGGTCGCGCAGCTCGCTGGCGGCCAGTTCAAAGATCGCCTGGTCGTCGCGGTATTCCTCCACCACCCGGTCCACCGCATGCTCCGCCCGGTCCAGCGTTTCCCGGTCCTGCGGGCTTTGCCCGGTGTTGCCGTCACAGGCCTCGGTCAACGCATCAAGCAGGCGCCTGGCAGGATGGCTGCGGCGGTTGAACATGGAATCATCGGTCAGCGCGACCTTCACGTACGGAACCACCAGCCGGCCGTACATCGACTGGGCACGGCGCAGCAGGTCGTTGGCCTCGCACAGCGACTGGAACAGGATGCCGACCAGGTCGATCGCATCTTCCTCGTCGGCGGCAAAGCGGGTGGTGGAAGGGTCGAGCCCCAGCTGGCGCACGCCGCCCAGGATTTCCGCGCGGATCACGTCGGCCAGCGCGCGCTTGTCCTCACCGGCCAGCACCCGGGCGTAGGGCGCGGGATCTTCCCCCTGCAGCAGCGAGGCGACGCTGAGCATGTCTTCGGCATCCAGCACCTGGCCCGCGGCTTCGGCAGCGGCCTCGGCCACCGCCCCGGCTTCCTCGGCCACACTGCCGCCGTCATCGGCCGGCACCGCATGCACGCCGCCGCTGGCACGCCAGGCGCGCAGCTGTTCACGGACAATATCGCGGTAGCGCAGCGGCTGGCCCTCACCCGGAACACCCCCGGGCGACCTTGACGCCGCACCGCCGGAAAAAGTACCGGCGCTGGCTCCGGCCTGCCCTGCTCCGGCCTGCCCTGCTCCAGCCTGCCCGCCTCCAGCCTGCCGCACTCCAACCTGCCCACTGCCGCCCTGCCCGGCAATGGGCTCCACCATGCCGCCGTCTGGAACCCAGGACTCAGCGGCCTCGGCAACCCGGGGCGAAGACCCGGCATCTCGCCCGCGGCCGGCGGGATAGTTCCGCCGCGCCGATCCCGCGCCCTGACCGCCGTACTCGGCTTCAGCCAGGGTGCGGTTGGCCATGACGTAGACCTCGCCAAGGACCTTGGGCAGTCGCTTGTCGAACTGCTGGAACACCATCGTGCGCAGGCCCGGGGTCAGATCGTCTTCGTCGAACAGGGCGACGAAAGACGACACGGCCACTTCCGGGCGCAGCGGATTGCGCGGCTGCCCTTCGATGCCGATGCTGGCGGCCAGCGCCTCCAGCCTTTCATCCAACTGGGCCAGCGGATGAAGGAACTGGTGTTCGAGCAGTTCGACGATCTGCTGTCCGGCCAGGTAGGTCTCCAGCTCGCCCTCGGACATCAGCTCCAGGTCTTCGGGCCGCTCGGGCTCGACGGAGGGCTCACGCCAGAATTCGAACGACTCCTCGATCGACTCGCGGTAACGGTTGGCGAGTTCCAGCGCGCGGTGACTGAGCGCGAGCACCGCCACGCGATCTTCCTGTGCAGCGCTGAAGTTGTGCCCGGCCAGCGCCGCCAGCCGCGCCTGCTCTTCGATCGCGCTCCAGAATCCGGACAGCACGCCGACCAGTTCGGTCACTGCCTCGCGCTTCAGACGCTCAAGGATCCGCTCGGCATCCCGGCTTCCGGAAGATGCCGCACGAGGGGACGGTCTGTCGACGATGTCGTCTCTTGACGGCATTCGGGTCACAATCAGGGGGAAAGGCACGGTCTGCGTGCCACACTTGTATACCATCCTGAATGAACAATCACGAGTCTGTGAACCCGGTCACAAATGGCGTCGATCAAGGGCGCTTCCTGCTTGAAAACCGCCGATCGACCCCCGCCCGCCAGCTTGCCGCGCCAGGGCCGGATCCGGCCAGCCTGCTGAGGATGCTCGGCGCCGCAGTGCGCGTCCCCGACCACGGCAGGCGGGAGCCTTTCCGGTTCATCACCATTGAAGGCGCAGCCCGCGCGGCACTGGGCGATGAGCTGGCCAGGATCACCCTGACGGCCGATCCCGACGCAGCCCCGGCCGCAGTTGAAAAGGACCGGCAGCGTTTCACCCATGCGCCGCTGGTGGTGGCCGTGGTCGCGGTGCTCGACGAGGAAGACACCCGCATTCCGGAACAGGAGCGCCTGCTCACTGCCGGGTGCGTGTGCTTCTCGCTATTGCTGGCAGCCCAGGCGGAAGGTTTCGGTGCACAGTGGCTGACCGGCTGGCCCGCATATGACGCGAACGTGGCCAACCGGCTGGGGCTATCGGCGCAGGAGCGGATCGCCGGCTTCATCCATATTGGCACTCCCACCCACGAAGCTCCTGAGCGCGAACGGCCCGACCCGACCGCCCTGCTCACCACCTGGCAACCGTGACGGCGGACCTCAAGACCCGACCGCCACTGCACCTGGTGGATGCCAGCCTGTACGTGTTCCGGGCCTGGCATTCAATGCCGGACGAATTCCAGGACGCCGACGGCTGGCCCACGAACGCCGTCCACGGATTCGCCCGCTTCCTGCTGGAACTGCTCGAGCGCGAGCGTCCACGGCACATCGTGATCGCGTTCGACGATGCCGTGGACGGCTGCTTCCGCAATACGCTCTATCCGCCCTACAAGGCCAACCGGCCGCCGACGCCGGACACGCTCAAGCGCCAGTTCGCCTACTGCCGGGCGCTGTGCATGGTGCTGGGCCTGAACGTGGTGGGCCACGGCGAATACGAGGCCGACGATCTGATCGGCAGTGCCCTGCATCAGGCCCGGGGCATCGGCCATCGTGGCGTGATCGTGTCGGCCGACAAGGACCTGTCCCAGCTGCTGCAGCCGGGTGACCAGCAGTGGGATTTTGCCCGCGGGATGCGCTGGGGACCCGACGGCGTACATGCCCGCCACGGCGTTCACCCCGGGCAGATCACCGATTACCTGGCGCTGTGCGGCGACAGCGTTGACAACATCCCGGGCGTGCCCGGCGTGGGAGCGCGCACGGCAGCGGCCCTGCTCGCCCACTTCGGCAGCCTGGATGCGGTGTTGGAGCGGACCGATGAGGTGCCGTTCCTGCGCCTGCGCGGCGCGGCGCGCGTGGCCGCCTCGCTGCGCGCGCACCGCGAAGAAGTCCTGCTGTACCGGCAGCTGACCACCATTGCCTGCGATGTACCGCTGGGCGAGAGCGCTGCCCCGTTCCCGCGTGGACAGGCCGAGCCCGACGCGCTCTGGGCACTGTGCGAGGCCATGGATTTCGGCCCGCTCACCCGGCGCCGCCTGCACGAGGCTGCCAACCTGCCATTCACCCCTGCCCCGGACGCATATCGATGAGCCATCCCCCCGCTGAAGACACCGAACTGCTCCACGAAGGAAAGTGGCTGCGCCTGGTCAAGCGCGGCCGCTGGGAATGGTGCGAACGCACCCACAGCGCCCGAGGCCTGGCCGTGCAGGTCATCGCCGTCACCCCGGACGACCGGATCCTGTTTGTGGAGCAGTACCGCGAAGCCATCGGCGCCCGCGCGGTCGAGATGCCGGCAGGCCTGGTCGGCGATGACGATGACAACGACACCATCGAAGCGGCGGCCCGGCGCGAACTGATCGAGGAAACCGGCTGGGAGCCGGGCCACGTCGAGGTGCTGGTGGGCGGCCCCACCACCGCCGGCATGAGCAGCGAGCGCATCGTCATGGTGCGTGCGCGGGATCTGCGCCAGATCGGCCCTGGCGGCGGCGTGGCTGGCGAGGACATCATCGTGCACGCCATTGCACGCGCCGACGCCCCTGCCTGGCTGATGCACAAGCATGCCGAAGGCTACGAGCTGGATCTCAAGCTCTGGGCCGGCCTGTGGATGATCGACCGCAACCCGGATGGCAGCCCTGCCTGAGCGGCGGCCTATTCCGCGAAGCGGTCGGTAGCCTGCACCAGCGCATCGGTGTTTTCCGGCTCGAATGCCGAATGTCCGGACGCCGGGGTGACCATCAGCTCGGCCTTCGGCCATGCCTTGTGCAGGTCCCAGGCGTTGTTGACCGGACACACCACGTCGTAGCGCCCGTGCACGATGATCCCGGGTATATCCACCATCCGGTACACATCGCGCAGGATCTGACCGTCCACTTCGAAAAATCCGCGGTTGTAGAAGTAGTGGTTCTCGATCCGGGCAAAGGCCAGCGCGAAGGCAGGGTCTCCATGCCCGCTGACGAAATCCGGATCCTGGTGGAGGAATGAGGTCGAGGCCTCCCACACGCTCCAGGCCTGCGCTGCGGCGAGCCGGGTGGCTTCATCGTCGCTGGTCAGGCGGCGGTTGTAGGCGGCGATGAAGTCGTCACGCTCGTCTTCGGGGATTGCGGCCTGGTACTGTTCCCACGCTTCCGGGAACAGGCGCGAAGCGCCCTGCTGATAGAACCACTCCACCTCCCAGCGACGCAGCATGAAGATGCCGCGCAGCACCAGCTCGCGCACCCGGCGCGGATGCTGCTGGGCATAGGCCAGCGCCAGGGTTGAACCCCATGAGCCGCCGAACACCTGCCAGGTATCAATCCCCAGGTGCTCGCGCAGTTTTTCAATATCGTCCACCAGGTGCCAGGTGGTGTTGTCGATCAGTTCCGCGTTGGGCGTGGAGCGACCCGCACCGCGCTGGTCGAACAGCACGATCCGATACCTCGCTGGATCATGGAAGCGGCGCATCCTGGCGCCGGCCCCGCTGCCCGGTCCGCCATGCAGCAGCACCACCGGTTTGCCCTTGGGATTGCCACACTGTTCGTAGTAAAGGGTGTGGCGCCCGTCCACCTGCAGCATGCCGCTGTCATAGGGCTCGATCTCCGGATACAGCGTGCGCATTCGGCGCCTCTCCAAGGTCTTTTCCAGCAATGAAGTCTAACAGCGGCTCAAGGCCCTTCCGCCGTTCCCGGCCGTTGGCCCAGGGTCACCCGGTCCCGGGCTTCCAGATCGCGCACGGTCTCCACCGCTTCCAGCCCTGCATCTGTGAACAGCCCGCGCACCGCCTCGCCCTGCTCCAGGCCGTGCTCAACAAGCAGCCATCCTCCGGGCCTCAGGTGCCCGGGCGCTCCGGCAACGATGATCCGCAGTGCATCCAGCCCGTCACGGCCCGAAGCCAGGGCCGCAGGCGGTTCAAAACGCAGGTCGCCGCGACCCAGGTGGGCATCGTCAGCGGCGATATAGGGCGGATTGGAGGCAATCAGGTCGAAGCGCTGGCCGGACACGGGCACGAACCAGTTGCCCTGGACGAAAGCGACGTTGGCCAACTGGTGTTCCCGCGCATTCGCCTTCGCCACCATCAGTGCGTCGGTGCTGCGGTCGGTGGCCACTACCTGCGCCTGCGGCCGTTCGCTGGCCAGGGCCAGGGCAATCGCGCCGCTGCCGGTGCCCAGATCGAGCACTCGCGGCGCCGGGCCCATCGGTAACCGTTCAAGCGCCAGCTCCACCAGACGCTCGGTTTCCGGGCGCGGGATCAGGGTGTCGGGGCTGACGGCCAGGTCCAGGGTCCAGAAACCCCGCCGACCGGTCAGGTAAGCCACGGGTTCGCCCGCTTCGCGCCGCTCCACCAGCGCCTGGAAACCCGCGACATCTCCGTCGCCCACGGGTTGGTCCCCGTACGCGTACAGCCATGACACCGATCGCCGCAGTACGTGGGCCAGGAGAAGCATGGCGTCCTCCGGCGCAATACGCGCGCGCGCCCAGCGCAGCAATTCATCCGGACGCGTGGGGTTCACTTCATTCATTGGCCGATCCTATGGTGGCGGCTGGAAAGCGTCCATCCATCACTACGAGTGGTCGCCCCGCAGGTCTTTGGCGAGGGAATAGGAGCGCAGTCAAAGCCGCGTCCCACCCTCCTTGCTGGACTCCTTTGCCAGGCGAATTGATAGGCTAGGCCTATTGGATATATCATATCTATCGATTTGCCATATCGATTCACTGTACCTATCATTACCCCTGTCGCCGGCACTGCCCGGCCGCTCTCCCCCTCTCTCAACCGTAGAAACGAGGAATCCATGTCCCTGATCAACACCGAAGTCCAGCCGTTCAAGACCACCGCCTACCGCAACGGCGAGTTCATCGAAGTCACCGATGCTGACCTGAAGGGTCAGTGGTCGGTCCTGATCTTCATGCCGGCCGCGTTCACCTTCAACTGCCCGACCGAGATCGAGGACGCAGCCGAGAACTACGCCGAGTTCCAGAAGGCCGGCGCCGAGGTCTACATCGTCACCACCGACACGCATTTCTCGCACAAGATCTGGCACGAGACCTCCGATGCGGTGGGCAAGGCCCAGTTCCCGCTGGTCGGCGACCCGACCCACCAGCTGACCCGCGCTTTCGGCGTGCATATCGAGGAAGAAGGCCTGGCCCTGCGCGGCACCTTCGTCATCAACCCGGAAGGCGTGATCAAGACGCAGGAAATCCACGACAACGCCATTGCGCGTGACGTCACCGAGACCCTGCGCAAGCTCAAGGCCGCCCAGTACGTCGCCGCCAACCCGAACGAGGTCTGCCCGGCCAAGTGGAAGGAAGGCGAGAAGACCCTGAAGCCGTCGCTGGACCTGGTTGGCAAGATCTAAGTCCTGCTTCATCCAGGCTTGACCTGTCCCACTTCACTCCCGTCCCCGCATCCGCGGGGGCGGGAGTGAACCGGAGCCCGTGCCCGCTGCCTGCCCGCAGCCGCCAGCCCCGCCGCGGATTCGCGCGAGCTCCGGTTCACTCCCTCCCCCCTCCCCCCTCCCTCCCCCACGTCCGATGCCGCCCCACGGCGCGTCGCGACCCCCGCTATCGCCTGCAGGAGATTTTGCATGTTGGATGCCGACCTGAAAGCCCAGTTGAAGGCTTACCTGGAGCGCGTGACGCGCCCGATCCAGATCACCGCGTCGGTCGACGACGGTGAAAAATCCGCCGAGATGCTGGCCCTGCTGGAAGACCTGAAGTCGGCCAGCGACAGCATCAGCGTCGAGGTCGTGCGCGATGACAATGAGCGCAAGCCTTCGTTCGCCCTGACCACCCCGGGCCAGGACATCCACCTGCGTTTCGCCGGCCTGCCCATGGGCCACGAGTTCACCTCGCTGGTGCTGGCCCTGCTGCAGGTGGGCGGCCACCCCTCCAAGGCAGCCCAGGAGACGCTGGAGCAGATCCGCGGCCTGGAAGGCGAGTTCCTGTTTGAAACCTACTACTCGCTCAGCTGCCAGAACTGCCCCGACGTGGTGCAGGCGCTGAACCTGATGGCAGCCCTGAACCCGAACATCCGCCACGTGGCAATCGACGGCGCCCTGTTCCAGGAAGAGGTCGAAGCACGCGAGGTGATGGCCGTGCCGACCGTGTTTCTCAACGGCGAGGTGTTCGACCAGGGCCGGATGAGCCTGGAACAGATCGTGGCCAAGATCGACACCGGCGCCGAAGCGCGTGAGGCCGAGAAGATCGCCGCCAAGGAGCCCTTCGAGGTGCTCGTGGTCGGTGGCGGCCCGGCGGGCGCTGCAGCCGCCATCTATTCCGCGCGCAAGGGCATCCGCACCGGCGTGGCCGCCGAGCGCTTTGGCGGGCAGGTGCTGGACACCCTGTCGATCGAGAACTTCATCTCGGTGCCGCACACCGAAGGCCCGAAGCTGGCCGCTGCGCTTGAGCAGCACGTGCGTGAATACGAGGTGGACATCATGGACCTGCAGCGCGCGGAGGCCCTGACCGCGGCGGGCGAAGACGGCCTGCACGAAATCAAGCTGGCCAACGGCGCCTCGCTGCACGCGAAAACGGTGGTGCTGTCCACCGGCGCACGCTGGCGGCAGATGAACGTGCCCGGCGAGAACGAATACCGCAACAAGGGCGTGGCCTACTGCCCGCACTGCGATGGCCCGCTGTTCAAGGGCAAGCACGTGTCGGTGATCGGCGGCGGCAACTCCGGCGTCGAGGCCGCGATCGACCTGGCCGGCATCGTCGCCCACGTGACCCTGTTCGAGTTCGACACCAAGCTGCGCGCCGACGAAGTGCTGCAGCGCAAGCTGCGCAGCCTGCCCAACGTGACCATCCTCACCAATGCCCAGACCACCCGGGTGCTGGGTGACGGCAAGCGCGTGAGCGGCCTGGTCTACACCGATCGCGCCAGCGGCGACAGCCACGAGGTGAAGCTGGACGGCATCTTCGTGCAGATCGGACTGCTGCCCAATACCGAATGGCTCAAGGGCACGGTGGAACTGTCCGACCGCGGCGAGATCGTCACCGACGGCCATGGCCGCACCAGCGTGCCGGGAGTGTTTGCCGCGGGTGACTGCACCACCACGCCGTACAAGCAGATCGTGATCGCGATGGGCGAAGGCTCGCGTGCGGCGCTGTCCGCGTTCGACCACCTGATCCGCACCAGCGCCCCCAAGGTCGCCACGGCGGCGGGCGAGGCGGCGTGATCGCGCGCGCGGGCCAGGCGGCACGGCCGTGAACCTGCGCGACATCTACTACCTGGTCGCGCTGGCCGACCACAAGCATTTCGGCCGCGCCGCGGCCGCCTGCTTCGTCAGCCAGCCGACCCTGTCCACCCAGATCCGCAAGCTTGAAGAGGAGCTGGGCGTGGCCCTCGTGGAGCGCACGCCGCGCCGGGTGATGCTGACCCCGGCCGGGCTTGACGCGGTCGAACGCGCCCGGCGCATCGTGGCCGAGGTTGAGCAGATGAAGGAGGCCGCCCGCAGGGAACAGGACCCCGAGTCCGGCACGGTCCGGCTCGGCATCTTCCCCACCCTGGGGCCCTATCTGCTGCCCCACGTGGTGCCGCAGATCCGCACCCGGTTCCCGCAGCTGGAGCTGCTGCTGGTCGAGGAAAAGAGCGACGTCCTGCTGGCCAGGCTGCGCGATGGCCGTCTGGACGCGGCGATCCTGGCCCTGCCGGTGCCCGACGACCAGCTGCACAGCGAGCTGCTGTTTGAAGAACCCTTTGTGCTGGCGGTCCCCGAGGCCCATCCACTGGCCACGCGCGGCCCGCTGCGCATGCAGGACCTGGACAACGAACGACTGCTGCTGCTCGAAGATGGCCACTGCCTGCGCGAGCAGGCGCTGGAAGTCTGCCACCTGGCCGGCGCCCATGAGCGGGGCGAGTTCCGCGCTACCAGCCTGGAGACCCTGCGCCAGATGGTGGCCGCCAACGTGGGCCTGACCCTGCTGCCTGTCCTGGCCGTACAGCCGCCGGTTGCGCAATCGCCTGACATCCGCCTGCTGCCGTTCCAGGATCCCCCGCCCAGCCGCAGGATCGCGATGGTATGGCGCCGCAGCTCGGCCCAGGACGGGTTCCTGCGCAACCTGGCCGAAATATTCAGGCTGCTCCCGCCGGGGTTGTTCGCCTATGATCCGGATTTCCAATCCGGCTCCGCCGGGGCGGGGCCAGCGCCAGACGCTTGAATGCGGCTGCAACCGGGGCTACGTTAGGAACAGACCGACTGCGGGCGGCGCACGATGCGTCGCCCGTTTTTGCTTATGAGCCAATGCCCGACCGGGCCCTTCCAGGAACCAGACCCATGACCGACAGCCGGCACAGCACTCCGCCCCCAGGGCTGATCGTCTCCAGCATCGACGCCGCCCGCCTGGAGGCGCTGCTCGAGTCCCCGCGCTGGCGCGACCTGCCCGCGGCCGAGGCACTGCAGGATGAGCTGCTGCGGGCCGAAGTGCGCCCCGTGGGTGAAATGCCCGCCGGCGTGGTGGGCATGCACTCGCGGGTGGAGTGCGAAGACGCGGAATCCGGCAAGCATTACCACCTGACGCTGGTCTATCCACATGAGGCCGACGTTGCCACCGGCCGGGTATCGGTGCTGGCGCCGATGGGCAGTGCACTGATCGGCCTTTCGGCTGGCCAGCACATTGACTGGCCCAACCCCGACGGGCGCGCGCTGCACCTGAAAGTCATTGCCGTCCAGCCGCCTGAAGCGGTTGGCTCTGCCTGAGCGGCGACCCCAGTCCGGTTTACGCCCCGACGCCGACCGGGCAGGACACCCCGGTACCGGCAATGCCGCAGTAGCCGCCGGGGTTTTTTGAAAGATACTGCTGGTGCTCGTCCTCCGCATAGTAGAAGCGCGGCGGAGGACGGGCGATTTCAGTGCTGATCCCACCCAGCCCCGCTGCCTGCAGGCGTTCAGCGTAAGCATCCCTGCCTGCCAGCGCGATGCGCTGCTGTTCGGGCGTTTCGCAGTGGACAACCGAGCGGTACTGGCTGCCGATATCGTTGCCCTGGCGCATGCCCTGGGTGGGGTCATGGCCTTCCCAGAAGATGCGCATGAGCTCGTCGAACGGCAGCTGCTGTGGGTCATAGACCACCAGCACCACTTCGGCGTGTCCGGTCTGCCCGCTGCACACTTCCCGGTAGGTGGGGTTGGGCGTATGGCCCCCGGCATAGCCCACCGCCGTGGTCAGCACGCCCGGCACGCTCCAGAAAATGCGCTCCGCCCCCCAGAAACAGCCCATGCCGAAATGCACCCGCCGGGCGCCTTCAAACCCTCCGCTCAGTGGGCGTCCGTGCACGTGGTGTTCGTTATGCAGGGGCAAGGGTGTATCCCGCCCCCGCAGCGCTTCGGCCGCCGATGGCAGCCGCTGTTTCCATGCACCGATGCCTGGCATGACCCGTTCTCCCGGTTGATCCATGACCCATGATGCAGCTGTTGCCCGCTGCACCCAAGCCACGGCCGACGCAGCGTTCAGGCCGCCTGCGCAGGCAGTCTGGAACGACCCCTGAGGCTGGCCAGGAAAATTCCGGCCAGGGTCAGCGCCAGGCCCAGCCAGGCGCGCGGTTCAACCTGCAAATCCAGCACCACCAGGTCCAGCAGAAAGGCCACGATCGGCTGCAGGAGCAATAACAGGCCGATCACCGCCACGCTCAAATGCGCCATCGCCCGCGAGATCAGCACCCAGCTCAGACAGTGGCCCAGTCCGGCCAGCACCAGCAGCCAGCCCAACGACTGCCACGACGGGATCACAAACGAGCTGCCCTCGGCCAGCCCGGCCATGCCCAGCAGCAGCGCGCACATCAGCGCAATCAGCGCCAGCACCTGGACGATCGGCGCCCGCTGATGGCCGGCAGCGGTACCGGCTGCATGCGCCTCGCCCTGGGCACGCCGGAGCGCCAGGTTGTAGAGCGCATAGCACAGTCCGGTGGCCAGCCCGGCCAGCACGCCCCAGCGATAACCCGCCGGCAGCGTGTCCCAGTCGCCACCCAGCATCAGGTACAGGCCGAAAAACGCCAGGCCAATCCCGGCCATGAAGCGCGGTCCCACCCGTTCGTGGAACAGCACCACCCCGGCCAGCGCCATGAAGAACACCTGTCCGTTGGCAAGCAGCGTCGCCAGTCCAGGGCCGACCAGCAGAATGCTGCGATGCCACAGCCACAGGTCGGCGGCAAAGGCTGTGGCGGCCGCGACCGACCACCACCACACCTGGCGCGGCACTGGCCGCCATCCGCGCTGCAACAGGATCACCGCCAGCAGCATGAGGCCGGCGAAAAGCATCCGGTAGAAGGCCGAGATCGTTGGCGGGGTATCGGCAAAGCGCACCATCAGCCCGTTGCTGCCGATCAGCGCCGCGCCGGAAAGCATCCACAGCAGCGCCCTGCTCTGCCCATCACCCTGCTGCTGCATCTCACACCGCACCTGCATCAACGAGCCCGGAAGCTTAGCAGCGGCCTGCTTCCCTGATCAGCTGGCCCGCCCGATCAGGTAAAGACCGCGGGCGCCACGTGCACGCAGTTGCGCCCGGCACGCTTGGCTGCATAGAGCGCCTTGTCGGCGCGCTCGATGGTGGCCTGGGGGCTGCGCTCACCCTCGCGACGGGTGGCCACGCCTACGCTGACGGTCAGCTTGACCGGCTGGCCTTCCCAGTCGATCACCTGTCGCTCCACTGCTGCGCGCAGGTGTTCACCCACCTGCCGGGCTGCTGCGCCGGTGCATCCCGGCAGGATGACCACGAACTCCTCGCCACCGTAGCGGCCGAAGATGTCCCTTTCTTCCAGCGCTCCGGCCAGGGCGCCGGCCACCGCCCGCAGGCACTGGTCACCCGCCGCGTGCCCGTAGCGGTCGTTGATGAGTTTGAAGCGGTCCAGATCAACGAACAGCACCGACAGCGGCAGGCCGTCGCGGTCGGCCTCGGCAAAACAGCGCCCCAGCCACTGATCCACCGAGCGCCGGTTGAGGCTGCCGGTCAGGGCATCAAGTTCCGCCGACTGGCGCAGCTGGATGGCCGCGATGGCCTGGTCCACCTGCATCTGGGTGGTACGGCAGAACTCGCTGGCCAGCGCCATCTCATCAGGTGCCAGCCCTTCCCCCCCGGCCCGGCGCAGCAGCAGTGCCCCCCACGCTGGCGCCCTGAGCCTGAGCGGGATCACTGCTTCGGTGAATGCCCCTGCAGCAACCGTCAGGGGCTGCTGCAGCGCAAGCCCTGCGGCCGCCTGCCTGCGCAGGACCAGGGCACGCTCGCTCAGGCCTGCCACCACCGCGTCGTGCGAGTCGCTCGGCTCCACCAGCAGCAGGCTGCGTCCGTGATAGCCCTCGGCCAGCACCGCCAGCCCGGAAACGGGCAGCAATGGCAGCAGATGGGTGGCCATGATCTGGAATCCGCTCCAGGCGACCTCCGCCTGCCCCACCTGGCGCAGCCTTGATTGCAGCGCATTGACCAGCTCGGTACGCGCTGCTTCACGCAGCATCCTCCGCTCGCTTTCAATACGCGCTTTCTGGTCACGATCGCGCTGCTCACGGTATTCGCTGATCCGGTGCACCAGGCCAATCGCACACAGGGTCAGGAACAGCACCAGGGCGCCCTGGTAAAGAAACCGGGTAAGCAGCGGACCTAGCAGGTGCATGTCCGCCAGCAGCTCCAGCGACAGCGCCACCGCGATCAGAATCAGCAACAGCAAGATCAGCGGCCAGGCCATGGCCACCCGCCGGCGCACCGCATCGCCAAACAGGAGCAAGCTGCCGCCGCCCACGGCCAGCCAGCAGACGAATGCGACCTGACGCCACGGGAGCGTTGGCAGCCCCACGCCCACCAGGCACAGCGCGGCCAGGCCGAGCATTGTCCAGAACGCGACATCCATGGTCCGCGCCACCCTCTCCGCTCCGGGCGACTGGCCCACGTACTGCTGGATCAGCCGGACCCAGGTTGCCAGGAACAGGAAAACCAGAGCCCACAGCCCCGAAGTCCGCCAATGGGCCATCACCCGCAAACCAGGCAAGCCGTACAGATGTCCGTTGACCGCCGCCAACATCAGTACCAGCGCACTGGCACAGACGAACAGCGTGAGAAACACCCGGTCACGCGCCGCCGCATAAAGTGACAGCGACAGCATGGCCAGCATCAGCAGGCTGGCATAGATCACTGCGCTGCCTACTGCAGCCGCCTGCTCCAGCCGCGCTGCTTCGATGACCGGCATGACCCGCGGCTGCAGGCTGGCACCCGGGCCCGGATGTGCGTGCAGGGTGGCCACTATCGGCCCTTCCCAACGCTGCGGCAGCATGAAGACATAGCCACCAGGCAGCACCCCTTCGACCGGGTCGGGAGCGAAAAAGTCGCGCTCCGCGCTGCTCCAGCCATGGGTTTCCAGCCAGATCGCATGCCGCGACACGCGCGGCACCCATATCACCCACGGCGAAGCCCGCGACTCTTTCGCAGGAAGGTTGAACCGGAGTTGCAATGTGCCGGGGGCGGCTCCGCCATCGGGCGTGATGATTTCCACGGCGACGGGAGAGGTGCGGGCGCTTTCAGTGGTCGCCAACCCGCTTCCCACCAGGACCAGCAGGACCAGCAGCCCGACGACATGCCACACGTCGCCACGCCGCGGCTGCCCGCCAGCCCGGGACCTCAACATGGCGCGGTTCCATCCTTGTGTACCTGCTGCAGCACCTGATCCCCCCTGACCGGTTCAACTGCGCCTGTGTCGCCTTTTAAGCAAAGGATATGCCATAAAAGCGTTATCCACATCACATTTGCAACCAATAGAGGTGGGGGATTCTGTCCAATGGAACGGATGGAGCTTCGATGCCACCCCCCGCGGCTCCGCAATCCGGGCCGTCAAGGCCTACACTAGGCGCCCGTTTTCGCATTGTTCCGCATGACCAGCTCTGACGCCCCAGCAAGCCTCCCCGCCCGCCCGCAGACCATTACCGACCGCAAGCCGGACCCGGCTCCGGTCGAGCGCCAGGACTTCGTCCGCCAGATCGTCCGTGACGACCTGGCCAGCGGCAAGCACAGCTTCATCCGCACCCGGTTCCCGCCCGAGCCCAACGGCTACCTGCATATCGGCCACGCCAAGGCAATCTGCCTGGACTTCGGTATTGCCGAGGAATTCAGCGGCGTGTGCAACCTGCGCTTCGATGACACCAACCCGGAGAAGGAGCACCCCGAGTTCGTGCGCGCGATCCAGGATGACGTGCGCTGGCTCGGTTTTGAATGGGCCAGCCTGCGCCACGCGTCGGACTACTTCGGCGTGTTCTACCTGGCCGCCGAGAAGCTGATCAGGCAGGGCGAAGCCTATGTGTGCGACCTGAGCGCGGAAGAAGTGCGCGAGTATCGCGGCACCCTGACCGAGCCGGGACGCAATTCCCCCTGGCGCGAGCGCTCGGCGGAGGAGAGCCTGGACCTGTTCCGGCGGATGCGCGCCGGCGAATTCCCGGACGGTGCCCGCACCCTGCGCGCCAAGATCGACATGGCCAGCGGCAACATCAACATGCGCGACCCGGCCCTGTACCGGATCAAGCACGTGCCGCACCAGAACACCGGCGACGAGTGGGTGATCTATCCCATGTACGACATCGCCCATGCGTTGGGGGACGCCGTGGAAGGCATCACCCACTCGCTGTGCACGCTGGAGTTCGAAGACCACCGTCCGCTGTACGACTGGTGCGTGGACAAGGTGGATCTGGCCGGCAATCCGGAACTGCTGGAGCCTCTGAAGGAGAAGGGCCTGCCGATCGAGGCCGCCAAGCCGCGCCAGATCGAGTTCTCGCGCCTCAACATCAACTACACGGTGATGAGCAAGCGCAAGCTCACCCAGCTGGTGGCCGATGGGCTGGTGGACGGCTGGGACGACCCGCGCATGTACTCGCTGCAGGGCCTGCGCCGGCGCGGCTACACCCCGTCGGCACTGCGCCTGTTCGTGGATCGGATCGGGGTCAGCAAACAGAACTCGATGATCGATTTTTCGGTGCTGGAAGGCGCGCTGCGTGACGACCTGGACGCGGTGGCGCCGCGGCGCATGGCGGTGATCGAACCGCTGAAACTGGTCATCACCAATCTGCCCGAAGGCCACGAAGAACAGCTCACCTTCGCCAATCATCCCAAGGACGAATCGTTTGGCAGTCGCCAGGTGCCGTTCTCGAGCGAGCTCTGGATCGAACAGGGCGATTTCGCCGAGGTGCCGCCCAAGGGCTGGCGCCGCCTGGTTCCCGGGGGCGAAGTGCGCCTGCGCGGCGCCGGGATCGTGCGCTGCGACGAAGTGATCAAGGACGATAGCGGCCAGGTGATCGAACTGCGCGCCACCCTGGACCCTGAATCACGGCCCGGCATGGAAGGCGCCAACCGCAAGGTCAAGGGCACCGTCCATTGGGTCTGCGCGGCACGGGCCGTGGCGGCTGAAATCCGCCTGTATGACCGCCTGTTTCTGGTGCCGGATCCGGATGACGAATCCGAAGGCAAGACCTACCGCGACCATCTCAATCCGGACTCGCGCCGCAGCGTGCAGGGCTGGATCGAGCCGGCCGCGGCGGTGGCCGAGCCGGAGGACAGCCTCCAGTTCGAACGCCAGGGCTATTTTGTTGCAGACCGCCAGGACCACCGCGCTGATACCCCGGTGTTCAACCGCAGCGTCACCCTGCGCGACACCTGGGCCGCCAAGGCCTGATAGGGAGGAAGCATGCGCCACCGCCTGTTGCTGCTGCTGTCCGCCACCCTGTTGGCACTGATGCTTGGCGCCTGTGCGGCGCCGACGACCGACGCTGGTGCCCCGGCGAATGGTGCACCGGAGGGCGTGGATCCCACGCCACAAGCCATCAGCGGCCTGCCCGACCTGGACTACAGCTGCCAGGTCGACAGCGACTGCGAGGTCAAGAACGTCGGCAACTGCTGCGGCTACTTTCCGGCCTGCGTGAATGCGGCCGCCGAGCCGGATCCGGATGCCGTCATGGCGCAGTGCGCCGAAAGCGGCATGGCGTCGGTGTGCGGGTTTCGCGAGATCCAGGCCTGCACCTGCGTCAGCAACCGCTGCGAGGCGGTGAACCGGTTCGCGGTGCCGTTGGAGCAGAAATGATGTTTGCAGCCTTGCCCGGGCGGGTCGAACTTGTCCTGCCCGATTGGATCGAGGAGGTCGTGGCAGGCGTTGACGCGGTCGCCGGCGATGAAGCCAAGGTGGCGCTGGCCATCGAGCTGTCGCGCCGCAACTTGGAAGCCGGGACAGGCGGCCCGTTTGGCGCGGTGGTTTTCGGGCCGGATGACCGGGTGGTCGCCGCTGCGGTCAACCGGGTCATACCGCAGGGGTGCTCGGTGGCCCACGCCGAAATCATGGCCTACATGCTGGCCCAGCAGCGTGTCGGCCGGGCGCGCCTGAACCGCGACGAGAACGACCAGCCGCTCGGCTCCTATGTATTGGCAACCTCGGCGCAGCCCTGCTGCCAGTGTTACGGCGCGACCGTATGGGCCGGCGTTGACCGGCTGCTGATCGGCGCCCGCTCGACGGACGTGGAAGAATTGACCGAATTCGATGAAGGGCCGCTGCCCGCCGACTGGGTCGGCGAGCTTGAGCGCCGCGGCATCGCCGTGGTCCGCGACCTGCTGCGCCAGGATGCCCGCACCGTGCTGGCTGCCTATGGCGGCGGCGACGGCGTGCGGTACTGATCATGGCCGGAACCCTGCTGTGCTACTGCCGCGCCGGTTTCGAACCCGAGCTGGCGGCCGAACTGGGCGAGCGCGCTGCGTTGGCCGGATTCCCCGGCTACGCCCGGGCCACGCGCGGGGATGGCTATGTCCTCTTCCATGCCGGCGAAGAAGGCCCCGGCCTGTCACAGGCCCTGCCCTGGCAACGGCTGGTGTTCGCCAGGCAGAAGCTGGACCTGATCGCGGAGCTGCCGCAGATCGACGCCAGCGACCGGATCACCCCGGTCATGCAGGCGCTTGAAGGCCTGGGCCGCTACGGCGACCTGTGGGTGGAGCATCCTGATTCGGACGCGGGCCGGCCGCTTTCGGCCCTGGCCCGGAGCTTTGGCAACGCCCTGCGTCCGGCGTTGCGCAAGCGCGGCTTCCTCAGCGAACGCGACGAGCCCCGCCTGCCGCGGCTGCACGTGTTCCTGCTGGCCGGCGACCATATCCTGCTCGCCCGGGCAGACCGCGCTGACAGCGCGCCCTGGCCATTGGGCATCCCGCGCCTGCGCCTGCACTCCGATGCGCCGTCGCGCTCGGCGCTGAAGCTGGAAGAAGCCCTGATGGCCCTGCTTGACGAGCGCGAACGCGAGAAGTGGATCAAGCCCGGCATGCGCGCCGCCGACCTGGGCGCCGCACCCGGCGGCTGGGCCTGGGTATTGACCCGCCACCACGTCCACGTCACCGCGATCGACAACGGACCGCTGCAGCCGGCGCTTCTGGACACCGGCCTGGTCAGGCACCTGCGTGAAGACGGCTTCCACTGGAGCCCCGACCGCCCGATGGACTGGCTGGTCTGCGACATGGTTGACCAGCCGCGGCGCGTCGCCGCCCGTATGGGCGACTGGTTCCGCAATGAGTGGTGCCGCCACGCGATATTCAATCTCAAGTTGCCGATGAAAAAGCGCTGGCAGGAAGTCCAGCTGAGCCTGGATCTGTTCCAGCAGACGGCAGAGCGTCCCGTGCACATCCGCGCGCGCCAGCTCTACCATGACCGCGAGGAAATCACGGTTTTCGCGACTGTCCGCTGAACGCCGACGGGATTTATCCGCAATTTCAAGCGGATTTCATCGCTGCACCTCCAGCATGGGCATACCGGCGTCATATGCGCTGTATCGGCGTCGGCCATCCCTATTGGAGAAATCCCGTGAAGCCCAGCCAAGACATCCGCAGCCTCCGGATTGCAATCCTGGCGGCGTTGGCCATCCCGTTCGCCGCGCTCGCACAGCCGGCCCCGACCGAACCCCCGGTGGATCCAATCACCCCGGTCGACACCACGCCCCCTGAAGCGGTGCCGCCCACCGACCCGGTCGAGGCCGCCCCGCCGTGGACGGATGAAACCCAGCCTCCGCCGGCCACGCCGCCCGCACAATCAGACACCACCAGCCATGTGCTCGGGAACGAGCAGGGTCGTGACGTGACGCTGCACGAGCATCCGCCGAGCTCGGTCGTGGGCGACTACAGCGTTGATTTCGACACCCTTGATACCGACAGCGACGGGCACATCAGCCGCAGCGAAGCGCAGGCCAACCCCACCCTGTCCGCCGAATTCGACGGCGTGGACCGGGATGGTGACGGTCTGCTGAGCCGTGAGGAACTTGCGGGCTGGAATCGCTGAAGCGCCTGCATTGTCCGTCTGCCCCGCTAGAGCCCGGCGGCCCGACGCCATAGCAGGTGTGCGACCGGCCCGATCCGCGAGGCCGCGCCAAACAGCTGCCCACGCAGCAGCGTGGGCAGCAGCGCGTCGTTGGAGAACACCCGGTCGATGCCGTCGAACGTGCACGCGGCGACGGCATTCTCGCTTTTGCGCCGCCGCGCCCAGCGCCGCAGCCGATGCGGGGAGTCCCAACCTTCGCCCGCGCGACGCACCAGCTCGCGTAACCCGTTCACGTCGCGCAAGCCCATGTTCACTCCCTGGCCGGCCAGCGGATGAACGACGTGGGCAGCATCGCCGAGCAGCAGCAGACGGCCCTGTTGGGCGGTGTCTGCCAGACGTAACCGCAGGGGGAATGCCGCACGGGGCGAACGCGGGCGCACTGTCCCCAGACGGCCGCCGAACGCCCGGGTGAGCGCATCACCGAACGCGGCATCATCCAGCGCCAATACGCGCGTCGCCTCCGCGTCGGGCAGCGACCAGACGATCGAACAGCTGCCATCAGCGCAGGGCAGGAAGGCCAGCGGTCCGCCCGGCAGGAACCGCTGCCACGCGGTGTCCTCATGCCCGAGCTCCGTATCCACGTAGCCCACCACGCCGCGCTGGCCGTAGTCGCGGCCGCGGGTACCGATACCGGCCATGCGGCGCAGGCTGGATTCCGCCCCATCGGCGGCCACCACCACCCGCGTCGCCAGTCGGCGACCGTCGTCGAGCTCCAGCCGTGCGCCGTCGTCGTCCTGTTCGAACGATTGCACCCGGGCCGGACAATGCACATCCACTCCAACCGCGGGCAATGCCGCACGCAGCCGATCCACCAGCAGGCCGTTCTCAACGATCCAGCCCAGCGCATCGCGTGCATAGGCATCGCCGTCAAACAGCAGCTCGTCTCCGCCCGCCGCATCCCAGACCCGCATCCGCCGGTAGGGGTGGGCGCGCGCCAGGCGGATCGCATCCCAGGCGCCAATTGATTGCAGCAGCGCAATGTTGTCCGGAGCCAGGGCGAACACCCGCAGGTCCGGCTGCTCCCGGCTCCAGGGTCGGGCGGGCGCGGCTTCCACCAGCTCAACCCGCAATCCTTCGCCGGCCAGCGCCAGCGCGCAGGTCGCGCCGACCACGCCGCCGCCAACCACCACCGCGTCGCTGCGCATCCGGCGGCTCATGCCTGCGGCCTCCGGCACAGCGCGGGCACCTGGCCGCGATAGCCCATGGCCCCGCCCGCCAGTCGCGCCTGCAGGGCAGGCAGGCGGTCCACCGCCAGCAGCCCGAAGGCGCGCAGCGGCCGCAGCAGCGGCGCATCATTGGCGGTCACCCGGGCCAGGCCATCGGAAAATTCCAGGGTCTGCTCCCTGTCCTCACGGCGCCGCTCCTCGTAGCTGCGAAGCATCTGTGCGCTGCCGGGATCGTCGCGGTGCGCGGCGAGCAGCTCGGCCAGCGTCAGCGCATCGCGCAGGCCGAGGTTGAAGCCCTGGGCACCCACCGGGTGCATGCTCTGGGCGGCGTTGCCCACCAGGACCGCTCTGCCAGCCACGGTGCGCCGCGCGACCACCCTGACCATGGGATAGGCGCTGCGCGGACCGGCAGCCAGGAACCGTCCGGCGCGCCAGCCAAAAGCGGCCTGGATACGCGCAAGGTAGGTCGCCTCGTCCCAGTCCATCGCGGCTTCGGCCTGCCCGCGGGCCACGCCGTGGACCACGCCGTAATGGCGGTCGCCGCGCGGCAGCACTGCGGTGGGTCCGTGGGCGGTGAAGCGCTCCCAGGCGGTCCCATCGGGGGAGCTGGAGGCGCGCACCCGCGCCACCAGCAGGGTCTGATCGTAGTCGCGATGGTCGGCCTCGATCCCCAATGCAGCGCGCACGCCGCTGGCACTGCCGTCGGCGCCGACCAACAGGCGTGCATGCACGGTGCGTTCGCCCTGGTCCTGTGCAATCCGCACCCGGCACAGGTCGCCCTCCACGCTGCAGCCCACAAAGCGCGCCGGACGATAGCGGGTCAGGCCGTGCAGCTGCGCCAGCCGTGTTTCCAGCGCCTGGCCAAAATCACTGGCCACAACCACCTGGCCAAACGCCTCGCGACCGTAGTCGGCCGCTTCCATGCAGACCCGGCCGAAGTCACCCGCCCGGCTGACGTGGATGCGCCGGATGAGCCCCGGCGGCATGCGCAGTTCCTGCATCACACCAAGCGCGGTGAGCGCATTGACCGTGGCGTCGGCAAAGCTCAGGTTGCGCTGATCGAACACCGGCGGCAGGGAGCCTGCGGGCGATGCCTCGACCTGGGCGACATCCATCCCCAACTGGTCAAGCGCGATCGCCAAGCTGGCTCCAACAAGGCCGCCGCCGACGATCAGCACATCGTGGCAGGGAGGGCTGGAGTGGGAGCTGGGCTGCGGCATTGCGCTATGCTATCGCCTTCCACTCCAAAGCTCCGCGACCAGCCGATGAACAGTTCTGACCAAGCCCCCAGCCTCGCCCTCGGTCCCCTGCTGCTGACGGGCCTGATCGTCGCCGCCGCACTGACCCGTCTGCTGCCGCAGCCACCGAACTTTTCGCCGGTGATCGCCATCGCGCTGTTTGCCGGGGCCTACTTCGCGGGCCGCCGCTGGGCGATGCTGGTGCCGCTGGCCGCCATGCTGGTGTCGGACCTGGCCCTGGCTGCGACCAATGGCGGCATCTACCTGCAGCACATGACCAGCCCGGTCGCGCTGTCGGTCTACGCCTGCATCCTGCTGTCCACCCTGGTCGGCTTCGGCCTGCGCGGCAAGGTCAGCAGCGTGCGCGTGCTGGGCGGGTCGGTCGCCGGCTCGGTACTGTTCTTCGCGGTGACCAACTTCATGGTCTGGACCACGGCCACCACGGTTCCCGGCCACGCCCACTGCGTCGCGGGCCTGGCACCCTGCTACGCGGCAGCTATCCCGTTCTTCCACTGGACCCTGCTGGGCACGCTGTTCTGGTCGGCGGTGCTGTTTGGCGGGTTCGAACTGCTGCGCCGCCGCGTTCCGGCGCTGCGCGCCCAGACCGTCTGACGGCCGCCGCCGGTGGGCAATCGGCTCTCGAAGATCTACACCCGCACCGGGGACGATGGCACCACCGGCCTGGGTGACGGAAGCCGGGTGCCCAAGGATTCCGCGCGGGTCACCGCCTACGGCACGGTGGACGAGGCCAACTCCACCATCGGCCTGATCCAGGCCTGCAAGCTGCCCGACGAAGTGCGCGACGTGCTGACCCGGGTGCAGCACCAGATGTTCGACCTTGGCGGGGAGCTGTGCATTCCCGGCCACGCGGCGATCCAGGATGCCGATATCGAACATCTGGAAGCCAGGCTTGACCATTTCAACCAGCAGCTGCCACCGCTCAAGGAATTCATCCTTCCCGGTGGAGGCGAAGCCGCTGCACGCTGCCACGTGGCCCGTACCGTGGTGCGCCGTGCCGAGCGCGAGGCGGTCACGCTGGCCCGCCACGAACCGGTCAGGGCCCAGGCGATCCACTACCTCAACCGTCTGTCCGACCTGCTGTTCGTGCTGTCACGGGTGCTGGCCCGCGTCGACGGGCACGGCGAAGTCCTCTGGGATCACGACCGGCGCAAGCCGTGAGCCTGCGGGTTTATACCCACCCCGCCTGCATCGCCCACGACACCGGAGAAGGCCACCCCGAGCGCCCGGAACGCCTGGGCGTGATCATCCAAGCCCTGCGTGACGGCATGCCCGACATCGACTGGCACGAAGCCCCGGCCGCCAGCCGTGGCCAGCTGCTGCGGGTGCATTCGGAATCGCTGCTGCAGACAGTGCTTGAGACCGAGGTGACCGGGATCGTTCGTCTGGACCCGGACACCATGCTGTCCCCTGCCTCGGCCGAGGCTGCCCTGCGCGCCGCGGGCTCGGGCATTGCTGCGGTGGACGCGGTGATGGCCGGCGAGGTGCCGGTGGCGTTCTGCGCCGTGCGCCCGCCCGGGCACCACGCCACCGGCGGCGAGGCAATGGGCTTCTGCCTGTTCAACAACGTTGCCGTTGCCGCTGCTCACGCACTCGATCGGCATGGCCTGACCCGGGTGGCGATCATTGATTTCGACGTCCACCACGGCAACGGCACCCAGGCCATCTTCGAGTCAGAGCCGCGGGTGATGTATCTCAGCTCGCACCAGGAATCGCTGTACCCGGATACCGGGCAGCGCCGCGAACGCGGTGTTGGCAATTTGGTGAACGTGCCGCTGGCCGCCGGCACCGGCAGTCGCGCCTTCCGCGAGGCGTGGAGCGAGCGGCTGCTGCCGGAGCTGGACGGTTTCAAGCCCCAGCTGCTGCTGGTTTCAGCGGGCTTCGACGCCCACTGGCGCGACCCGCTCGCCCAGCTGCAGCTGGACGGCGAGGATTTCGGCTGGCTGACCGGCGAGCTGCGAACGATCGCTGTACACCACGCCGCAGGTCGCATGGTGTCAACCCTTGAAGGCGGCTATGACCTGCGTGCGCTGCAGGAAAGCTGCTTGGCCCACGCGCGGGCATTGCTGGGCAGTCCGGATGCGCACCGGGACTGAGGCACCTGCCGCTCAGTCGCCTTCCGGCGTGGCCTTGAAGTCCAGTGCGGCGGAATTGAGGCAGTAGCGCAGCCCGGTCGGCGCTGGGCCATCCGGAAACACGTGCCCCAGGTGGGACTCGCAGCGCGCGCACTTCACTTCAACCCGGCGCATGCCGTGGCTGAGGTCCTCATGCTCGCTGACCGAATCAATGGCGATCGGCGCGTGGAAGCTGGGCCAGCCACTGCCGGAGTCGTATTTCGCGCCGGACCCGAACAATGCACTGCTGCAGGCAACACAGAGGTAGGTGCCCGTCTCCTTGTGGTCCCAGTACTTGCCTGTGAAAGGCGGTTCAGTGGCGGAACAGCGGCACACCGCATACTGCTCATCGCTCAACACCTCGCGCCATTCAGCCTCGGTTCGGTCGTTTGGCTTGTTGCTCATCGTTTTCTCCATGGTCCCGATGATGCCTTACATGGCATTGCATTGCCGCTTTACAAGGGATGCGGCATGCTGGCGACCGCTTTTGGACTGACCGGAAAACCCTGCGTGCGCCGAGCCCTCCGCCTGCTGCCATTGCCGCTGTGCATTGCCTTTTCCCTGACCGCGCTCGCCGATGAGCGCCCGGGAATGTGGCGCCTGTGCCCGTTGGAAGATGCTGTCCCCGAGTTTCCCGATGCCCCGCCGCCCTCGGGCACGGCAGCGGACCGGGACCAGTACCCCACCGACATCGAAGGCGATGCGCTCAGCGGCGTCTACGACCAGGTGATGAACTACGACGGCAACGTGTCGTTGCGCCGCGGCGATCAGTTCCTCAGCGCCGACAACCTGATGTTCGACGCCCAGACCGGCACCTACACTGCGGAAGGCAGCGTCCGCTACCAGGATTCGGGCATGCGCATCGTGGCCGAGCGGCTGCAGGGCGATCAGCAGCAGGACTCGCACAGCATCGGCGGCGTGCGTTACCAGCTGATTGAACAGCGCGGCAGCGGCGGCGCGGATCGCGCGGAACTCGCCGGCGACTACGGCTCGCTGTACGGGTCAACCTATTCCACCTGTCCGCCCAGCGAGCGCATGTGGGAGCTGCGCGCGCGGCAGATCGACATCGACATGGAAGACGGCTTTGGCACCGCCCGTGGCGCCACGCTGCGCCTGGGATCGGTGCCGGTGCTGTACGTGCCGTGGTTCAAGTTCCCGATCGACGATCGCCGCAAGACCGGCCTGCTGTACCCGGCAATCGGCTACAACAGCCGCAACGGCTTCGACTACCGCCAGCCGATCTACCTCAACCTGGCGCCCAATTACGACATGACCCTGGAGCCGCGGCTGATGAGCCGCCGCGGCCTGCTGCTGGGCACCGAGTTCCGGTACCTGACCAACTCCGGTCGCGGCACGTTTGAAGTTGAGTACCTGCCCTCGGACGACCTGGCTCCCAACGAACGCCAGCGCGAGATCGACGAAGGAATCCACCCGGAGAACTGGCGCAAGGAAGACCGCGGGATGTTCCATTTCAACGGCCGGCACAACATCAACCGGACCTGGCAGGCCCGTGCCAACCTCAATTGGATCAGCGACCCCCGCTACTTGGAGGACCTGAGCAGCAGCCTCGCCGAGTCCTCGCCCAGCACGCTTACCAGCACCATGGGCGTCTACGGAAGGGGCCGCTATTGGGATGCGGCGGTGACGGCCGATTACCGGGTGCTGTCCGATTACACCCTGCGCGAGCGCAACCTGCCCTACTACCGCCTGCCGCGGCTGTATGCGAACTGGGAGCAGCCTCTGCGGCCCTGGCTGGTGGCCGGCATGCAGACCGACCTGACCCGGTTCGCCCATGTCGACAGCGGGTTCAAGCCGGGCGGAAGCCGCATCGACCTCAAGCCCTACGTCTCGCTGCCGATTGAAGGGGCCTCATGGTACGTGCGTCCAAGCATGGCCTGGCGCTATACCACCTATCAGCTGGACGACGCCCTGGCCCGCAGCATCAACTCCGCGGCGCCGGATACCTCGCCCAGCCGCAGCCTGCCCATCACCAGCGTGGATGCAGGCCTGTTCTTCGACCGCGACACCCGGTTCCGCGGCGAGAACTACCTGCACACACTCGAGCCGCGGCTGTTCTATCTGAACGTCCCCTACCGCTACCAGGACGACCTGCCCCGGTTCGACACCCGCAACCTGACCTTCAGCTGGGGCCAGCTCTTCCGCGACAACCGCTACTCCGGCGCCGACCGCCAGGCCGACGCCAACCAGCTCACCCTGGCCTTGAGCACCCGCATGCTGCGGGAATCCGATGGCCAGGAGAAGCTGGCGCTGAGCGTGGGCCAGATCCGCTACTTCGAGGATTCACGGGTGGGGCTGACTCCCACATCCGGCCAGATCGAAGACGGCAAATCTTCCTGGGTCGCCGAAGGCAGCTACGCGGTCAACGACCGCTGGACCTTCAACGCCGGCTACCAGTGGGACCCCAAGGACCGGCGCGACGACCTGGTCGCCCTGCGCACCCGCTACCTGCTCGGCGACGACGGCATCGTCAACCTCGGCTACCGCTATCGCCGCAGCCAGCTGGAGCAGGTGGATTTCTCCTTCCTGTACCCGATCAATGCCACCTGGAGCCTGGTAGGCCGGTACTACTATTCGCTCCGCGACCAGCAGGTGCTCGAGGGCATCGCCGGTATCCAGTGGGACAGCTGCTGCCTGGCTGTGCGTCTGGTGGGCCGCCACTATGTGCGCAACCGGCTGGGCGAGACCAACGATTCCATCCAGCTGGAAGTTGAACTGAAGGGCATGGGCTCGGCCGGACCCGGCATGGAAGACCGCCTGCGCCGTGCTATTCTCGGCTATTACCGTGACGACCTCTATCTGGTGCCCCCGTCCGAGTTGGGCGGCCGCGGCGACGATGGGGACGACTACTACTTCGACCCCATGCCATGAAGAAACTCCTCCTTTCCCTTCTCGCCGCCGCTCTTCTGAGTGGCACCGTGCATGCCCAGCAGGTGCAGCCACTGGACGAGATCGCCGCCGTCGTCGACGAGGACGTGATCCTGCGCAGCGAGCTTGACCGCGCGGTTGGCAACATCCAGATCCAGTTCGCCGATCAGGTCGGGCAGATGCCTCCGCTGCCCATCCTGCAGCGCCAGGTACTGGAGCGGCTGATCCTGATGCGGCTGCAGACCGACCGCGCTGCCGACACCGGCATCCGCGTGGACGATGCGGAAATCGACGCCACCATCGAAGCCATCGCCCAGCAGAACGGCGGCACGGTCGATCAGCTGCGCATGCAGCTGGAAGCCGACGGCATGGCGTTCAGCGAGTTCCGCAGCTCGCTGCGCGAGGAGCTGATGACCCAGCGCCTGCGCCAGCGTTTTGCCCAGACCCGGATCGTGGTCAGCGAAGGCGAAGTTGATGCCGCCCTGCGCTCGCAGGACGGAGGCACCCAGTTCCGCCTGGCCCACATCCTGGTGGCGGTGCCTGACGGTGCCACGCCGGAACAGATCAACGTGGCCCGGGAAAAGGTCGAAGGCATCCAGGACCTGATCGAACGCAACGACATGGACTTCGCAGCCGCAGCGGTGCGCTACTCCGACAGCCCCAACGCCCTGGAAGGCGGCGATCTGGGCTGGCGCCGGATTGATGAGATCCCCGCCGCGTTCGGCACCGCCGTACCTACCATGCAGCCGGGCAGCATGCTCGGCCCGTTCCAGGGTCCCAGCGGTTTCCAGCTGCTGCAGCTCGTGGACGTGCGCGACACCGCCGGCAACAGGGTCACCCAGTACCAGGCCCGCCACATCCTGATCCGGGCCGGCCAGGACCCCGCTGAGGACGCCTCGGCCCGGTCGCGTGCCGAAGCGCTGCGTGCCCGCATCGTTGCTGGCGAGGACTTCGCCGAAGTGGCCACACAGGAATCGGAAGACCCTTCCAGCAGCCCCCGCGGTGGTGACCTGGGCTGGTTCACCGACGACCAGTTCGGCCCCGAATTCGGCAGCCAGGTGGCCCCTCTGGAGGACGGAGGAGTGTCGCAGCCGTTCCGCACCCAGGCCGGCTGGCACGTGGTGCAGCGCCTCGCTTCGCGCCAGGCCGAGGTTGACGATGAAGACCGTCGCAACCTGGTCCGCGAAAGCATTGGCCAGCGCAAGCTGGAAGACGAGTGGAACCGCTTCCAGCGCGAGCTGCGCAGCGAAGCCTACGTCGATATCCGGATCGGCGACGGCGCCGACACCGACACCGACGGCTGAGATGGCCCGTCCCCGCCTTGCGCTGGTACCGGGCGAGCCGGCCGGCGTAGGCCCGGAACTGTGCGTGGCTGCGCTGCAGCGCGACTTCGGTGCTGACATCACCATTTATGGCGACCGGGCCAGCCTGGTCCGCGCGGCCGATGTGCTGGACCTGCCCCTGCCACTGGATGGGACCGGCCCCGGTCGTGCGCAGTTGATCGAAGTCACCCATCCCCTGCTGCCCGCTTTTGGCACACCCGACCCGGCCAACGCCGCCAGCGTCATTGCCGCGCTGCGCGCCGCCACCGATGCCTGCCAGCGTGACGAGATGGATGGGATGGTCACCGGCCCGGTGCACAAAGCCGTCATCAACACGGGAGGCATCGCCTACAGCGGCACCACCGGGTTGCTGGCCGGATGGACGGGGCGCGAAGTGGTGATGATGCTTGCCAACCAGGTGCTCAGGGTTGCCCTGGCGACCACCCACCTCCCGCTGCGCGAGGTGGCCGACGCCATCACCGCGCCCGCGCTGGAACGGACCCTGCGGATCCTGCGTGCCTCGATGCAGGAAGACTTCGGCATATCCCGGCCGCGCATCGCCGTACTCGGGCTCAATCCGCATGCCGGCGAAGATGGCCATCTGGGCCGCGAGGAGATCGAAGTGATCCAGCCGGTGCTCGAACGCTTGCGCGGCGACGGCATGCAGCTGCTGGGCCCGCTGCCGGCGGACACCGCATTCCTGCCTGCAAAGCTGCGCGAGGTGGATGCGGTGCTGGCCATGTATCACGACCAGGGCCTGCCGGTGCTCAAGCACAGCGGCTTCGAGCACGCCGTCAACCTCACCCTCGGCCTGCCGTGGCCGCGGGTCGCAGTGGACCATGGAACGGCGCTGGACCTTGCCGGCAGCGGGCGGGCCACGCCCTCCAGTCTGATGGCCGCACTGGACACCTGCACCCGCCTAGCAGCAACGCGCCGGGCGACGCGGGCCGGGATGCTGGCATGAGCGGAGCGCCTGCACCCGGCTTCGGCCGCGCCAAAAAAGCGCTCGGCCAGCACTTCCTGCACGAATCGGCCTATATCGATCGCATCATCGATGCCGTCGCCCCGCACCCGGGCGACCGGGTGGTGGAAATCGGCCCGGGCCAGGGCGCGCTGACCCTGCCGCTGCTGCGCCGCCACGGCGCGCTGACGGTGATCGAGTTCGACCGCGACCTGATCGCTCCGCTCACCCATGCCGCAAGCAGCGCCGGCGACCTGGAAGTGATCCACCGCGACGTGCTGGAGGTGGACTTCACCGCCCTGGCCGCCGATGGTCCGCCGCTGCGGCTGGTGGGCAACCTGCCCTACAACATCTCCTCGCCGATCCTGTTCCACGCCCTGAAGCACGCTGGCGCGATCACCGACATGCATTTCATGCTGCAGAAGGAGGTCGTGGACCGGATGGCGGCCCCGCCGGGATCCAAGGTCTATGGCCGGCTGAGCGTCATGTTGCAGGCCAGCTGCATCGTGGTGCCGCTGTTTACCGTGCCACCGGGCGCATTCCGCCCGCCGCCCAAGGTCGACTCCGCGGTGGTGCGGTTGGCACCCAGACCCACCGGTGAAACCGGCATCGCGGATCCAGCGCGCTTTTCCGCCGTGGTCCGTGCGGCCTTTGGCCAGCGCCGCAAGACCCTGCGCAACGCACTTTCAGGCCTGTGCAGCGAAGCCACCCTCGCCGCGGCAGGCATTGACCCCAAGGCCCGCGCCGAACAGCTGCCGGTACAGGACTTCATCCGCCTGGCCAACACCCCGCCGGTCGACTAGCCAAAGCGTTCACCCGCTCCCATTACACTGTCGTCATGGAAGAGACCCCCGACTACACACTGGAAATCCAGATCGCAGCCCGGTTCCTGGAAGAGGAATCCGAGCCCGAGCGCGAACATTACGTGTTCGCCTACACCATCCGCATCCGCAACCTGGGGCGCCTGCCGGCGCAGCTGGTGCACCGCCACTGGATCATCACCGATGGCAACGGCAAGGTCGATGAGGTGCACGGCGAAGGCGTAGTGGGCCAGCAGCCCCGGCTCGAGCCTGGCGATGAGTTCGAATACACATCCGGCGCAGTGCTGGAAACCGCGGTTGGCAGCATGCAGGGCAAGTACGACATGGTTGGCGACGACGGAACCCACTTCGACGCGCCGATCCCGCCGTTCACCCTGGCTGCGCCCCGCACCCTGCACTGACCTGACAGAGACGGAAGCAAACCTTGGCCATTTGGGCAATCGGAGACCTGCAGGGATGCTATGGCCCCACGCAGCGACTGCTGGAACGCATCGGCTTCGATCCCGCCAGCGACACCCTGTGGTTGTGCGGGGACCTGGTGAACCGCGGCGGGGAGTCACTTGAAACCCTGCGCCTGGTGCACTCGTTGCGCGCGCATTGCCGGGTGGTCCTGGGCAACCATGACCTGTCGCTGCTGGCGATCGGCGAGCGCGACGAGGCGCAGCAGCGGCGGGTGAACCCGGACCTGCGCCGGGTCCTGTTTGCCGAAGACCGTGACGAGCTGCTGGACTGGCTGCGCGGCCAGCCGCTGGTGCACGCCGATCGCGACCTGGGCTGGATGATGGTGCACGCCGGCCTGGCGCCGAAGTGGACCACGGCAATGGCCCTGGAGCATTCCGCCGAAGTCGAGCGCCGGCTGCGCGGAAAAGGCTATCGCAAGCTGCTGCGCAACCTGTACGGCGATCGTCCCGCCTGGTCTCCGGGGCTCAAGGGCGTGGAGCGCGAACGGGCGATCATCAACATGTTCACCCGGATGCGCTATTGCACGCCGCGCGGGCGGATCGCCTTCGATGAGAAAGGTCCTCCCGGCACCCAGGAGCCGGGCCTCTACCCATGGTATTCAGTGCCGGGCCGGGCCGAGCGCGACCTGAAGATCGTCTGCGGCCACTGGTCGTCGCTGGGACTGTTCATCGGCCACGGAGTGCACGCGCTGGATACCGGCGCGGTCTGGGGCGGCAAGCTCACTGCCCTGCAGCTGGACAGCGAGGAACTGCGGGTAGTGCAGGTGCCGGGGCGCGACGCGAGCGCCGGCTGAGCCCGCGCCGCTACTTCCCGGCCACGCGCAGGTAGTCGACGAACGCGTAGCCGAACGCATGCCGCGCATCGGCCGGGTGCTCCTCCCGCCAGGCCTCGCGCCACTGCCGGGGATCAAACGTCGGAAAGAATGTGTCGGCACCCTCTACCCGAGCGTCGACCAGGGTCAGGTGTAGCACATCGGCCCTGGACAGCAGCAACCCATAGATCTGGGCACCACCAATCACGCACAGTTCCTGCGCGCCATCCGCCGCGTCCAGCGCGGCTTCGACCGATGCCACTGCCTCCATGCCCGCAAACGGCGCCCGGCCGCTGCGGGTCAGCACCAGGTTACGCCGGCCCGGCAGGGCCCGGCCCAGCGACTGCGCGGTCTTGCGGCCCATCAGCATAGGTTTACCCATGGTGAGCGCCTTGAACCGCTTCAGGTCCTCCGGCAACCGCCAGGGCAGATCGTTGTCGCGGCCGATGGCCCGGTCGCAATCCATCGCCGCGATCAGCGAGATCCGCATCTTCGGCCTGCTCAGACCGCAACCGGCGCCTTGATCGCCGGGAGCGGGTCGTAATCTTCGATGGCGATATCGTCGAAGCCAAAGGCGAACAGGTCATCCACCTCCGGATTGAGCTTCAACCCGGGCAGCGCGCGCGGCTTCCGGGCCAGCTGCTCGCGAGCCTGTTCGTAGTGGTTCGAATACAGGTGCGCGTCGCCCAAGGTGTGCACGAAATCCCCCACCCCCAGCCCGGTCACCTGCGCCACCATGTGGGTCAGCAGCGCGTAGCTGGCGATATTGAACGGCACGCCCAGGAAGATGTCGCCGCTGCGCTGGTACAGCTGGCAGCTGAGCTTTCCGTCGACCACGTAGAACTGGAACATGGTGTGGCAGGGCTGCAGCGCCATCTGCGGAAGATCCGCCACGTTCCATGCCGACACCACCAACCGGCGGGAATCCGGGTTGCGGCGGATCTCATCGATCACCCAGCGGATCTGGTCGATCTCGCCGCCCTTGCCATCGGCCCAGCGGCGCCACTGCTTGCCGTACACCGGCCCCAGCTCGCCGTCCGCATCCGCCCACTCATCCCAGATCGAAACCCGGTTTTCCTTCAGGTAGGCGACGTTGGTCTCACCCTTCAGGAACCACAGCAGCTCGTGGATGATTGAGCGCAGATGCAGCTTCTTCGTGGTCA
The DNA here is from genome assembly GCF_054052045.1 of Luteimonas sp. A277. Next base: position 60,915 of record NZ_JBSVRG010000004.1, read on the forward strand.
CCAGGGGGAAGCCTTCACCGAGGTTGAAGCGCATCTGCCATCCGAACACGCTGCGCGTGCCGGTGCCGGTGCGGTCCGCCTTTTCAGTCCCGTGCTCCAGCACATGACCAAGCAGTTGGAGATATTGGCGCATCAGGACGACTCCTTGGCAGCCGCCGGAACCTGCGGCTGCAGGGTCGGCGCACTGCGTGACTTCCACAGCAGGAACAGGCCCAGCGCAATCAGCGGCAGGCTCAACAGCTGGCCCATGGTCAACCAGTCGAAGGCAAGGTAGCCCAGATGCGCGTCCGGCTCACGCACGAACTCCACCAGGAACCGGAACACGCCGTAGCCCAGCGCAAACAGCCCGGAAATGGCATAGCGCGGCCGCGGACGCCTGGAGTACAGCCACAGCACCGCGAACAGCACCAGCCCCTCCAGCAGCGCCTGGTACAGCTGTGACGGATGACGCGCGAAGGCCTCCAGCGCACCTGACTCATGCAGTCCGCGCAGCGCGGCCGCATCCAGGCCGCGGAACTCCGCGGGCAGCGCATTGGGAAACACCACGCCCCAGGCGCCATCGGTGGGCTTGCCCCACAGCTCGCCGCCGATCCAGTTGCCGATGCGGCCGAAGCCCAGCCCTTGGGGAACCAGCACCGCCGCGAAGTCCGCGGTGTCGAAGAAGTGCAGCTGCTGCCGGCGCGACCAGAACCACATCGCCACCAGCACGCCCAGCAGCCCGCCGTGGAAGCTCATCCCGCCTTCCCAGGGCCGCAACAGCATCAGCGGATCGGCCAGGAAATCGCCGAAGGCGTAGAACAGCACGTAGCCGATGCGGCCGCCGAGGATCACCCCCAGCAGGCCGTAGAACATCAGGTCGCCAAAGGCGTCCTCGTTCACCCCAGGCAGCCGTCCGGCGCGGATGCGGCTGCGGCCCAGCCACCAGGCCACGCCGAAGCCGACGACATACATCAGCCCATACCAGTGCACGCGCAGCGGCCCCAGTGCAAACGCCACCGGGTCGATCTGGTGCAGGTAACTCATCGGCACTGCCCCTGTGTCAAAGCGCCCAGCCTATCAGCGTGGCATCGGCTGGCGGGGTTCGTCCACGGGAGGCGGCTGGATACCCTGGCGGCGCATCTCGTTCCGCTTGGCCCACAGATTGAAGATTTCCACCATGGCCGAGAAACCCATCGCCCCATAGATGTAGCCGCGCGGGATATGCAGCTCGAAGCCCTCGGCCACAAGGAAAGCGCCGATCAGCAGGATGAAGGCCAATGCCAGCATCTTCACTGTCGGATTGCTGTCGATGAACCGGCCCATCGGCTGGGCGGCCAGCAGCATCACGCCAACCGCAATCAGGATCGCGCACACCATCACCGGCACGTAGTCGCCGGCCATGCCGACGGCGGCGATCACCGAGTCCAGCGAAAACACGATGTCGATCACTGCGATCTGCGCGATCACCGACCCGAACGACGCCACGGCCTTGCCCCTGCCGCCGCCTTCCTCGTCATGGCCTCCCAGGACCTGCTCCCGGATCTCCATGCCGCCCTTGACCAGCAGGAACAGGCCGCCAAGGACCAGGATCAGGTCCCGCACCGAAATCCCCTGCCCGAACAGCATGAACAGGTCCGTGGTCAGCCGGGCCAGCCAGGCCAGGGTCAGCAGCAGGCCGATACGGGTGATGCATGCCACGGCGATGCCGAACTTGCGCGCGAACTCGCGCTGTTCCACCGGCAGCCGGCCCACGGCGATCGAGATGAATACCAGGTTGTCGATGCCCAGCACGATCTCGATCGTGCTCAGCGTCACCAGCAGGATCCAGACCTGCGGGTCGGTCAACAATTCCATCATTGGCGGAAGTCCTTGAACATGTTCGTTGGGGATTGATTCACGCCGGTCAGAGCCAGCGGGGAATGAGGACCAGCGCCCAGACTGCGCCAGCATTGATCATGGCCACGCATACGGCCGCCGAACCCATGTCCTTGGCCCGGCCCACCAGTTCGTGGGGCTCGTTGCCAAAGCGTTCGATGACCGCTTCCAGCGCCGAATTGAGCAACTCCACCATCGGCACCAGCAGGCAGCTTCCCAGCAACAGCGCGCGCTCCACGCCGCTGTCACCCAGCCACAGAGCAAGCGGCGCGAGCACCGCCAGAAGATAGATCTCCAGACGGAACGACGACTCATGCAACCAGGCCGCACGCAGGCCCTGCATCGACCAGACCGTCGCCTTGATGATCCGCGCCGGCCGGCGCGGCAGATGCCCGATTTCGTCGGCCATGTCTCCGGCTCACGCGAAACCGCTATTTTGCCATACCCCGGGCTTCCGCCCGCACCCCCGGGGATTTGCATTGCCGGTCGGGCACTGTTTCACTGCCGGTGCGACTGACGGCCTCGAAGCTGCGGCGCCCTCCTCTGGCAGACAGCGAGTCCCGTCCATGACGTCCAATCCCGGTCCAGCCCTGCTATCCCTGCAATCCGATGACTCCGACTGGCAGGCGCTGGTCGACCTGACCCTGGAACAGGCGCGGGCCAGGCTGGGCAAACCGGTGGAGCTGGACCTGCAGGCGGTCGACCGCTGCGGCCACTGGGCGTTCGTGAGGGCCCGCCTGCGGGATACCGGCGGCGGCGCGCTGACGCTCGATGACACGCCTTTTGCCGAAGCGGCAGCGGCCGGCGGCGTTTCCGACCTGGCCGCGGTGCTGTTCAGGCGGCACGAGGATGCCAGCGCCGGCGACAGCGCCTGGCAGGTGGTCGATCAGACCATTCTTCCGACCGATGTGGCCTGGCTGGCCTGGCCGCAGAAGCACGGAGCCCCCAGCCAGTTGCTTGGCCTCGGCGGCTGACCGGCGGCGGGCACCCGGTCACCGGTCAGCGTCAACGGTCAATCGGCAGATCGTCAGCCGGGAGGCGTCAACAGGTAATAGTTGCCGGATGCGCCACCCCAGCTGACGCGCTGGGTCCCGTCGGAATTCACGTTGTTGGAACCTATGAATTTCGGGGTGCCGTTCTCGAAGCCTGCAAACAGCACCACGTGGGACTGGCCGTTGCTCTGCATCAGCACCACATCGCCCGGCTTGGCGTTGGCCAGCGGGGTCTGCTGCCAGCCCGCTCCGCGCAGGTTGTTGGCAAGCTGATCCACCGATGCGCTGGCCTGGCCGGAGTTGATCAGACCGGCCTGCTGCAGGCAGGCCGACACGAAGTTGGCACAGTTGACGTTGTCCGGGACCCAGCTTTCCATCGGAAGCTCATTGCTGTGCTTGAGATCCCCGGCGTTGCGACCGATGAACTGCTCGGCAATGGCAGCCGCGTTCGCTCCCTGCAGCCCGGCCACGGGCCCGTTGACCGCCTGGGTGCCAACCGCGGTTGAGGCGGAACCGCCCTGTGCCGCAGACCCCGCACCACCCGATATCTGCAAAGAATCCCCGGCAAAGATCAGGTCCGGGTTGTTGATATGCGGGTTGACGGCTTGCAGGGCCTGCACGCTGGTTCCCAGACGCTGGGCGATCTGCGACAGGGTGTCACCCGAGACAATGTTGTAAGAACCGATTGCGGTCATGCCGACTCCCTCTCCATACCTGGCCACCATCCTTGGGCCGAGTGTGGCTGGCAGCAGGACGGCCCGCAATTGGGGCCAGCCCCTATAGGGAATACCCGAGGGTGGGATCGGACAGGCACCTGTTTGCCAGGCTCCATCAGTCCTCGCCGCCGAAGATCGCGACGCCACGGCTGCCGTCGGCCGCGATCCAGCCGCGATACATGCCGGCCGTGTTGAACGGCAGCGCGATGTTGCCTTCACCGTCCAGGGCGATCACCCCGCCATCGCCGCCGTGTTCCGGGATCACCTGCATGACCACGGCTTCCGCGGCCGTCTGCAGGCTGTCTCCGCGGTAGGCCATGCGCGCGCAGATGTCGTGGGCCACCGCATTGCGAATAAAGAACTCGCCCCAGCCGGTGGCCGACACGCCGCAGTTGGCGTCAGCCCAGGTGCCGGCCCCGATGATCGGCGCATCACCCACCCGGCCCCAGCGCTTGTTGGTCATGCCGCCGGTGGAGGTTGCCGCCGCAATCCGCCCCTGCGCATCCAGCGCAACCGCGCCCACGGTGCCGAAATACTCTCCGGGCGCTGGACCGGCGGCAGCCTGGCGCTCCGCCTCCTCCCGCTGACGCGCGCGCTCAAGCTGTTCACGCCGGGCAGCGGTATCGAACCAGGCGTTGTCCACCCGGTCCAGGTCCGGGTAATCATCGGCAAAGCGCTCCGCGCCTTCTCCCATCAGCATCACGTGCGGGGACTGCTCCATCACCCGGCGCGCCAGGCGGATCGGGTTGCGCACCGTGGTGACCGCGGCCACCGCCCCGGCCTGCCGGTCCTCGCTGTACATGATCGAAGCGTCCAGCTCATGGCGTCCTTCAGCGTTGAACACGGCGCCCTTGCCTGCGTTGAAGCGCGGCTGTTCCTCCAGAGCCACCACCGTTGCCTCCACCGCGTCCAGCGCGCTGCCACCACGGGCCAGCACAGCGTTGCCGGCGTCGAGCGCCGCATCCAGTGCCGCACGGATTTCGAGCTCGTCGGCCTCGCTGAGCGACCCGCGCTCGATCACCCCGGCGCCGCCGTGGATCACCAGCGCAGTGAGCGGCGCAGCTTCATCCTGTGCGGTTGCGGTGAATGCAATGGCTGCCAGCAGCAGGGATGTCAGTACTCGCACGGGCGTCACCTCGACAGTCAAACCCGAGAGGATACCCCGCGACCCGTGGGGGCCGTCGGGGGTGCCCGCACAGGCTTCGCGCGCGTGGCGCGCTCCTACTGGCGGAGGGCTTCGATGGGATCGAGCTGCGACGCCTTGCGCGCCGGGTAGTACCCGAAGAACAGGCCGGTCGCGATCGAGAACCCGGCCGCAAGGCCGATCACCTGGCCGTTCAGCTGCACCGGCAATGCTCCCATCCGCCCCACCAACAGCGCTCCCACCGCTCCCAGCGCGATGCCGATGATCCCGCCGATCAGCGAGATCAGCATCGCCTCGGCCAGGAACTGGCGACGCACGTCCGAAGGCCCTGCGCCGACCGCCATGCGCAGCCCGATCTCCCGGATCCGCTCGGTCACCGACACCAGCATGATGTTCATGATCCCGATGCCGCCGACGATCAGCGAGATCCCGGCCACCGCGCCCAGCAGCAGCGACATCAACCGCGTCGTTGCCGTGCGCGCCGCCACGATCTCGGAAATATTGCGCACGACGAAATCATCCTCCTCGCCCGGCGCGATCCCGTGCCGCTGGCGCAGCAGCGCTTCCACCTCGCCCTGCACATAGCCAAGGTCGTCGGCATTGGCCACCGTCAGCGCCACCTGCATGACCGCCCGCGGCGGCAGGCCCATGGATCCCAGCAGCCTGCGCCGGCCGGTCTCCAGCGGCACCATCATCACGTCATCCTGGTCCTGTCCCCAGCCGCCCTGGCCCTTCGACTCCAGCACGCCAGCCACGGTAAACAGTGCCCGTCCCAGCCGCACCGTCTCACCGATGCCGGGCTGGTCACCAAACAGTTCCCGACGCACCGTTTCTCCCAGGATCACCACGTTGGCGGCGCTGCTGTAATCCTGCGGCTCGAACAGCGCGCCGTCAGCCAGCCGCCAGGCGTTGATCTCGAAATAATCCGGTTCCACCCCCTGCCACGTGGCTGCCCAGTTGCTCTCGGCGAACACCACCTGGGTATTGCCACGCAGCGAGCCGGACACGTACTGGACCTCCGGGATTTCATTGCGGATCGCGTCCACGTCGCCCTGGCTCAGGGTGTAGCGGCTGCCCGCGCTCATCCGCGCCCCGCCCGGCCCGCGCTGCGCCGACGGCGAGATGTCCAGCCGCTGCGAGCCGAGCCCGGATACGAGGTTGTCGATCTCCGCCTGCGTGCCTTGGCCGACCGATACCATCACGATCACCGCCGCGATGCCGATGATCACTCCCAGCGAAGTCAGCGCACTGCGCATCCAGTTGCCCCGCAGGGCAAAGATCGCGGTCCGCAGCACATCGGTGAACGTCATGACCTGGCCTCGATTTCTCTCTGTTCGTGCTGTTCGTGCAGTTCCCCGTCGTGCATGACGAAAATGCGACTGGCGTGGGCGGCCACCTCTGCATCATGGGTGATCAGCACCACGGTATGCCCCTGGTCGCGCAGGCGCTCAAACAGGGCCAGGATCTCGGCCCCGGTTTTCGAGTCCAGCGCGCCGGTGGGCTCGTCGGCCAACAGGATCGGCGGCCGGTTGATCAGCGCGCGGGCAATGGCCACCCGCTGCTGCTGGCCGCCAGACAGTTCATTGGGACGATGCGACGAACGCTCGCCCAGCCCCACCGCTTCCAGAGCTTGCAGCGCCATTTCCCGGCGTTCATCCACTGGCACCCGCGCATAGCCCAGCGGCATCGCCACATTGTCCAGGGCACTCATGCGCGGCAGCAGGTGGAAGCCCTGGAACACGAAACCGATCTTTTCCCGGCGCAGCATCGCCAGTTCCTCGGGATCCAAAGTGGCCACGTCGACCCCGTCGCACAGGTACTCGCCGCTGCTCGGGGTATCCAAAGCGCCGAGCAGGTTCATCAGGGTTGATTTGCCCGACCCGGACGGCCCCATGATGGCCACGAATTCACCGTGCTCGATGCGCAGATCCACGTCGCGCAGCGCCACCACCTCGGCCTGGGAACCCGGTGAATACACCTTGCCCAGGCCTCGGGTCTCGATGACCGGGACCCCGGTCACTGCCGCGCCCGCGCGCCGGTCACCACGATGTCGCCTTCGGCGATATCGCCCGACACCTCGGTGTTGGATCCGTCACTGGCGCCGATGCGCACCGTCACCATCTGCGGCCCGCCATCCACCAGCCGGTAGAGCGGTGCGAACCGGGCGCTGCCCATTGATGCCAGCTCGCGGTCCCACGCGGCGCGCTGGTCATCGTCCAGGGTGGCACGGAAATCGGCGAAGTCCTGCTGGTAGCGCTGGACCATCCGCTGGCGCATCTGGGCCTGCATGCCGGCCCCGCCGCTGCGGCGCATCCCGCCGCCGAACATTGCCCCGTTCCCGCCCTGTGGCGGCGCGGTGGCCCGACGGGCGTCAGCGCGGGCGCGGATGCCCTCCAGCGCAGCATCAAATGCGGTCCGCTGCTCCGCAGTCAGCGAAAGGCCGGAGGCCGCCCGGTCCAGCTCATCGTTCATGCCGCCCCTCGCGCCGGCGGCGCCCTGCGGCGCGCGCGCGTCCGCTTCGGCCGGCTGATAGCGCAGCGCCGCGTTGGACACCAGCAGCACGTCATCGCGGCGGCTGACCTCGATCTCGGCGTTCACGGTCAAACCCGGCAGCAATGTGCTGTCGCTGTTGTCCACCGCCACCATCACCGGATAGGTGATGACGTTGTTGGTATCGGTAGCGGCCAGGCGCACCTGCAGCACCTCACCGCGGAACTGGCGGCCGGGGAAAGCATCCACGGTAAACGACACCTGCTGGCCTTCCTGCACCTGGCCGATGTCGGCTTCGTCCACGGCCAGCTCGATCTGCATCTTCGACAGATCCTCTGCGATGGTGAACAGTTCCGGCGCCTGCAGGCTGGCCGCCACGGTCTGGCCGGGCTCGATGGTGCGGGTAAGCACCACGCCATCCACCGGCGACCGGATCACGGTGCGGTCGAGGTTGACCTGCACCGTGCGGGTTGAAGCGGTCTGCTGTCGGATCTGCGCCTGCGCCGAGGCTACCTGCGCCCGCGCCTGGTCCAACGCCGCACGGGCGAGATCGATGTCGCTGCGCGCCACCAGCTGCCGCTCGCCGAGCCCGGCCTTGCGCTGGTAATCGGCTTCGGCGTTGGCAAGCGTGGCCTGCGCCTGGGCCAGCGAAGCCCGGGCGCTGGCGATCTGGGCATTGCCCTGTTCGATCTGGGCGTCATAGCTGCTGGGATCAATCCGGGCGATCACCTGGCCCCTGCTCACCGTATCGTTGAAGTCGACGAGCACATCCGTCACCTGGCCCGAAACCTGGCTGCCGACCACCACGGTGGAGGTCGCGCTCAGGGTGCCGGTGGCGGAAATCGCCACGCGGATATTGCCCTGCTCGACCGTGGTGGTGCGCCAATTGCCCTCGTCCTGGGCAGAGCCGCGCTGCTGCCACATCCACAGGGCAGCGATCGCCAGCAGCACGCCGGCGACGATGATCACAACGCGAGAGCGGCCACGCGAACGGCGCGGGCGGACGGGTTTACGGCTGGGTTGGCTCATGGGTGCGGCAGGCCGGACAGTGGATGACACTCAAGGGAACGCCCACGCCGGGCCGCGGTTGACATGGCGCCGCCTGCCCGCTGGCACTCCGGTTATTTCCTGAAGCGGATCTCGGCCACCGTGCCCTGCCCCTGGGCGCTGCGCAGGGACACCGGCCAGCCAAACCGTTCACCCAGCCGGCGCACGATCGACAGCCCCATGCCCTTGCCGGGCCCGTGGAACTGGTCGGCCCGGTAAAACGGGTCGTACACCCGCTGCAGGGTGCCCGGCGACATGCCGATCCCGGTATCGCGCACGGCGATCGTGGCGTCCGTCACTTCCACCTCGATCAAACCGCGTTCGGTGAACACACAGGCGTTGCTGAGCAGGTTGGCCAGCATGACCCCCAGGACCCGCGGCGGCGCGGACAGCACCGGGTCGCCGGAGCCGGTCACCCGCAGCTCGACCGGCTTGCCGGCCAGCAGCGGCAATGCGCGCTCGACTTCCTCGGCCACCACCTCGCGCACCCGGAATTCCTCACCTTGCGGTTCCACTTCGATGTCACGGGCCAGGATCAGGAACGCCTCCACCACCGCTTCCATGTCGCGTCCGGCGGCCTGGATCCGCTGCAGCGACCGGCGCGAGCGCTCGGGTGTTTCCGGATCGGCCAACAGCATGTCGCTGGCCACCCGCACCACGGTCAGGGGGGTACGCAGTTCGTGACTGGCATCGCGGGTGAAGTCACGCTCGCGCTGCACCAGCGCCCGGACCCGGGTGGCCAGGTCACGCAGGGCGTTGCTGAGCTGCCTGACCTCGCTGCCTACGTGTCCGGGACTGCGCCTGACATCAAGCGCCTCCATCGCATTGCTTTCCATATCCCAGCTGGACACCCTCGTCGCCAGCCAGGTGACCGGCATCACCAGCCGGCTGGTGGCGCGATAGGTGAGCCAGCTCAACACGAACAGGCCCAATGAACCGAGGAGCGCAAACAGCATTGCTGCAGCCCACATCACCCGCTTCGCATGCGCGAACGACATCTGCACGTACACCGTGCCTTCCGGGCGTGAATCCACCCACAGGTGGCGGTCGTAGCCCGGCAGCGCGTGCGAGCCGGGCGCCCGCCGCAGCGGCGGCGGCACCGTTTCGATCGCGCTGTCGGCGGGCAGGAAATAAACCTGCACGCTGTCAGTCCGGGGCGGTACATAGCCCGGGTTGGCCGCACGCGCGGCCCAGAACTCCTCGCCCTGTACCTGCAGGCGGGCGTCGATCAGGGTGCGCAGGGTCAAGCCGCAGCCAACCGTCACTGCGATAACCAGCACCAGGCTGGCCACCAGGGCCTGCACCAGAAAGCGGCGACGGAGCTTGCGCGGCAACCCCTGTGGCATCGTCAGGCCCGTCCCACCCGGTCAGGCGGGTGACTGTTCTATATCGGCAATCCTGTAGCCGGCACTCTGCACGGTATGCAGCAGCGGACGTTCGAACGGTTTGTCGATGGTCTTGCGCAGGTTGTACAGGTGACTGCGCAGGGTGTCCGAATCGGGCAGGCTGTTGCCCCAGATCTCACGCTCGATCTCCTGCCGGCTCACCACCCGCGGCGACTCGCGCATGAGGATGGTCAGCAGCTTCAAGCCGATGGGCGAGAGCTGCAGCTCCTGGCCGGCACGGGTGGCGCGCAGGCTGGCCGGATCAAGCACCAGATCCGCGACCTTGAGCACTTCCGAGCCCACCTGGCGGCGCTCGCGCCGGATCAGCGCCCGCAGCCGCGCCTCCAGCTCCTGGATCGCGAACGGCTTGGTCAGGTAGTCATCCGCGCCCGAGCCGAGCCCGGTCAGCTTCTCATCCAGGGTGTCGCGCGCAGTCAGCATCAGCACCGGCGTGGATTTGCGTGCTTCCTCGCGCAATCTCCGGCACACCTCGATCCCGTCCAGGCGCGGCAGCATCAGGTCCAGCACGATCACGTCGTAACTGTTTTCCGCGGCCAGCCGATAGCCATCCAGACCGTCAGCCGCGTAGTCCACCTCGAATCCCCGTCCTTCCAGGTATTCGCCCACCATTTCCGAAATATTGCGGTTGTCTTCGACAATCAAGACCAGCCCGCCCGGCTCCTGCGTTGCGCGCATATCGACTCCGATGTGGCAATGAATGGAGAGAAGCCTTACGGCTCCTTCAGCTTTGTGAAAGATGCCGTTCGGCTGGTGCACGCGCCGTGAAGATCCGCAGTCGGGTCAGAAATTCAGATCAGAGAGTTCTGATCAGAGACGGATACGCCCGGTGAGGATGTCCTTGAACATCACCCAGTCGCCGAGGAAGGAGTACAGCGGATGACGGAAGGTGGCCGGGCGGTTCTTCTCGAAGAAGAAGTGCCCAACCCAGGCAAAGCCGTATCCGCACAGCAGGGCCGCCAGCAGGCACCATCCGCTGCGCTGCCAGACGGCCAACAGCACCAGCAGCAGCGACCCGCAGCTGCCGATGAAGTGCAGCCGGCGCGATGTGCGGTTGGCGTGTTCTTCGAGATAGAACGGATAGAACTCGCGGAAGCTGGAAAACCGGCTCATTGCTGCGACTTTTCCGCCTGCTTGGCCCGGTCCCAGTATGCCTCATGCGCCGCCAGTGGAAGCTCCGGCAAGCTGGTGCCGTCAGCCTTCGCCAGCGCCTCCATGGCCCGGAACCGGCGCTCGAATTTGTGGTTGGCCCGGCGCAACGCCGTACCCACGTCCACCTGCGCATGGCGGGCCAGGTTGGCCGCCACGAACAGCACGTCGCCGATCTCCTCTTCCAGCCGCTCCCGCGCTGCGGCTGCATCATCACCGGGGGCTGTCGATACCGCATCGAACTCCACCCGGACTTCCTCGATCTCTTCTTGCAGTTTGGCGATGACCGGCTCCGGTCCCGGCCAGTCGAAGCCTGCCCGCGCGGCGCGGTTCTGCAGCTTCACCGCCCGCATCCATTCCGGCAGTCCGCGTGAGACCCCGGCCAGTGCCGAGTCATCCACCTCGCCGCGTGCTTCCCGCTCGCGCCGCTTGTGCTCCTCCCACTCGCGGGTCTGTTCCAGGGCATCGGCCACCTGCGTCCCGCCGAACACGTGCGGGTGGCGGCTGACCATCTTGTCGCAGATGGCCTGCACCACATCCCCGAATCCGAACGTCCCCTCCTCCTGCGCCATGCGTGAGTGGAACACCACCTGCAGCAGCAGGTCGCCAAGTTCCTCGCGCAGCCCGTCCATGTCGTTGCGGTCGATGGCATCGGCCACCTCGTAAGCTTCCTCGACCGTGTACGGGGCGATACTGGCGAAATCCTGCTCCAGGTCCCACGGGCAACCGCCCTCGGGGTCGCGCAGGCGGGCCATGATCCCGATCAGGCGGCGGATGTCCTGGGCTTCAGGCATGGCCTACAGCCACTCCTGCCACGGCAGGGAAGGATCACCCAGGGCGATGAAATCGCCATTGAGCAGCGTCTCCCGCTGGTTGTAACGGAACGGGCGCCCGCGCGGATCCACCAGCATCCCCCCGGCCCCCTCGAGGATCGCCTGCCCGGCGGCCGTATCCCACTCGCTGGTGGGTCCGAACCGGGGATACACATCCATCCTTCCTTCCGCGAGCCAGCAAAATTTCAGCGATGAACCGAGCGCCACCGGCTCGATCACGCCGATGCGCTCCATCAGCGCCTCGGTCCGGCCATCACGGTGCGACCGGCTGGCGGCAACGCGCAGTCGCGCGCCCGCCTCGCGTTTTCCCGTGCGCAGCGCATGCTCGATGCCGCCATCGCGCCGCCAGGCGCCACGACCCGGCGCCCCGTACCACAGCTGTCCGGTCACCGGCTGCTGGATCACTCCAAAGCTGGCAATGCCGTCTTCGACCAGCGCGATATTGACGCTGAACTCGCCGTTGCGCTTGATGAATTCGCGCGTGCCGTCCACCGGATCCACCACCCACAGTCGATTCCAGCCCAGCCGCTCCGCCGCCGTGACCTCGTGCGCGGACTCCTCCGACAGCACAGGGATTTCCGGCGTCAATGCCCGCAGCCCGTCGACAATCACATGGTGCGCGGCGAAATCGGCCGCGGTGACCGGCGAGGCGTCGTCCTTGCGCTCCACTTCGAACCGGCCCGCGTACACCTCGAGGATGGCTGCCGCCGCCTGCCGGGCGATATCGATCACACCCTCGCGGATGGATTCAGCGACCGGCATGGTGGCGCAGGTACTCACGCACGATGAACAGCGCGGCGATCGAGCGGCCCTCTGAGAAATTCTCCTGCAGGACCAGCTCATGCAACGCGTCCAGCTTCCACGGCACCACTTCAAGCTCTTCCGGCTCGTCACCGGGCAGGCGCTCGGGGTACAGATCGCGGGCCAATACCAGATGGGTCTGGTGGCTCATATAGGTGGGCGCCAGGGTGAGCATGCGCAGCACCTGCACATCGCGCGCACCGTAGCCGGCTTCTTCCTTCAGCTCGCGGTCGGCGGCCTGCTCCGGGGTTTCACCCGCATCGATGCGGCCCTTCACCAGGCCCAGCTCATAGCGGTGCAGCCCGGCGGCGTACTCACGTACCAGCAGCACGGTGTCCGCATCCAGCATCGGCACCACGGCCACCGCCCCGTAGCCCCGCCCGTGCACGCGCTCGTAGCGGCGCCGCTCCCCGTTGCTGAATTCCAGGTCCAGCCGCTCCATGCGATAGGGCCCGGCCTCGTGCTCACTCACCGAATGGATGATCGGCAGCTTGCGGCTCATACGGGGCGGCCGGCGCCGGCTTCAGGCGCCCGGGTGATAATGGGAGGATGGACAAGATGATTCACGATCAAACCATTCTAGCCGACGCCACCGACTGGTGTACCCGCGATCTCCAGGTGCTCTGGCACCCATGCACCCAGATGCGCGAGCACCCCAATACGCTTCCGCTGCTACCGGTTGAGCGCGGCGAAGGCGTGTGGCTCATCGGCCCCGACGGCCGCCGCACCCTCGACGCCGTCTCCAGTTGGTGGGTGAACCTGTTCGGCCATGCCGAACCACGCATTGCCGCAGCCATCGGTCGCCAGGCGCAGACCCTGGAGCACGTGATCCTGGCCGGCTGCTCGCACCAGCCGGCGGTGGAGCTCGCGGAGCGCCTGCTGGCGATCGCCCCGCGCCAGCCTGGCCGCGACCCGCTGGCCAAGGTGTTCTACGCCGACAACGGCTCGGCCGGGGTCGAGGTGGCGCTGAAGATGGCCTTCCAGTGGTTCCGCAACCGCGGCGATGAGCCACGGCGCACAAAGTTCGTCGCCCTGGAGAACGGTTACCACGGCGAGACCATCGGCGCGCTCTCAGTAGGCGACATCCCCCTGTATCGGCGCGTGTATGCACCGCTGCTGATGGAAGCGATGTTCGCGCCGTCGCCCGACGCCTACCTGGCCGGCAGCGAGCGCGATGCCGTGGCCCGGGCGGAAGACGCCGCGGATGCGCTGGCGCGGCTGTTCGATGAGCATCCGGGCGAAATCTGCGCGCTGGTGCTCGAGCCGCTGGTGCAATGTGCCGGCGGCATGCGCATGTATCACCCCGTGTACCTGAAGCGCGCGCGCGAGCTGTGCGACGTGCACGGGGCGTTCCTGATCGCGGACGAGATCGCGGTCGGTTTCGGCCGTACCGGCACCATGTTCGCCTTCGAACAGGCCGGGGTGATGCCCGACCTGATGTGCCTGTCCAAGGGTCTGACCGGCGGGTTCCTGCCGCTGGCCGCAGTGTTGGCCACGCAGGCGATCTACGACGGGTTCCTGGACGAATCGCGCGAGCGCGCCTTCCTGCATTCGCACAGCTATACCGGCAACCCGCTGGCCTGTGCCGCGGCGCTGGCGACCCTGGACATTTTTGAATCCGACAACGTGCTGGCCCGCAACCGCGTGACCGCCGAAAAGATGGCCCGGCTGGCAGCCCCGCTGGCCGAGCTGCCCCACGTGGCCGATGTGCGCCAGACCGGCATGATCCTGGCGATTGAACTGGCCGAAGGCGGCCGGAACGGTACGCCGTTCGATCCCGCCCGGCGCATCGGCCTGCATGCCTACCGTGCCGCCGTCGAGCGCGGCGTGCTGCTGCGCCCGCTCGGCGACATCCTTTACTGGATGCCGCCCTATTGCATCCAGGATGACGAACTGCAGCTGCTGGCCGACGTCACCCGCAGCGTGATCGAGGAGGCCACCTCGTGACCGTGCCGGGCGCAGGGACCGTCCGCGGCCGGGTGATCCGGGCGTTCGTGGACGCACCGCTGGCTGTCGGAGCACGGGTCGGCCTGTCGGAGACGGCAGCCGCACACCTGCTGCGGGTCCTGCGCCTGCGCGAAGGCGACGAATGCGTGTTGTTCAACGGTGACGGCCAGGATTACGCGGCCCGCATCACCGCCGTGGGCAAGCGGGACGGCGAAGCCGAGGTCATCGCCGCGCGCGCGGTGGACAACGAATCCCCGCTGCGGATCAACCTGCTGCAGGGAATTGCCCGCGGGGAAAAAATGGACCTGATCCTGCAGAAGGCAACCGAGCTGGGGGCCAGTGCATTCGCACCGGTCAGCAGTCAGCGCAGCGAGGTGAAGCTGGATGCCAAGCGCGCGGAAAAGCGCCTGGCCCACTGGCGCAGCGTGGTCACTTCCGCCTGTGAGCAGAGCGGCCGCGCCCGGGTGCCCGAGGTCGCGGCGCCCGTGCCCCTGGCGACAGCCCTGGACAGCCTTCCGGCTCACTCCCTGCGCCTGCTGCTGGACCCGTTCGCCAAACACGGCATTGCCGGGATCGCTGCGCCGGCGGACGGCGCGTTGACCATCGCTATCGGCCCCGAAGGCGGTTGGTCACCGCGCGACCGGGAGATGCTCGAGTCCGCCGGCTTCACCGGCGTGCGCCTGGGACCGCGCGTGCTTCGCACGGAAACCGCCGGCCTGGCCGCGATCGCCGCCCTGCAGGCCCGGCTCGGAGATCTGTGACGGATTTTTTCCGCCGCTAACCGGCCTGCTGCAGCGCGCTGTCAATCTGCCCGGCAATGGCGTCAAGGTCCGGAACCATGGCCCGGTCTTCGTTGAGCATCACGCTGGCCAGCGCGGCCTCGGGCAGGGGCTGGCCTTCGCCCGCATCCGTCAGCAGCGAATCGTGGGACACCGTGACCAGCCGCGGGAAGCCCTGGGCCAGCACCGCGAAGTACGGCAGGCGCGGATTGCCATGCAGCGCCTTGATCACCGCCACCTTGCTGCCGAGGTCGCCAGCTTCGTCTGCCGCGGCACCGGTCAGTCGCCCCCATGCGACCAGGGGCAACTGCCACCCGCGCCAGCGGATGCGGCCCAGGATCCAATCGGGCGCTCCATCCAGGGGCTCGGGATCGGCATAGGACAGCACTTCGGAAACGCTGGCGTTGGGCAGCAGCAGGCTGCCGCCCTTGATCTGGATCAGCACCCCGCGGATATCACGGGAGACGCTGCCGGCATCCTGTTGGTTCATGGTTGCTGCTCCTCCATACCGGCGTCTGCCTGGTCAATCTGCGGCGGCCAACGCTCCTGCAGCCGAGCTGCGATCGCTGCCGCGTCAATGGCGGAACCACCATGCTCCATCAGCCGCTGCGCGGCCGCTGCATCAAAACTGGCCTCAGCGGACTGCCCCAGCACCAGCGCACCCGCCTCGCCCAGTTGCAGTGCTTGACCCACCAATGCGGCATCGGCACCACTCATGAACAGCACCGCGCTGTCATCGGCAGCCAGCCCGGACGGCAGGCGCTGCAACGCCGATTCGTCGCGTACAAACTTCAGCCGCGAATCGTCCGCAACCACATCCATCCCTTCAGGAAGGAAGTACACGCGCCCGGTCTCGATCGCAACGCCTTCATCGGCCAGGATCACAGACAGCGGGGTAGCCCGATCCATTTGCCGCACCAGCCGCTCATAGCGCCCGCCCTCCAGTCGCAACCGCACCAGCAGCGGACGCGGGAACCGCTCACCCAGGGCCCCCAGCAGCTGGCGCACTGCGTCAGGCCCGCCCAGACCGGCTTCCACCAGTACCGCGCCAGGGCCGGATTGCCGGCTGTAGTTGTCGCCATCGGCAAGGCTGAGGCCGGCGATGCGCTCCTCCAGAGCCGCAAGGCGCGTATCAGCGTCATCCTCGCCTGGGGAAGCATCGGTGACCGGCACCTCGGGATCGACCAGCTCAAGGTTGGAGAACATTCCCGATGCGGCCACAACCGCGGGCGGGTCCGCCGCGCGGGCGTCTTCGGAGTCCGGCCCCGCCGCGCTGTCCAGGTTGGCGTCCGCGGCGGCGCGCGACATCCGTTCCAGCCAGGCCTCCAGGCCTTCATCGGCAGGCACTTCGGCAGCATGCTGCAAAGCACCCGGCTCAGGCTGCCACTCTCCCTCCGGTTCGGCGCCGGGCGGCAACACATCGTCATGGCGCAGCAGCTTTGCGCGCAGATGACGGATCCAGCGCGCTGCATCCCAGCCGGACCGCGAAGCCGCCAGCTCCGCCTCGTCGAAGATCACTATCAACGAAGGATCCGACAAAAGGGCGTCCCAGGCCTCCAGCGCGTCCTCGATGGCCGGTTCCAGCGCCACCAGCACGCCCTGCGGTTCTTTGGACGCCACTTCCCCGGGATCCGCGGTCAGCGGATCGACCACGGCCACCAGCTGCGCGCCGGCTTCGCGCAGAGCTTCCTGCAGCCGCTCGCGCGCCTGGCCGTCCCGCGCCAGCAATGCCACCCGCACCCCGTGCTCAGCCATCGGGCTGCTCCATGCCCAGCAGGTCGAACACGTTGTGAATCAATTCGTTCTCCTGGTACGGCTTGCCGAGGTAGCGCTCGACGCCGATCTCGAACGCACGCTGGCGATGCTTCTCGCCGGTACGCGAGGTAATCATCACGATCGGCACGTCGCGCAGGCGGGCATCAGCCTTCATGTGCGTGGCCAGCTCGTACCCGTCCATGCGCGGCATTTCGATATCCAGCAGCATCAGGTCGGGTACGCGTTCGTCCATCCTCTCGATCGCGTCGATGCCGTCGCGTGCAGTCACCACCTCCAGGTGGTTGCGTTCCAGCACGCGCCCGGTGACCTTGCGCATGGTGACGGAGTCGTCGACCACCATGACCAGCGGCACCGGCCGCGCTTCCACCGCCGGCGCGGGCCGCACGTCGTGCGGCTGCGTTGCCAGGCGGCGGACCAGCGGCGCCACGTCCAGGATCACGCGCACGCTGCCATCACCCATGATGGTCGCGCCGAAGATGCCCGGGACCGACGCAACCTGCGGGCCCACCGGCTTCACCACGATCTCGCGGTTGCCCTGGATCTGGTCGACCGCCACCGCTGCGCGCAGACCACCGGCGCCGATCAGCAGCAGCGGCATCTGCAGGTGGCCCTCGGCGCGTGCCGGGGCCTGGCCAACCAGCCGACCCAGGTCATGCAGCACGTATTCCTCACCGCCGTACTCGTAGGCGGCATCCGGCTCGGCCATCGCCTCGCGGGAAATCCGGCCAACGCCGCGCACCGAAGCAATCGGCACTGCGAAACTGGTGTCACCGATCTGCACGAACACCGCCTGGGTCACCGCAAGGGTCTGCGGCAGACGCAGGGCAAAGGTGGTGCCCTCACCCTTGCCGGTGTTGATTTCCAGCGTGCCGCCCAGCTGGCGGACCTCGCTGGTGACCACGTCCATGCCCACGCCGCGACCTGCCAGACGGCTGACCTCGTCGGCGGTGGAGAAGCCCGGCTCGAAAATGAGCGTGTCCAGCGCCTCGTTGGTCAGCACCGCGCCCGCGGCCACCAGGCCGCGCTCTTCGGCCCGCCGCCGGATGCTGGCCCGATCCAGGCCACGGCCATCGTCGGACACCAGCAGCACCACTTCGGAACCTTCACGGCGCACCGTGATGCCGATCCGGCCTTCCTCGGACTTGTCGGCCTTGCGCCGCGCCCTGGAATCCTCCAACCCATGGACCACCGCGTTGCGCAGCATGTGCTCCAGCGGTGCGGTCATGCGCTCAAGGACGTTGCGGTCCAGCTCGCCCTGGGCACCTTCCACATGCAGCTGCACCTGCTTGCCGGTCTCGCCGGCGGCCTGGCGCACCACCCGCCGCAGGCGCGGCAGCACGGACTCGAATGGCACCATGCGGGTGCGCATGAGGCCTTCCTGCAGCTCCGAACTGACCCGCGACTGCTGGGTCAGCAGGGTTTCGTACTGGCTGGTCAGGTCATCCAGCGTGCCCTGCAGGCTGTTCATGTCCGCGGCTGACTCGGCCAACGCGCGCGACAGCTGCTGCAGGGTGGAGAAACGGTCGAGCTCCAGCGGATCGAATGTTGCCTCGGTCGTTTCCGTCTCGCGCTGGTAGCGGGCGATGATCTGGGCTTCAGTTTCGATGTCCAGGCGACGGAGTTGGTCGCGCAGACGCATGTTGGTCTGCTCCATCTCCACCATTGCGCCGCGGAACGCTCCCAGCTGCTGCTCCAGGCGTGCGCGGTAGATCGCAACCTCACCGGCGGAGTTGACCAGGCGGTCAAGCAGGTCGGCGCGCACGCGCACCTGTTCCTGCGGCGCCCGCGTCTCGCCATCGTCGCCAGTTGCGGCAGCGGCATCGGCCATCGGTGCAGACAGCGGGTCCAGCACCTTTTTCGGCGCGCGCGGCTCTGTTGGAGCGGGGGTCGGGACACTCGCTTCCGGGCGGTCGGCGCTGGCGGCGTCGCCCGGGGCTTCGAAAGCGGAAACGAGCTCATGCGCGCTGGAGATCGCACGCCGGTCGCGCACGCGGGTCACCATGACGTGCAGCCGGTCATAGCCGCGCTGGAGCAGTTCCATCCCGTCGCGGCCCAGTTCACTGCGACCCTCGACGACGGACTCCAGCACCGTCTCCATCGCGTGGCCCAGCTCGCCGATCGGCAGCAGCCCGGCCATGCCCGCACCGCCCTTCAGGGTATGCAGATCCCGCTGCAACCCGACTATGCTCTCGCGATCGCCCAGCTGGTCGGCGAGCTGCGCCAACAGGCCGTCGGAGTGATCAAGCAGATCGCCGGCCTCTTCGATGAAGATGTCGACCAGCTCGACGTCCAGGGCGGACAGATTCAGAGGTTCGTCCGGATCGTCGGTCTGCCCGGCTGGCACTGGTTGCGTGGTGGCCTCGAGGCGTTCGGCTTCGAGACGCTCGGCTTCGACACGTTCGGCTTCGAGACGTTCGGCTTCAAGGCGCTCGGCTTCGAGACGTTCGGCTTCGAGGCGCTCGGCTTCAAGGCGCTCGGCTTCGAGACGTTCGGCTTCAAGGCGCTCGGCTTCGAGACGTTCGGCCTCGAGACGTTCGGCCTCGAGACGTTCGGCCTCGAGACGTTCGGCCTCGAGACGTTCGGCCTCGATACGTTCGGCCTCGATACGTTCGGCTTCGATGCGATCGGCTTCGAGACGCTCGGCTTCGAGACGTTCGGCTTCGACACGTTCGGCCTCGAGACGTTCGGCTTCGACACGTTCGGCTTCGACACGCTCGGCTTCGGTGCGCTCGGCTTCGGTGCGCTCGGCTTCGGTGCGCTCGGCTTCGAGACGTTCGGCTTCAAGGCGTTCGGCTTCAAGGCGTTCGGCCTCGACACGTTCGGCTTCGACACGTTCGGCTTCGATGCGCTCGGCCTCGAAACGCTCCGCTTCTATGCGTTCGGCCTCAAGCAGCTCCGCCTCCAGTTCAGGATCGGAGGGATCCGGGATATCAAAATCTGCGAACCGCATGGAAGCGGGTTCGGGCAGCGAGTCACGCAGGGCGGTCCAGCGTGCAGCCAGATCCTTGCAGACCGGCACGCCCGGCGTATCCGACTTCAGCCCGGCAATCGAACTGCGAACCAGCGTGGCCAGCTCCTGCATGGCGGCCACGGCCTCCTCGCTGGCAGTATTTCCAGTGCCAAGCAGGCGCCGGACCCAGGATTCCGCCGGCGACAGGGCGGTTGGCACCATGGGCACCTCGGCCATCGCGAACGCGCCATTCATGGTGTGCACTGCGCGCAGCAGTGAATCATCCACCGTCGTCGGACCCGAGGCGGCGGCTTGCAGCCAGCCATCTACCACCGCCAGGTGGCCATCCACCTCGGCGTCGAGGATTTCAAGCAGCAGCTCATCCACCTGGGCCGGCACCAACTCCGGGGCACCGGCGGCTGCGGGCTCTTCCATGGCTGGTGGAGATGCTGACAGCACTTCGACTGCGCCCTCCCCTTCACCGGCCGGGCTGCTGCGCAGCGGTGCTCGCGGCATGGTTTCATCACCGTCGGCAATGCGCTCGGCATCTTCTTTCAGCGCGGCCAGATCCACATCCAGGCTGCGCTCGCCCTTCAACGCTGCCTGCAACACCGGCAGTACGTGAAACGCATGATCGACGACAGCAAACACCGCGGGGCTGGCCGGACGACCGCCTTCCAGAACCCGGTTGAGCAGGCTTTCGATTTTCCAGCTGAACTCGCCCAGGGTGCGTGCGCCCACCAGCCGGCCGCTGCCCTTCAGGGTGTGGAAAACGCGGCGGATCGGCCGCAGCCGCTCCATGTCCTCGGGACTGTCGCGCCACGGCGGCAACAGGCCATCGAGGTTGTCGATTTCTTCGGCGAACTCTTCCAGGAAGACTTCACGGATCTCGTCGTCGATTTCGTCGCCGGTGGCTTCGAAGCCGCCTTCGACCTGCGCCGGGGGCGACATCGGCGCCGGGACCTGTTCCGGTTCCAGACCGGCAGCCGTGACGCCAGCGCCTTCTCCATCACGCGTCCCGGCCTCTTCGCCAGCGCCAGCCTCTGGCCCTTGGCGGTCAATAAACGCGGCAACGGTTGCCGCCGTATCCTCCAGCCCGGCCTCCGCCAACCCGATGGGATCTTGCGGGGCTTGGTGTCCTACCGGCTCGGCGTGCCCGGCCTCAACCGGCAGCGGCCAATAGCCCAGGGTTTCCAGACTGCTGCGGGCAATATCCAGGATGTCCTGGCGGCCGCCCCGGTGTTCACCCAGTGCCTCCAGGTAGTACTCCAGGCTGGCCAGGGTATCGGCCAGGGTGTCCAGCTGACGACCGTTTGGTACCCGGCGGCGAGCGAGCAGTTCGGTTTCGGTAAAGCGACTCACCCCGGCCAGGAAATCCGCAGGCTGTTGCAGCTGGAGCATGCGCATCGCGCCGCCCACCTCGTCCAGCAGCCGCGGCACTTCAACGAGCTCATCGTGGTCCCAGCTGGTTTCCACGAAAGCAACAAACGCCTGCCGCGCATCGGCGAAGTTGGCAATCGCCTCACGGGCGATGACTTCCACCGCCTTGCGCGACTCATTCGCCAGGGGATCCTGCTCCTGATCGCTATCGCTGACCCCGAGGCGCGCCACCTGCTCATCAAGCGAGGCGTCCACGTAGAGCAGCGAACCGGCGATATCGAGCAGCGCGTCTTCGTCGGCAGCGCGGTCCCCACGCACGATCGCGTCCACGGCATCGCGCTGTTGCAGCACCACGGTGCGCGCCACGCCCAATCCAAGCATCCCGAGCGTGTCGCCGACACGGTCCAGGATATCCACCTGCGATTCGAGCCCTGCGATCCCGGCCTCGCCGGTACGCAGGTGCAGGTCCAGCGCGTCCTTGACCCGCAGCAGGTCTTCTTTCACCGCGGCTGCCACGGTGTCGAGCAGCGCGCGATTGCGCCCGCTCAGGCTGCCATGGGCATGATCCAGTTCGGCTTCGCTGGGGGCTGCCTGCTCCAGGTCGAATGTGCTGCGCAATTCCTTCAGCGCCGGATGCCCGACATCGCCGGCAGCAACGTGGAACAGCAGCTGACGGGTGGCTTCGAGCGCGGCGTCAACGCCGGCGAAACCATCCTTTTCCACCAGATGCCGTCGGGCCTCACGGACCACGCTTGAGAACGCCTGGCGCAAACCAGGCGACGACGCCACGGCACCTCCCCCAAGGGCGTGCATTGCACGCTGCGCAACCCAGAGCATCCGCCGTACGGGCTCGTCGGCCGCCTGCGGAAGCAAAGCCTCCAGGGCGACGCTGAATGCAGCGGCATCCGCGGGTAACCCGCCTTCAGGCCAACCGTCCATGGCTGCCGCCAGGGATTGGACCGGAGCGGCGGCGCCCGGACTGTCCTCGCCAGCATCTGCAGCAGGCGCCGACAGGGCCGCCGGCATCGGCCGGTCCAAGTCCGGGGCAAACAGTACGCTTTCGCTCAGACCAGTCGCGCCACGCGCGGCGCGCAGCTCGTTGAGCAGCGGAAGCAATACGATCGGTATGTCCCGGTGCCCACCCTGCAGGCGCTCCAGGTAGTCGGGCAGCAGCACGGTGCCACGCATCAGGGCGGCGCAGGCCGCGTCCCGCTCGAGCGCTTGATCCGCCTGCAGTGCGCCCGCCAGCTGCTCCATTTCCTCGGCCACCATCGCCAGGGCATACAGCTCGACCATGCGCAGGGTGCCCTGCACCTGATGCAGATAGCCTGCACAGAAGCGCATCCGGCTGCTGTCGGTCGGATCTTCGACGAACGCCTCCACCTCGAGCCGCGCCTGGCGCAGGGTTTCATCCAGCTCCGGCTTGACCCAGCCCAGCGCCGTGTAGTCGATTGCGTCACGCAACGCCATCGTCATGGTGCATCCCTCCACGGGAGCGCCCGTTCCGTGCTGCATTCGTTGCCGTTGCCGATCATTTCAGTCCCTGCGCCCGCTCAGACCGGCAGCTTGAAGTCGGCGACCGAACGACGCAGGTCGGCGGCCAGCTGCGCCAGGTTGCCGATCGACTCAGCAGTCTGGTTGGCACCTTGCGAGGTCTGGGCGGTGATGGACTGGATGGTGTCCATCGTCTGGGTGATGCTGGAGGCGGCGTCGGACTGCTGCCGCGCGGCATTGGAGATGCCCTGAATCAGGTCCGCCAGGCTGGTCGAAACGCTTTCGATCTCGCCCAGCGCGGTCCCCGCATCCTCGGCCAGGCGCGCACCGGAAACCACCTCGGAGGTGGTCTGTTCCATCGAGCTGACCGCCTCGTTGGTATCGGTCTGAATCGTTTCCACCAGGGCCTCGATACGCTTGGTGGCGCTGGATGCACGCTCGGCCAGCCGCTGCACTTCGTCCGCCACCACCGCGAACCCGCGGCCTGCCTCGCCCGCAGAGGCGGCCTGGATGGCCGCGTTCAGCGCCAGGATATTGGTCTGCTCGGAGATGTCGTTGATCAGCTCGACGATCGAGCCGATTTCCTGGGAGCTCTCGCCCAGCCGCTTGATGCGCTTGGAGGTCTCCTGGATCTGGTCACGGATCGAGTCCATGCCGGCGATCGTCTCGCGCACCACGCCCGCGCCCTTGGTCGCGATCTGCACCGAGCGCTGGGCCACGTCGGCCGATTCGGCGGAGTTCTTCGACACCTGGCCGATGTTGGCCGCGATCTCGGTGATGCGGTTGGAGGCGGAAGTGATTTCCCGCGCCTGGTGCTCAGCGGCCTCGGCCAGGTGCATGGCGGTGGCCTGGGTCTCCTGGGCGCTGGAGGACACCTGCACCGAAGTGTCGTTGATGGTCTGCACCAGGTTGCGCAGCTGCTCGACGGCGAAGTTGATCGAGTCGGCAATGGCGCCGGTCATGTCTTCGGTGACCGTCGCCTTCACCGTGAGATCGCCTTCGGCCAGCGAGCCCATTTCGTCCAGCAGGCGCATGATCGCCTCCTGGTTGCGGTTGTTGAGCTCCATCGTGGTTTCGTAGCGCTCACGCTGGGCCCGGTTGAGGCTGAACACCAGGCCGACAATCGCAGCCAGGGTCGCCAGACCCGACAGGATGCTGATCCACACGTTGCCGAGGATGCTGGTATCGGACAGCGAGCCGAACGCGGTGAAGGCCTGGAACAGGCTCTCGCTGTCGGCCAGCAGCTGGTCCGAGCCGGCGGTGATCGAAGTGGCTGCGCCCTGGGCGCCGGCGAGGCTGTCAGCCGCGGCCAGGATCGCGTCCAGCGCCGGGCGGATCTCTTCCCACAGCTCATCCACGCTGGTCAGCGCGGCCAGCGCGCTGGCGTTGGTGAGAGGCTGCACGTTGAGGTTCTCATCGCCCTCGCGCAGGCCCACGCGCACCTGTTCAAACAGGCTCGCCCGCCGCTGCAGCGTGTCGGCCGCTCCGACGGCGCCTTCGCCACCCGCCTGGATCTGGGTCACGAAGCGCACCATGTCGCCGGTCAGCACCACTTCGCGCAGCGCCATGTACACCTGCGAGGCCGGCGATCCGGTGTTGGACATGGCCCGCACCAATTCGTCAAGCTGGGCCTGCAGCCCCGGCACGCCCCGGTTGAAGCGCTCGGCGTTGCCGGCCAGTCCCAACACAACTTCCTGGCTGTCGATCACCTGCTGGGCGTTCTGCTGGATCGGCTCCCAGGTGCGACTGACGGTCTGGATCGGGCCGGACACGCCGGTGGTGTCGCCGAAGTTGCTTTGCAGGCTGGCGATATCCCGGTCGATTTCCGCCTTGGTGGCACGGAACGCGCCGTACGCCGCGGTATCGCCGGCCACCGCCTCGTTGCCCTGGATCGCCAACCGCTGCGAGTTCACCTGCAGGCTGGAAGCGGCGCTACTGGCCCCGCCCAGCTGCGCAGCTTTCCAGATGGCGTAGCCGGTGTTGGCGCCAAAGATCAGCAGGGCCACTGCCAGCACGGTCAGCCAGGCGTTCGTGCCCAGGTTGCGGCCCTTGCCGGCGACGTTATCCACTTCAGTGCTCATGAGCTTGTCCCAGTTGCTATGCGATGCGGCTTACGCCGCGGCCTGTCTGAATTCGGGTGTGCGCGAGAGCCGGTCAAGACTGAAGATCCCCCACGCGTGCGCTTCCAAGCGGTAGGCCCGCTCGATGAAATGCGCGTACCGCCCTTGTGCCAGCTCGTCGGCCGGCGTGTCCTGTTCGTCCTGGAAGCTGCGCTGGCCGTACATTTCATCGATGGTCACGGCCACGTTCCCGCCCGGCTGGCGCACGATCAGCACGCGCTGGTCCTCGTGCAGCACCGTGCGCTCGCCTTCCAGGAACTGTTTGAGGTCAACGATCGGCAGCAGGTTGCCGCGGATGTTGCCCACGCCCAGCATCCACGGCTGCGAACCAGGCACCGGCGTGACCTGCGGCATCGGCAGCACTTCCAGCACTTCATGGAAGCCTGATGCGAGGCGACGGCTGCCAATCCGGTAGCCCACGCCACGCCACAGCCCGGGCGCGTCCAGCTGCTCCGGAAGACCGGGCTCATGCGCCAGCGACCGCCGCTCGTAATCGAGCAGGATCGCGAACGGATCAATGGCGCCGGCGCCCGTGTTGGCGCGCTGCTTGTTCACTTGGCGCCGCCAAGCAGCCCGTTGATGGTCTCGACCAGCTCGGCTTCGGCCGGCGGCTTGACGAGGTAGCCGCGGGCGCCCTGGCGCATGCCCCAGGCGCGGTCTGTTTCCATGCCCTTGGTGCTGACGATCACCACCGGGATATGGTCGGTCTCGGTATCGCGCGACAGCGCGCGCGTGGCCTGGAAGCCGTTCATGCCCGGCAGCACGATATCCATGATCACCAGGTCGGGCTGCTCGCGCTTGCACAGGACGATGCCGTCCTCGG
This sequence comes from Luteimonas sp. A277, assembly GCF_054052045.1. The sequence goes on from NZ_JBSVRG010000004.1 coordinate 86,613, forward strand.
CGCTGCTGGAGGCAAGCACCTGGTGGCCGTTGCGCTCAAGCAGCTGGGTCAACACCGCCGTGTCGGTCGGCGAGTCTTCGATCAACAGGATTCGTGCCATGGATGTGCCTGCCCCCCGGTCAGGCGTGGACGTGCTTGCGGATGGCGTCGAGGAGTTCCTCGCGCGTGAATGGTTTGGTGACGTACTGCTCCGAGCCCACGATCCGTCCACGGGCCTTGTCGAACAGGCCGTCCTTGGACGAAAGCATGATCACCGGCGTGGACTTGAACAGCTGGTTGTTCTTGATCAACGCGCAGGTCTGGTAGCCATCCAGGCGCGGCATCATGATGTCCACGAAGATGATCTGCGGCTGCTGGTCGGCAATCTTGGCCAATGCCTCGAAGCCATCCACCGCGGTGGTTACTTCCGCCCCCTCCCTGCGGAGCAGCGTCTCGGCGGTGCGACGGATCGTCTTCGAGTCGTCGATCACCATGACCCGCAAGCCCTGGAGGCTGCCGGGCGGTGTGTCTTCTACGGTCATCTAAGTCTTCCCCTGGCGCGGCGCCCCCGGTTTCCCCGTGTGCCGCTGCAACCCGACCATATATCCCAATCGGCGACCGGACTGTCAAGCACGCGGAGCACTTTACCCCCGATCCGTGAACCCCGTCAGCCTCTGGCCGGACACCTGCTGCTGGTAACATCACGACCTCCCATCGCCACCGGTAGCGCAGCCCATGACGCTTGATGTCATCGTCATCATGGATCCGATCAGCGCGATCAACGCTGCCAAGGATTCCACCTTCGCAATGCTGCTCGCTGCCCAGCGCCGCGGCCACCGCCTGCATTACGTGCTGCCCGGTGGGCTGTCGCTGAATGGAGGGATTGCGCAGGCACGCATGGCTGCGCTGTCCGTGCAGGACGATCCGGAAGACTGGTTTGAACTGGGCCCGGAGTCCAGCCGCGCGTTCGGCCCCGGCGATGTTGTCCTGATGCGTCGCGACCCGCCGGTGGATGCCGAGTATGTCTACGACACCCAGATCCTGGGACTTGCCCAGGCCGCCGGTGCGCGCGTGGTCAACGATCCACAGGGCCTGCGCGACCTCAATGAAAAACTGGCGGCACTGGAATTTCCCCAGTGCTGCCCGCCAACGCTGGTATCGCGCAGTTCCAAGGAACTGAAAGCATTCGTTGCCGAGCATGGCGATGCCATCCTCAAGCCGCTGGACGGCATGGGCGGGCGTTCGATATTCCGCACCAGCCCCTCGGACCCGAACATCAACGTGATCCTGGAGACGCTCACCGACGGCAACCGCCGCACGGCAATGGCGCAGCGCTACCTGCCGGAGATCGTGGACGGGGACAAACGCATCCTGCTGGTCAACGGCGAGCCAGTGCCCTACAGCCTGGCGCGCATTCCCCAGGGCGACGACTTCCGCGGCAACCTCGCAGTGGGCGGACGCGGCGAAGGCCGGCCTTTGACTGACCGCGATCGCTGGATCGCAGCCCAGGTGGGGCCGGAAATGAAGCGTCGCGGCATGATCTTCGTCGGCTTGGACGTGATTGGTGACTGGCTGACCGAGGTCAACGTGACCAGTCCTACCTGCATCCGCGAGCTGGACGCCGAGTTCGGCCTGGATATCGCTGGCGACCTGTTCGCGGCGATCGAGGCCGGAGCGTGACGCTGCAGGCATGAGTCTGGCGATCGCTCCACCCGGCCCTCAGGTGGGCGACCAGCAACGGCTGGGGGCCACCCTGGTGCTGTCGCTGCTGCTGCACGGCCTGCTGGTGCTGGGGATCGGCTTCACCCTGGACGATGCCGCCCCGGTGGCACCAACGCTGGATGTGATCCTGACCGAGACCACCAGTCCGCTGACCCAGGCCCAGGCGGACTTCCTGGCCCAGGCCAGCAACCAGGGCGGCGGCGAGCACGAGGAAAGCCTGCGACCGCGTGAATCACAGCTCGGCCTGGCACCGCAGGACCAGCCGGGCATCGCCCCCGAGCCGCTGCGCGCGCAGTCGCCTGAGGCGCAGCCCCCGCCGCAGGCCAGGGTGATCACCAGCCACCGCGGCGAACACACCGTGGCCACGCCGGACCCCTCCCAACAAGCCGATCCCAGCGCGCTGCCACCTGGCGACGAGCGGATCGAGCGCGACATGGAAATGGCCCGGCTGGCCGCCGAGATCCACCTGCGCTCCGAACGGTACGCCAAGCGCCCGAAGCGCAAGTTCGTCTCCGCCAGCACCCAGGAATATGCCTATGCCGCCTACCTGCGCCAGTGGGTGGACCGGGTGGAGCGGATCGGCAACCTCAATTACCCCGACGAAGCCCGGCGCCGGCAGCTGGCGGGTGAGCTGGTGATCAGCGTGGCAATCCGCCGCGACGGATCGGTGGAAAGCGCGCAGGTGATCCGCTCAAGCGGCATCCACCTGCTGGACGAGGCAGCCTTGCGCATCGCCCAGCTGGCCGAGCCCTACCCGGCCCTGCCGCAGACGGAGGAAAACATCGACGTCCTCCACGTCACCCGCACCTGGCAGTTCCTGCCGGCAGGAACCCTGGTCGACAGCTGATCGGCCACGCGTTTTCGCAATCGCGTCAACGTGCGGCGCGCAAGGCCCGCTGTTCTTCCAGGGTCAGGGCCACGTTGTCGCGCAGGTAAGCGGGTTCGACCAGTTCCGGCGCAACCAGCTCGCCGCGCGAAAATGCCTGGACCGCAAGCCGGGCGACATCACCCGCCCCGGGCAGCGCGGTGGCATCCACGCTGCCCAGCCACGACCCCAGGGTTGCCTGCAGGGCGCCCTCGACCGCAGCAAAGCCGGTACCCACGCCGTGCCACCCACGGTCATCGCTTGCGGGCAGCTGCACTGCATCAGGGGCGCACACGGTTTCCGGCCCCAGCGCGACCAGATCGGTACCGGCACGTTCGAACGTGCCTGCGTAGACCTCACCCATGCGCGCATCGATCGCCGCGAGCACTTTCCCCGGCCCCTCGGCGCGCAGGGCCAAAGCGGCCAGGGTCGAGACGGGCAGCATCGGCAGATCCAGCGCCAGGGCGATGCCCTGGGACAGTGCGATGCCAAGGCGCACACCGGTGAACGCGCCAGGCCCTCGCCCGACGGCCACCGCGTCCAATTGCGAACGGGCCATGCCGGCTTCGGCCAGCAGGTCCTGTGCCCACGGCAGCGCCAGTTCGGCGTGGCGGCGCGGCGCGATTTCAAAGCGCTCCAGGACATCGCCATCGCACCACAGGGCGACCGAGCACGCTTCGGTGGAAGTTTCGAATGCGATCAGCTTCATTGGAGCAGGTTCATTGGGACAGTTTCATTCAAAGAAGGCCTGTACCTGCGCCACATCGCGGGTCACCGCGAACGGTGGCATGGAGTCCATGAACACCCGGCCGTAGCCCTTGCCGGTCAGGCGCGGATCGCACAGCACCAGCACGCCGCGGTCGCGCTCGCTGCGGATCAGCCGGCCGACGCCCTGCTTGAGCGCGATCACCGCCTGGGGCAGCTGCTCATCGGTGAACGGGTTGCCCCCGGCACGGCGGATCGCATCCAGGCGCGCTTCGAACACCGGGTCGTCCGGCGCGGCGAAGGGCAGCTTGTCGATCACCACCACGCTCAGCGCATCGCCGGCCACGTCCACGCCCTCGCGGAAGCTGGCCGCTCCGAGCAGCACGCCATTACCGGAATCGCGAAAGCGCTGCAGCAGCACGTTGCGCGGCGCTTCGCCCTGTACGAACAGCGGCCAGGGCGCGTCGGAAGCGCGCAGCAACGAGGCGGTTTCACGCAGCGCCCGATGCGAGGCGAACAGAAGAAATGCGCGCCCCTTGGAAGCGTGCAGCACCGGCAGCACGGCGTCGAGCATCGCCCGGCTGAACTCGCGCGCTCCGGGCGGCGGCAGGCGCTGGGGCAGGTAACACAGCGCCTGGGTGGGCCAGTCGAACGGGCTGGGTGCCAGCAAAGTGCGCGGCTCGTCCAGCCCGAGCCGGGCGGCAATGTGGTCAAAGCGGCCGTCGACGGCCAGCGTGGCCGAGGTGAACACCCAGGACGCGCGTGAGGCTTCACGATGGGCACGCAGCGGTCCGGCCACGTCCAGCGGGGTGCGCTGCAGGCGGAAGCCGCGCGGCGACAGTTCGTACCAGCGCACGGTATCGGCGTCGGCGGGGAGCTGTGCCGACGCCATTCCGGCGGTTTCGGCCTCGGGCAGGCCCATGTCGCCGCTGTCGATCTCGCCGTCGGAAGTCTTTTCACCGCGCCAACGCCCAAGCCGGCCGATGGCCTCGACGGCGCGTGCGTGGCAGGCATCCATGCCCGGCGATGCCTCACGCAGCGGGCCCAACGCCTGCGCCAGTTCGCGCAGCCGGAGATCCAGGCCATCCAGCCCTTCGCCCACCGCCGCCTCACCGTCCAGGCGCCGCTGGGTACCCCGCGGCGGCAGCGGCTCCATCTGCGCCCGCAGGGCGCGTACGGCCTGCTCCAGCGCCTGCGCCGGTCCCTGCAGGATCGCCAGCGCGGTTGGCACCTCCTTGCACTCCAGCAGCGCCTCGCGGGCCAGCTCCACCAGCGGCCGCGCGCTCAGCGATTCGCCGAAGAACTGGGCGGCGAGCTCCGGCAACTGGTGGGCCTCGTCGACCACGAATGCTTCCGCGCCTGGGAGGATCTCGCCAAACCCCTCCTGCTTGAGCGCCAGATCAGCCAGCAGCAGGTGATGGTTGACCACCACCAGATCGGCGGCCTGGGCCCGCTGCCGGGCCTGGACAACGAAGCATTCGTTGTAGAACGGGCATTCCGTACCCAGGCAATTGTCGACGGTGGAAGTGACCATCGGGATCACCGGCGAGCCTTCGGGCAGCGCCTCCAGTTCGGCCAGGTCCCCCATGCGGGTACGCCCGGCCCACGCCACAACCCGCTGGAACAGCGCCGCCTGTGCACCGGTGGCCATGCGCGGCTCGGTTTTGGCCAGCTCAAGCCGGTGATGGCACAGATAGTTGGAGCGGCCTTTGAGCAAAGCGGTCCGCAGCCCGGTGCCCAGCGCGTCACGCACCGCCGGCAGGTCGCGGTGGTACAGCTGGTCCTGCAGCGCGCGGGTTCCGGTGGAAACGATGGTCTTCAGCCCGGACAGCAGCGCAGGGACCAGATAGGCATAGGTCTTGCCGGTACCGGTGCCCGCCTCGGCCAGCAGGCTGTCGCGGCGGCCGAAGGCTTCGGCCACCGCTACCGACAGTTCCTGCTGGGCCGGCCGCGGTACGAAACCAGGCAGCGCCGTGGCCAGCGCCCCGTCCACGCCCAGCGCGTCGCGGACCGAATCCGGCAGCACAGGCGCCTCGAGTTCGATCACAGTCATGCCCCCATCCCGGCGCGGCCCACTCGTCCCATGGCGTCCGACATCTTCAATAGCGCTCCGGGCCAGTCACGCGGCAGTCCTCGATCTGCGCGCGCGCCGATGTCGCGCCCGCGGCGTCACCCTCGCGCAGGCGCAGCTGCTCGAGCGTCGCCCAGTGGCGCCTGCACAGCGGGCCCACCTGGCTTCCCAGCGCATAGGCGCGCTCTGCCAACGTGCCGGCCAAGGCGAAGTCCTGCTGCAACAGGGCAAGTTCGGCCCGCTCCTGCAGCAGCGCCGGATCCCCTTCCACTTCTTCCAGCGCGAGGTCCAGGGCGCGCACAGCGCTCGCGATGTCGCCGGCCGCTTCCAGTCGTTCGGCATCGGTGCGCAGATCCTCGATGCGCGGGTCGCGCCACGGCTGCACGGCCAGCTCGGCCTCATCCGCGGCGCCTGCGGCCCGCACCGCGGCCACCATTGCAGCGGCCCCGATTGCTGACGGCGTTCCAGCCTGCGTTCGGCGCGAATCGGGCGAACCCGTGCAGCCGGCCACCAACACGAAGGCGATCACGGCTGCGGAAAAACGGAGATTACGAATCATGGTTACAGGGGTACGGGCTCGGGGGAAGGAGTGTCCTGGCGGGCAGGTGCGTCGGCCTCCGGCTCATCCAGGCCGAACCAACTGCGCCAGCCGCGTCGGGCTGGCCGTGGCTCGGCACCTGCGCGCGCCGGGTCTGCGTGGTCCTGTGCGGAATCGGCCGAATCGGACAGCCCATGATCGCAGGGCTGGTAAGCCGGCGCGAATCCGGGCACGAAGGCGTAGCGGCGCACCTGCGGACAATCCGCGTCGGTGCTGTAGCCGTGCGCCACCCAGCGCCAGTCCAGCCCGCCTTCACCCACTTCCAGCGGCGCGCTGGGCAGACGCGCGAACATGTCCGACCACACCCGCATGGCGCCGGTAGCGCCATACAGCCCGGTGGCCTGGTTCTGGTCGTTACCCATCCACGCCACGGCCAGGTGGTCACCCGTCCAGCCGGCAAACCAGCTGTCGCGGCCATCGTTGCTGGTACCGGTCTTGCCGGCCGCCTGCAGGTGGCCGAGGCCATCGTTGACCAGCTGCCTCGCCGTGCCCGAGGTGACGGCGCGCTGCAGAGCCAGGGTGACAAGCCGCACTGCCACTGCGTCGCCGGCCTGGGCCTCGGTCACGCTCTCGTCGTAGCGGCTGACCGTGCGGCCGTCCTCGTCGATCACCCCCCGCACCATTCGCAGCGTCTGGAACTCGCCGCCCGAGGCCAGGAACTGGTACAGCTGCGCCATGGCATAGGGGCTCTGGTCGAGCGACCCAAGGATCAGCGCTGGGTTGGGCTCGGCGCGGACCCCGGCCAGGGTGCTGATCAGCTCGGCCAGTCGCCGCGGGTGGATCTGCATGCCCAGCCGCACCGTGGCCTGGTTATAGGAGTTGGCCAGCGCATCCATCAGCGACACCACGCCATGGCTGCGGTTGTTGGCGTTGGCCGGGGTCCAGCGTTGGCCGTTGGGCAGGACCACGGTCACCGGGGCGTCATCGATCGGACTTGCCAGCGACCAGTCGCCAGGCAGGGCCAGCGCCAGCAGGTAGACGAATGGTTTGAGCAGCGATCCCACGGGTCGATGGGCATCGATCGCGCGGTTGAACCCGTGCTCGGAAGGGTCGCGGCTGCCGATCACGGCCAGCACATCGCCGTTGTGCACATCGGTAAGCACCATGCCTGCCTGCAGTTCCGGGCGGCTTTCGGTGCTGAGTGATTCGATGGTCCGCCGGACGGCCCCCTCTGCGTAGCCCTGCGCGGAAGGCGACATCGCCGTCATGACCCGCAGGCCCGCGCCCTGCAGTCTGTTGGTGGGGTATTCGGACGCCAGTTGCCGCCGCACCAGATCCACGTAGGCGGGGAAGCGGTTGGCGGCCAGGCTGCCGGGCCGATCGCTCACCCCCAGCGGGGCGGCCAGCGCGCGGCGATATTCCTCTTCCACGATCAGTCCGGTGGCGTGCATCTGGGCCAAGGCGAAATCACGCCGTTCGCGGGCGCGCTCCGGATGGCGGCGCGGATCATAGTACGAAGGCCCCCGGATCATCCCGACCAGCAGCGCAACGTGCTCGGTATCGAGTTCCTCCAGCCAGCGCCCGAACCAGAACTCGGCGCCAGCGGCCACGCCGCGGATCTCCTGCGCGCCGCGCTGGCCCAGGTAAACCTGGTTCAGGTAGGCCTCCATGATCTGGCTCTTGTCATAACGCGACTCGAGCAACAGCGCATAGATGATCTCGTTGAACTTGCGCGACCAGGTCTGTTCGCGGCCGATCCCGAGCACGCCCGAACGCGCCAACTGCTGGGTGAGCGTGCTGCCCCCCTGGCGGGTGGAGCGGCTGCGCAGGTTGACCCATGCGGCGCGCATCATCCCGCTCAGGTCGATGCCGTGATGGCGGGCAAAGTCGCGGTCTTCCACCGCTTGGAGCGCGTCGGTCAGCAGCAGCGGCACATCTTCAACCCGCACCAGCCGGCGCTCTTCCTGGTTGGCGCCGTACAGCGTGGCGATCCGGGCCGGATCCAGCCGGGCCTGCTCTAGTGGCGCTCCATCATCTGGACCGCGCAGGCGCGATACGCGACCCCCAGACACCCTGACCTGCAGCTGCGACGCGGCCACCGGGCCGGCCACGTCGAGGAAGCCGCGGCTGGAAATGCGCCAATCCCCGTCGTTTTCGAGCCAGGTCCCGGCACGGACCCCGTCGCCTTCGCGGTAACCGGCCGCCTGCAGCTCATGGCGCAGGGTCTGCGCATCCAGTGCCAAACCGGCCTCAAGCTGCAGCGGGCGTGCGTACACCCTGGTCGGTTCCTGCCAGCTCCAGGCGCCGAACTGCTGCTCCAGCTGCTTGTTCAGGTACAGCGCGTAGGGAACCAGGAAACCCAGCCCCAGGCCAACCGACGCCAGCGCTGCAATCAGCAGCCTGCGCCGCCAACGGCTGAGCGGGCTGCGCGGCGTTTCATCGTCTTCGTCGTACTGGATTCGGGCCATGGAACCTCTTTCCCGCCATGGCAGGAGCCGGCTAATGCAACAATATTGATCGCGCGCAGTCTAGCCTAGCGCTCTGGCAGGCTGTTTCGCACGTACCCTTTCAGTCAGCTGGAGTTCCAGACCCATGCCGTTTTCCCTGGCCGATGCGCGATTCGCGCTCGACCGCGCCGTCGGCCTGCTTCGCCGCGGCGTCGCCAGCCTGCGCACCCGCGGCTGGCGCCCCACCTGGCAGCGGGTCACCGCCCAGCTCGGGCTGCTGGCGCCGCCGCAAAGGCACGCGCTGCTGGAGGCCGATTACAGCCCGTTCCAGGCGCTGCGCGTCCCTCGCGACCAGCAGCCCCGGGCCAGCATCGTGATCCCGGTGTACAACGAGTTCGAACACACCCTGGCGTGCCTGCGCGCGATCGCCGCGGCACCGCCAGCCGCCGGCATCGAGATCCTGGTGGTTGATGACGGATCCACGGACCAGACCGCGGCAGCCCTGCCCCAGGTCGAGGGCCTGCGCTACCACCGCCGGGCTGCAAACGGCGGCTTCATTGCCGCCTGCAACGACGGTGCCGCCCAGGCTTCGGGCGAGTACCTGGTGTTCCTGAACAATGACACCGTGCCCCAGCCGGGCTGGCTGGACGCGCTGCTGCGCAGCTTCACCGAGCATCCCGGTGCCGGCCTGGTGGGCGCCCAGCTGCTGTACCCGGACGGGCGGCTGCAGGAATCCGGCGGCCGGGTGCTGCGCGACGGGCGTGCCGAGAGCCGCGGCCGGTTCGCCGATCCCGATCATCCCCTGCTGCGTTTCGCCCGCCCGGTGGACTACTGCTCGGGCGCCGCTCTGGCGATCCGGCGGTCGCTGTTCGAAACGCTGGGCGGCTTTGATCCACGCTATGCCCCGGCCTACTACGAAGACACCGACCTGGCTTTCCGCGTGCGTGCGGCCGGACACCATGTGCTGTGCCAGCCGGACGCGCGGGTGGTGCACGTGGAAGGCGTCAGCGCCGGCACGGACCTGTCCAGCGGCATGAAATCCTCGCAGCTGCGCAACCAGCCGGTCTTTGCAGAGCGCTGGGCCGCGGAACTGCAAGCGCACCCGCAGACCGCCCCCGATCCGCTGCAAGCCGATGATGACGGCCGACCCGTGATCCTGGTGATCGACGCGCTCACCCCCACGCCGGACCGCGATTCCGGCTCGCTGCGGATGGTGAACCTGATGCGCCTGCTGCGCGACGAAGGCGCGCACATGGTGTTCGTGCCTGCCGACCGGCGTCACGTCGGGGAAGATACCGAGCGCCTGCAGCGGCTGGGGATCGAAACCTGGTATGCGCCACATATGGGCCGCCTGGCGGCCTGGCTGCGGACCCATGGCCCGCGCTTTTCCAGCGTGATCGCCAGCCGCCACTATGTGGCCGGCAGCCTGCTGCCGCTGCTGCGCAGGTATGCGCCGCAGGCCCAGGTGGTGTTTGACAGCGTGGACCTGCACTACCTGCGCGAGCAGCGTGCGGCCGATCTGGCCGGCGATGAAGCGCTGCAGCGAGCCGCAGCCCGCACCCGCACCCTGGAACTGGGGGTGATGGCGCGAAGCGACGTGACCCTGGTGGTCAGCCCGGCCGAGCAGGAGCTGCTGGCCCGCGATGCACCCGAGGTGCGGGTGGAGCTGGTGTCCAACCTGCATCGCATCGCCGGCGCGGGGCTGCCGTTCGAACAGCGCCGTGACCTGGTGTTCGTGGGTGGCTTCCGCCATCCGCCCAACGTGGACGCGGTGTGCTGGTTCGTGGATTCGATCTTCCCCACCATCCGCGCGGCCCTGCCGGAGGTGCGCTTCCACTGCATCGGCGGCGACCTGGTGCCCGAGATCCAGGCCCTGGCCGATCGCGACGGGGTCATCGTGCACGGCTACGTGCCTGATATCAGTCCGTACATGGACGGCTGCCGCATCGCGATCGCGCCGCTGCGCTACGGCGCCGGGGTCAAGGGCAAGGTCAACCTCAGCATGGCCCACGGGCAGCCGGTGGTGGCCACCCGTACGGCGGTGGAAGGCATGCAGCTGCGCGATGGGCACGACGTGCTGGTGGCGGAGAGCGAGCAGGCGTTCGCCGCTGCGGTGCTGCACCTGTACCGGGACGCCACCCTGTGGATGGAGCTGAGCATCCACGGGCATGAAAACATCGAACGGCATTTTTCACCCGAGGCGGCCCGCGACACCGTTCGCGCGGTGTTTTTCAAGCCGACCGCGGATTAGCGCGAGGGCGAGGCGGAAGCCGTACGCAGGCGCTGGGCGAACTCGGCCAGGCCGGATACCGATGGGTCGATGGTCCGGGCCGATTCCAGCGCCGCGCGTGCGCCCGGCAGGTCGCCCGCTCCCAGACGCTCGTCGCCGATGGCCAGCCAGCGCTGTGCCAACCGGCGTCGCGCCGCAATCAGCTCACCGCTGTCATCGGCAAGGGCCACCCTGACATCGAGGCAGGCATTGGCCCGCCCCAGACTGTTGGCGCGCAGCTCCCGCTCGAAGCATCCAGTGGCCGCGGCCAGCAACTGTTCGCTGGCTTCCCGCACCTGCGGATCATCCGGCGCCAGGCTGCGCGCCGCGCGAAGCTTGTCGAAAGCATTCTCGCCGGGCGGGCTGAGCAGGTCGCCGCGGCTCTGGGCGGCGGCCGCCTCCGCCAGCAGCGACGCCACCAGCTCCCGGCGCTCGGCAGGAGAGTGCACCGGATCAAGCTGCGCCTGGCGCGTGCGCGCCGCGTCCACCCGCTCGGCCAGGCTCCGCACCTGGGCATCGATCGGCGCCAGCTCCCGCGCCTGGGTCAGGGCGGCATCGGCATCGGCGAAGCGGAAGTCCGCCGCCAGCCGCACCGCACGGCGCGCATGCGCCACGCCCGTCTGCACCAGACCATCGCTGGCCTGTTCGTCGCTGGGATCCATCTCAAGCAGCGCGCGGTAACGCTGCGCCGCCCGCTCCAGCTGGCCGGCGTCCAGATCCGCAGCGGCTTGGGCCAGGGTGGCATCACGCTCTTCGGTCAGGCGCGCCCGGGTATCGGGCAGGTCGACGTGACCGGGGTCGAATTCCGCGGCCACCGCGATCATGGCTGCGGCCTCGGCGAGTTCGCCGCTGCGCAGCGCGGCCCGGGCCTGTTGCAACAGCTCCGCCACCCCATCATCCCGACCTCGCAGCGCCCCCAGGTGCTCCGAGTCCAGGCGCAGGATCCGGCTGTACAGCGGCAGCGCGGAGTCCTCATCGCCGTACAGCCTGCCGGCCTCATGGGCGCGTTCGGCATTGGCCCACAGCTGCTCCAATCCGGCGCCCGCGGCCTCGCGCTTGCGCAGCGCCTCGGCAGCGGACTGCACTGCCTCGCGCGGTGCAGACAATTCCCGCGCCAGCTTGAGGGCGGCGTGCGCCTCGGGGTAGCGGCCCGCAGCGGTTTCTCGCTGGGCCTGCTCCACCGCGGCATGAGCCACGGCGGCCAGACCCTGGCGCGGCTCCGGGCGGTCCGGATCCATCGCCAACGCGGCCTCATACAGTTCGCGCGCGCCGCTGCCTTCGGGATCGCTCAGGTGCCCCCGCTGCAGCGCGGCGCCCGCCTGACGCAGGGCATCCTGGGCCGAGTTCTGGGGCCACAGTCGCTCAGCCAATGGCTGGCGCAGCACCAGCAGTGCCACCAGCAACAGCGCCGCACCCCCGGCGATCCAGCGCCAATGCTCCTGTAAGCCGCTTTGTCGCGGCGGCTTGCCGGGGTCGACCTGGGATGAATGCTGATCACGCGGGTTGCTCACGCGCAAAGCATAAGAGACTGCGCTCAATCGTGGCGTGATCGGCCGGGGCTGATGGGCGGGACCGATGGAGCGGGACCGTCAGGGCCGATAGGCCCGTTCAACCCCCGGCACCGCTTCCATCTTGCCCAGCAGCCGCGACAGCTGGCCGAAATCCTGCACCCGCACCTGCAGCCGCAGACGCACCTGGCCCGATCCCCCCAGGCGCTCGCTGTTGATTTCCTGCACGTGCGCGTTTTCCTGCGCAATCAGGTTGGACACATCCTTGAGCAGGTATCGGCGGTCCATACCCTCGACCACGATCGCTGCCTCGTGCGCACCGTCCGCATTGCCCCAGTCCACCGGCAGCGCCCGGCGTGGCTCGCGTGCGACCAGGCGCAGGTACGCCGCACAGTCGGACCTGTGCACGCTCACTCCGCGCCCGCGGGTGAGGTAGCCGCCGATCTGCTCGCCCGGCAGTGGCCGGCAGCAACCAGCCACCTGCACCAGCAGGTTGTCCACGCCCACCACGCTGAATTCTGCACTTGAGCGGGGTTTGCGCCGGGGCTGTCTGGCCACGGGGGCCGCCGGCTCGTCGCCCCGCCTGGCTTCGGCCTCGTGTTCAAGCAGCGCGCGCGCCACCTGGTGCGGGCCCACGTCACCCAGCGCCACCTGCACATACAGGTCTTCGATGCTGGCCGCGCGGAACTTGCGCAGGGCGGGCGCCGGGTCGGCCTGCTGCAGGCTCATGCGCTTGAGTTCCCGGTCCAGCAGCTCGCGTCCGTCCTGCTCGTTGCGGGCGCGGTCCAGCTTGTGGAACCAGTGGCGCACCTTTTCCCGCGAACGGCCGCTGGCCAGATATCCATTGGTCACCTGCAGCCAGTCGCGCCGCGGCTCGGCGGTCTTGCCGGTGAGGATTTCAACCCGGTCACCGCTGGCCAGCGCATGGGTGAGCGGCACGATGCGGCCGTTGACCTTGGCCCCGCGACAGCGGTGCCCGACCATGGTGTGCACGTGGTAGGCGAAATCCAGCGGCGTGGCCCCGAGCGGCAGGTCGATCACCTCACCCATCGGGGTCAGCGTGTAGATGCGGTCTTCGACCAGTTCGGTGTCCAGGGCGCTGGCCAGCGACGCATCGCCGCCTTCCTGGTGCGTGTCCAGCAGCCGCCGCATCCACTCGATCTTGCGCTCCAGCGCCGCATCGCCCGAGCCGCCCTCCTTGTAACGCCAGTGCGCGGCCACGCCGAGCTCGGCCTGCTCGTGCATCTCATGGGTGCGAATCTGCACTTCAAGGGTTTTGCCTTCCGGACCGACCACCGCGGTGTGCAGCGAGCGGTAGTCGTTGCGCTTGGGCCGCGCGATGTAGTCGTCAAACTCGCTGGGGATCGGCGCCCACAGCGCATGCACCACGCCCAGCGCGGCGTAGCAGGCTGGAACGTCGTCAACCAGAACCCGCACCGCGCGCAGGTCGTACAGCTCGCCGAACGGGATGTCCTTGGCCCGCATCTTCTTCCAGATGCTGTAGATGTGTTTGGGGCGGCCCGCGATTTCACTGCGCACGCCCTGTGCGGCCAGGGCTTCGGCCAGATCCTGCTGCACCTGCTCGATGAATCGTTCGCGGGCGCTGCGCTTGTCGGCCAGCAGCCTGGCGATGCGGCGGTAGGTCTCTGGTTCCAGATGGCGGAAGGCGAGGTCCTCCAGCTCCCACTTGAGCTGCCAGATTCCCAGCCGGTTGGCCAGCGGCGCATGGATATCCCGGGTCAGCTTCGCCAGCGCAATGCGCTCCGCATCGGGTGCCTCCGCGGCAACGCGCATCCGTGCAAGCTGCTGGGCAAGCAGGATCGGCACCACCCGCAGATCACGCACAATGGCCAGCAACAGCCGGCGCAATCCTTCCTGGTTGCCACTGCCGCCGCGTTCGGCATGCAGGTCCCAGACCTGACCGCTGGCCTGCAGGCCATCCACCAGCGCATGAACGCGCGGATGGTCCTTTTCCAGCCGGGGCATCAGCGGCGCGGCCCACTCCCTGATGGCAAAAACCACCGCGGCGCCGACCATGTCCGCATCCGCGTCCAGGCGCGCGAGCGATCCCAGCGTGTCCGCCAGCAGCGGCAGCGGCTCGTGCATCCGGATCGCGGTATGCCCCGCGTCGGCGTGCGAGCCAAGCAGGGCGCGAAGGCCGGGATCCAGCGCGGCCGTTTCCGGCAGCTCGAAAAGGGCCTGCAGCGATATGCTGGCGTGTGACACCGCCTGACCTGCCTCGGGAGTGGGGGATACGCTTACACTACTGCCGACCGTCGAAGAGGAACAGTCCATGCCCCGCCTCCGTTTAATGATCGTCGCCGTCGCGCTGGCCTGCGCCACGCCGGCCATGGCCCAGCAGGGCCTCCAGCAGCAGATGAGCGCTGAAGAGTTCCGTGCCTCCGGCCTGGACAAGCTCAGCGCCGCGGAGCTGGCGAACCTGGATCGCTGGCTGCAGCGCCAGCAGGAAGAAACCACGGTGGCGGTCGAGAGGGCGGTGGAGCAGGGTCGCGGGGAAGGGCGGGAACAGGCATTGCAGGAGGTCCAGCAAGGAGCACCGGTCCCGCCTGCGGGCCCGGTGCGCGGCATCCTCAGCGGCCAGTTCAATGGCTTTGGTCGCGGCCAGCGCTACACCCTGGACAACGGCCAGGTCTGGGAGCAGACCGATGGCACCCGCATGGACGGCGTGCGCGTGAGCAGCCCCGCGGTCACCATCAGCCCAGGTGTCCTGGGAGTGTGGTGGCTGCGGATCGATGGCTACAACACCCGCACCAAGGTGCGCCGCGTCCAGTAACCGTCAGCTGGCCTGCTGCTCCGCGCGGATCGCCTGCAGCCGCCGGGCCAGCTTTTTTGCCGACACCCCGCCGCGCACGCCCAGTTCCTGGGCGTGGATGGAGACCCGCAGCTCCTCCAGGTCGCGGCGGAACTCCAGCCATTCCGGCTCATGGCCCTGCCCCTGCAGCCCGGCTTCTTCCAGTGCCTGGACGAACGGGACCAGCTCCAGCATGCGCTGCTGGTCACGTAGCGGATCGCGCAGGGCGCGTTCGGCCCGCAGCTCCAGCGCCTGCAGGTAACGCGGGTACTCGGCCAACAGCGATTCGGGCACTTCACGCAGGAAACCGGGCGGCGCCAGCGCGGCCAGATGCGCATGCATGTCGTCCAGGTTGGCGCGCGCCCAGCCCATCAGGGTTGACTCCAGGCCGGCGCGGATCGCGGCGATCCGCTCCAGGATCTCTTCTGCCAGCTGCAACCGACGCATCGATTCGGCAGACACCCCCCGGCCGATCCGGTCCCTCACGGCGGCGAATGCATCCGCGTCGCGCACTTCGAGCAGGCCTTCGCTGGACAGGGCGGCAAAGGCGCCGTCCACCAGATCCTGGCGCAGCAGGTCGCCCGCGCGTCCGCCACCGCCCGCCTCGATCGCCGCGTACAGCAGCGCGGTCCGCGGATTGACCGGCAGCTGCTTGCGCACCTGGCGCAGCTTCACTTCCAGGGCAATGCGCAGCAGGCGCCGCACACCCTGTGGATGCAGGCGGCGGGCCTGCGCTGGATCGGCATATACCGCCAAGGCGGCAGTTTCCCCGTCGTCGGACAGCGCCGGATACGCCGCCACGCCGCCCGCCCCGGGTACGGACATGGGCACCGGCTCTTCCGGGAACGAGGTCAGTCCCTGCCTGGCCATGCCCCGGGCCGCGCGGGCGGAAAACGCTTCGGCGGCACGCTTGCCGAACCGGGCACGCAGCTCTTCAAGGCTGCGCGATTCGGCCAAGACATTCCGACCGTCGGCATCCAGCAGCCGCAGATTCATGCGCAGGTGCGGATCCAGCGCGGATTCATCGAATTCGGTGCCCTGTATCGCCACCCCGGTCATCCGCTGCAGGAACCTGGCCAGCGTGCCGGCAAAATCGTCCGCCTCAGGCCGCTCATGTGCATGGGCGAAGGCATTGGCGAAGTCCGGCGCCGGCACGAAATTGCGGCGCAGCGCCTTGGGCAGGGAGCGGATCATCGCCGTGGCCTTGTCCAGATAGAAGCCCGGCGCCAACCAGCTCAGGCGCGCCGGGTCCAGCGCGTTGAGCAGGTGCAGCGGCACCACCAGGGTCATGCCATCGTCGGGCGCACCCGGCTCAAAGCGGTAAAGAACGTCCAGACGCGCATCACCCAGGGCGATGACGGGCGGGAAGCGGGACGCGTCGCTTTCCTCGGCCACCAGCAGGTCGTCGCGGCTCCATTCCAGCGCCCGCCGCTCGGCCTTGGAAGCCTTGCGATACCAGGCGTCCAGCGAACGTGCATCGACGATCTCACCCGGAATGCGCTGGGCATACCACTGCGTCATCCAGTCTTCGTCCACCACCAGGCCGACGCGGCGCTGCTTGGCTTCCTCTTCCAGCGCACTCTCCAGCGTGGCCATGTTGCGCGCCAGGAACGGGCTGCGCAGGTTGACCTCGCCGCGCGCAAGGCCATCGCGCAGAAAAATGTCCCGCGCCTGGTCCGGATACAGACGGCCGTAATCCACCGGCTTCTTCGGCGCCAGCACCAGGCCGAACAGGCTGATCTGCTCGCTGCCGATCACCCGCCCCTGCGACCGGGCCCAGCGCGGGTCGTGGTGCCGGCGGGCCAGCAGGTGCGGCAGTTCGGCAATCACCCACTCGGGTTCGATCGCAGCGTTGGTCAGCGCCCACACCCGCTCGGTGTCCAGCAGCGTTGCCGACAGCACCCACGGCGGCGGACGGCGCGCCAGCACCGAGCCGGGAAAGAGCTGAAACTTGCGCCCACGCGGACCGTCATACAGGCCGCGATCCACGCGCTGGCCTACCTGCGTCGGCAGACCGGCAATCACGGCGCGATGCAGGGTGGCGTAGCGGGCAGCGGCTTCCTTGCTCTCGGGACCATCCGGCGCACCATCCTTGTCCGGCCCGGCCGCTTCCCATCCCAGTTCGGTGCACTGCAGCTTGAGCTGCCGATGCAGCTCGCGCCATTCGCGCATGCGCAGGAACCCGAGGAAATTGCGCTCGCACCAGCGCCTGAGCTGCGACTGGGTCGAATCCGCATGGGCCTGGCGATAGGCTTCCCACAGCTTGAGGATGCCGACGAATTCGGACTTCGGATCGGCAAACTCCGCGTGGGCGTTGTCGGCCGCGGTGCGCTGATCGGCAGGACGCTCGCGCGGATCCTGGATGCCCAGGAACGAGGCCACCACCAGCATCTCGCGCAGGCACCCGTGGGCGTGGGCGGCCACCAGCATCCGCGCCAGCTTCACGTCCAGGGGAAGCCGCGCCATGGAGCGGCCGATCGCCGTGAGGCGGCGTGATTCATCCACCGCGCCCAGCTCGGTCAGCTGCTGCCAGCCGTCGGCCACGGCCCGCGGATCGGGCGGATCGATGAAGGGGAAATCCTCGATCAGCCGGGGACTCGCCTTTGCCTCGGCCTGTCCACGCCTGCGCCGGCCACCGCCCCTGGTTTCGCCCAGACCCAGCGAGAGCATGCGCAGGATCACCCCGGCCAGGGCGGCGCGGCGGATTTCCGGGTCGGTGTATTGCGGCCGGGCGAGGAAGTCCGCCTCGCTATAAAGGCGGATGCAGGTGCCCGGTGCCACGCGGCCGCAGCGTCCCTTGCGCTGGTCGGCGCTGGCCTGGGAGATCGGCTCCACATGCAGCCGGTCCAGCTTCAGCCGCGGGCTGTAGCGCTTGACCCGTGCCAGGCCGGGATCGACCACGTAATGGATCCGCGGCACGGTCAACGAGGTTTCGGCCACGTTGGTAGCCAGCACGATGCGCCGCTTCGGGCCGGGATTGAACACCCGGTCCTGGTCGCGCACCGACAGCCGCGCGTACAGCGGCAGCACCTCGGTGTGGCGGTACTTGCGCTTCTCCAGCGCCCGATGGGCATCGCGGATTTCGCGCTCGCCAGGCAGGAATATCAGGGTGTCGCCGGTGCCGCGCTCGCGCATGATTTCATCGCAGGCCGCGACCACGCCGTCGACCACCGTGCGTTGGCCTTCCTCTTCGCCCTCGCCCTCCAGCGGGCGCCACCGCACCTCGACCGGGTAGCCGCGTCCTTCCACATCCACTACCGGCGCGTCAGAGAAATGTTCGGCGAACCGCCCGGTATCGATGGTTGCCGAGGTGACGATCAGGCGGAGGTCGGAGCGCCGCTGCAGCAGCTGCTTCAGGTAACCCAGCAGGAAATCGATGTTGAGACTGCGCTCGTGCGCCTCGTCGATGATCAGCGTGTCGTAGGCCGAGAGCCAGGGATCGGAAGTAATTTCCGCCAGCAGGATGCCGTCGGTCATGAATTTGATCGCGGTGCGATCGCTGACCCGGTCATTGAAACGCACCTGGAAGCCGACTTCCTCGCCCAATGGCACGTCGAGCTCTTCGGCCACGCGACGCGCCACTGCCCGGGCCGCGATCCGGCGCGGCTGGGTGCAGCCGATCATCCCCGCCGCCCCCCGGCCCGCGGCCAGGCACAGCTTGGGAAGCTGGGTGGTCTTGCCGGAACCCGTTTCGCCAGCCACCACCACCACCTGGTGGTCGCGAATCAGCTCCACGATGCGCTCGGCTTCCGCGGCGATGGGCAGCCCGGTATCCACGCTGGGCCTGGGCAACCGGGCGGCCCGCTGCTCCCGCTCCTGCACGGAGGCCTGCAACGCCTGCTCGAACCGCTCGCGGGCATCATCCCCGGCAGAATCCGCGTTCCACCGGTTCCACAGACCCATCAACCGCCCACGGTCACGCGCCAGCGCGCCGTCGATCGCGCGCCGAGCCTGTCTTGACGCGCCGGTCGCAGGACGGGAGCTAGGATTCATCGATGTGTTTGAAAATGATGATTTGGAACCGGACAAACCAGAACACATATATAGCTGTAGCAAGAGAAGAGTATTGTCGCCTTTCCAGCATGTCAGGGAGATCAAGCCATGGCCAAGACCCAGTCAAGCAAGACCACCAAATCCAGCAAGGGCAAGAAAACTTCCCTTCCCGCCGCCTCGCCCGGGCCCGGCAGTTCCGGCCCGGCGGTGGATATCGGCATTGACGACAAGGACCGCCAGAAGATCTCCCAGGGGCTGTCCCGCCTGCTGGCCGACAGTTTCAGCCTGTACCTGAAGACCCACAACTTCCACTGGAACGTGACAGGCCCGATGTTCAACTCGCTGCACGCCATGTTCGAGGAGCAGTACACCGAGCAGTGGCAGGCCCTGGATGAAATTGCCGAACGCATCCGCGCGCTGGGCTTCAATGCGCCGGGCTCGTATACGGAATTCACCCAGCTGAGCACGATCGCCGAGGCGCCCGGCGCCACCAAGGCCCAATCCTGGGAGGAGATGGTCCGCCAGCTGGTGGAGGGCAACGAAGCGGTGTGCCGCACGGCCCGCAAGGTGCTGGATGAGGCCGATGACGCCGACGACGCGCCGACCGAAGACCTGGTGACCCAGCGCCTGCAGACCCACGAAAAGTACGCCTGGATGCTGCGCTCGCTCCTGCAATAGCGTAACGCCGGGATTCCCGACGCTTTCCGACACGCGTGGAGGGAATTGTCCGATAGGCCGGCGGGGGGCGCGCCGGTATCCTTGTGGGCATGTCATCCCCACAAGAGCAATCTGCGCTGGAAGTCCTGCAGCGCGTCTTTGGCCATTCCGCGTTCCGCGGCGAGCAGGCCGCCATTGTCGACCACGTCGCGTCCGGCAACGACGCCCTGGTGCTGATGCCCACGGGCGGCGGCAAGTCGCTGTGTTACCAGCTGCCCGCCCTGCTGCGCGAAGGCACGGCGATCGTGGTGTCGCCGCTGATTGCGCTGATGCAGGACCAGGTCGAGGCCCTGAACCAGCTGGGCGTGCGCGCCGCGTATCTCAACTCCACCCTGGAGGCCGATGCCGCCCAGGCAATCGAACGCCAGTTGCTGGACGGGAAAATTGACCTGCTTTACGTGGCCCCGGAGCGGCTGCTGACCCCGCGTTTCCTGTCGCTGATGGACCGGGCGCCGCTGGCGCTGTTCGCGATCGACGAAGCGCACTGCGTTTCCCAGTGGGGGCACGACTTCCGCCGTGAATACCGCGAGCTCACCGTGCTCCACGAGCGCTGGCCGCAGGTGCCGCGGGTGGCGCTTACCGCCACCGCCGATCCGCCCACCCAGCGGGAGATCGCCGAGCGCCTGCAACTGGAAGATGCGCGCCGCTTCGTCAGCTCGTTCGACCGTGCCAACATTCGCTACACCGTGGTGCAGAAGGACAGCGCCAAGCGCCAGCTGCTGGATTTCCTGCAGGCCCACCAGGGCGAGGCCGGCATCGTCTACTGCCTGTCGCGACGCAAGGTGGAGGAGTTCGCGGAGTATCTGGCGGAACACGGGATTGACGCCGTGCCCTACCACGCGGGCATCGATGCCCGCATCCGCGCCGCCAACCAGCGCAGGTTCCTGCACGAAGATGGCGTGGTGGTGGTGGCCACCATCGCTTTCGGCATGGGAATCGACAAGCCGGACGTGCGCTTCGTGGCCCACGTCGACCTGCCCAAGTCGATCGAGGGTTACTACCAGGAGACCGGCCGCGCCGGCCGCGACGGCGAGCCCGCAGAGGCCTGGATGTGCTACGGCCTTGGCGACCTGGTGCTGCTGCGGCAGATGATCGAACAGTCCGAGTCAGGCGAGGAGCGCAAACGGCTGGAACACCGCAAGCTCGACGCCCTGGTGGGCTTTTGCGAATCCATGCGCTGCCGGCGCCAGGTGCTGCTGGCCAACTTCGGCGAGGAGTATCCGGAGGTCTGCGGCAACTGCGACAACTGCCTGCACCCGCCCGAAGCCTGGGACGCCACCGAGGCTGCGCAGAAAGCGCTCAGCTGCGTCTATCGCAGCGGTCAGCGTTTCGGCGCGGCGCACGTGATCGACGTCCTGCGCGGCTCAGACAACGAAAAGGTCCGCCAGTTCGGCCACGATCGGCTCAGCACCCATGGTATTGGCGCCGACATGGACGCCCGCAGCTGGCGCGGCGTGTTCCGCCAGCTGGTTGCCCACGGCCTGCTGGAAGTGGATGGCGAAGGCTATGGCGGTCTGCGCCTGACGGCCGCCAGCCGGCCGGTGCTCACCGGCGGCGAACGGGTGATGCTGCGCAGGATCACTCCGCCCCGGCGTGAGCGGGACCGCAGCGGCGCCTCGCGGGCATCAGCTCCCCAGGTGGAGCTGGCCTCGGCCGACCTTTTGCTGTTCGAGGCACTGCGCGAGATGCGCGCCCGCCTGGCACGGGAACAAAACGTACCCGCCTACGTGATCTTCCACGACGCCACCCTGCGCGGCATTGCCGCCGAGCGTCCCACGACCGAGGCCGAACTGGCCGGAATCGGCGGCATCGGTGCGGGCAAGCTGGCACGGTACGGGGACATGGTGCTGGAGACCGTGCGGGAGATGGAATAAAAAACCCCGCACCCGGATCCGCGGTGCACAGCGGTCGGGAAGCGGGGTCGTCAGGCGGAGCCCTTGCCGGTCAGCGCTGGCCGCTGACCTCGATCTCCACGCGGCGATCGGGCCGCAGGCACGCGACCAGCGCGTCACGCCCCAGTCCGGCATCGCAGCTCGTCACCGGCTGAGTCGAACCGCGACCGGAAGCGGTGATGCTGCCGGTGGGAATGCCGTCCTGGACCAGCAGATCGCGGACCGTATTGGCGCGCTGTTCGGACAGCCGCTGGTTGTAATCGGCATTGCCGAGCCGGTCGGCGTGGCCCACCACGCTGATGCGGACCTGGTCGTCGCCGCTGAGGCTGGCGGCCAGCTCGGCCACTTCCTTTTGCCCCTCGGGCAGGATGTCCCGCACGCCGGAGCGGTCGAAGGCGAACAGCGCATCGGCCGACAGGGTATGGACCACCGGCTCCGGCGCCACGGCCACGGGCGCGGGTGCCGCGTTCAGCACGTCCAGGCAGGCGGGGCCGTCCCAGTGGATCGACTCGACCAGGTAGCGTCGCTCGGGGCGCTCGTAGTTGAGCTGGTACTGGCAGGTCACGTGCGTATCCACGCCGGTGCGGAAGTTGAACACGTAGTCCCAGCGCGATACGCCGCCGATCCCCTCGCTGAAGTGCGGATTGCCCAGCAGCGAGCGGATCTGGTTCTTGCTCATTCCGCGCCCGATCTGGCGCAGGTTCTCCACGTTGACGAAATCACCGCCGCGCAGCCACGCCCGGTCAATGTCCGGAAATTCGGTGTCGCCCACCACGCCCTGGATGGGCACATCGGCGCCGGCGGGGACCACCAGGTCCGTTGCGTGCAGCGCCGCGGCGCACAACGGCAGCAAGGCAAGGGCCAGCGACCGGCGGATCATGTTCCTGTGTGACATGTATGTCATTCCTCTAGATTCGAATCCTGCGGGTTGCCGCCGCCCCCGGCCTGGCCGGAGGCGGCGGCGCCTGGTCACTTGCTGCCGAGCACGCCGCTCACGCCGACGTAACCGCCGGCACCGTCACGGTTGGCGGAGAACCCGCCTTCCAGGCTCCAGCGGCCGTTGTCTGCGGTCCGCCGCAGGCTCACGCCCAGCGCGCCCTGGTCCTTGTAGGCACCAAAACCGGCGAAGTACGTCGTCGCCCCGGCCACGTACGGCGCCTGGCGCATGGCCATCGCGGTCGCCACGCCCGAGTTGATGCTCTTCTCCAGGTCGTCAACGCGCCCGTGCAGGTGCCACACATCGCCCTGCACCTGGTTGATGCGCTGGTCGGTGTAGTCGTTGGCCGTGACCACTGCATGGTTGACGCCGGCGTTGAGCTGGTTGACGTTGACCGCGTCGTTGCCCGCCACGCCCGGCGCAACGCCGGAGATGGTGCGGTTGCCAACGTTGACCTCGCCCGACGAACTGCTGCTGCCCACGTAGGCCGCGTCGTAGCCGGACTGGGCGCCCACGGTCGTCGCCGACCCCTGGCCCAGCGCCACGCTGTTGTCGTGCGTGGCCTGCGCGCCCTGGCCGACCGCGGTGCTGTTGGCACCGCTGGCCACGGCCTGGTTGCCCAGGGCAGTGGAATTGTCACCGCTGGCGTCCGCACCGCTGCCGCCCGCCGCCGAGTTCGCGCCGGTTGGAGTTGGAGCCACGATCGGGGCTTCCTGGCTGACCTGGAACGGACCGGTCGCGCCGGCCTGCAGGTCGCTGACATCGCCTTCCACCACATCCATGCGGTCGCCGAGGTCGTTCACGTCACCTGCAACCTGGTTGAGCTGGCCCACGTTGGCGGCGTCGGTGTCGTTCACGCCGGCCGCAACGTTGGTGATCACGCTGCCACCGGCATCGATGCCGTCGGTGGTCACGCTCGGGCCGCCCTCGATCACCAGGCCGGTATCGCCCAGGTGCACGTCATCGCCCACCCGCACGCCATCGGTATCGATCACGGTGTTGCCGGCGGTGATGCTGTCCACGTCGAGGTCGCGGTTGAGGGTGATTTCGATCTCACCGCTGTTGTCGTCGCCCGTCTGGGCCACGCTGATGTTGCCGTCGCCGGTGAAGTTCACCGAGCCGTTCGGGCCGATGTTGGCGGCATTGCCGTCTGCATCGGTCGCCGTCCAGCCGGCGTTGGCCGCATCGTTGGCGGAGCGGATCGCATCGTCGATGTTGTCATGCCCGGTGCCACCGATGTCGCTGGTGGTGATGGTGCCGTCCGGGTTGAGCTCGGCGTTGCCGCCGATGATCGTGGTGATCGAGTCGCCCATGCCATGCAGCTGGCTGCCGTTGATGGCATCGGTGCTGGTGGCGCTGATCTCACCGGGGGCCACGTTGGTGATCACCATGTTGCCGGCGTTGATGCCGGTAATGGTGACGCTCGGCCCGCCGGTGATCACCAGGCCGGTATTGCCCAGATGCACGTCGGTGCCGACCGCCACACCGGTGGTGTCGATGAAGGTGTCGCCGGCAGTGACGCTGTCGACCGTGATGTCGTCAGCCAGGTCGAACACCAGGTCGGTGCCATCGCGGCCGATATCGATGTTGCCATCGGTGTTGCTGAAGTCGACCGTGCCGCCGGGGCCGACGTTGTTGTCGGCCACCGCACCCTCTCCCTCGACCGACACGTTCCAGCCGGCATTGGCCACATCGCTGACCTGCTTGAGCTGGTCCTCGGTAGCCGCCTGTCCGCTGGTGTAGCTGTCAGGGTCGAAGGTGGTGTTGGTCAGGCCGCCGATGGTGCCGGTGTTGCCGTCAATCATGATCGTACCGCCGGCGCCCTCAACGCTTACGAAGCCTGCGCCCACCGTCGTGCTGCCGGTGGCGACTGCCACCGTCAGGCCGGCGTTGTTGACCGTCGTATTACCGATCGCGACGCTGCCGTCCGCGCCCAGGTCGATGTCCTTGTTGAGCTTGATCTCCAGGGTATCGCTGCCATCAGCAACCACGCCGATGTTGCCCTCGGTCAGCGCTGCCTCATCGGCCGCACCGCCCACCAGGTTTACCGTCTCACCCAGCCTGCGCTCCACGTCCGTACCGGCATCGCCGGCAAACGTCAGCGGAGTATTGGCCAGATCGTCCACCGCGCCGTCCACGTACGTCTTGTTGACGATGTGGTCACCCTCGGTGATCGGGCCCTCGTAGTACACGCCGTTATCATTGACCGTGAAGTGGTCACCCAGCTGAGTGACGCCGTCGACTGTGAGGTTGGTGGTGGTGATGCTGTCACCGTCGATGAAGGTGTCGCCAACTGTGATGCTGGTACCGATTTCCAGCTCGTCGGACAGGTCGAACGTGACGTCGTTGCTGTCGTCGGCCTTGGTGACCACGATGTTGCCGTCGGCATTGTTCAGGTCAACCGTGTTGCCGGTCGGGCTGTTGACGCCCACGTTGGTGGCGTTGCCGCCCTGCGCGCTGACATCCCAGCCCGCGTTGGCCACGTCGTAGACGTTCCCAAGCTGGTCTTCGGTGGCGGCCTGGCCGCTCACGATGTTGTCCGGGTCGAAGGTGAGGTTGGTCAGGCCGCCGATCGTGCCGGTGTCGCCACTGATCAGGATCGGGTTGTCACCGCCAACGGAGACCTGGTTGCTGCCGATCACGGTCTCCGCAGTGCCATCGGTCACGGAGATCGTGCCCGCCTCAACAACGGTGCTGTTGTCGCCATCAACCACCGTCAGGCCGTCCGCATCCAGCGTGCTGCCGTCGGTGCCGTCGCCGATCGCGAGGCTGCCGTCTTCCGTCAGCTCGATGTTGTCGGCCAGCTCGATCACCAGGCCGTCTTCATCCACGTTGCGGGTCACGCCGATGTTGCCTTCGGCAAGCGCGTTCAGATCCGCACCGCCGGTGATCGACAGCTCATCGCCCAGGTCCCGATGCACGACTTGGCCATCGTCACCCACGAAGTTCAGGCCCGCCGAGGTCAGGTCGGTGTTGACCTGACTCAGCTGCTCCTGGGTCGCCGCCACGCCACCCGTGTAGGTTGCGTTCGGATCGAACGTGGTGTTGGTCAGCCCGCCGATCATGCCGGCGTCGCCGTCGATCGTGATCGTGCTGCTCGTTCCGGCCACCGTCACCACGCCCGCACCAATGCTGGTGCTGCCGTCTCCGTCGGTGACCGTCACGTTTCCGGCCGCAACCGTGGTCACGTTGCCGGCGTCGTCCTCCACCGTCGTACCGTCGGCCGCAACCATAGTCACGTTGCCATCGTCATCCGTCACCGCCAGGCCATCGGTGTCGACCAGCGTGTCGCCGATCGCCAGGCTGCCGTCCTCACCCAGGTCGATGTCCTTGTTGAGCTTGATCTCCAGGGTGTCGTCGCCGTTGGCGACCACGCCGATGTTGCCCTCGGTCAGCGCAACCTCATCGGTCGCACCGCCCACCAGGTTCACCGTCTCGCCCAGCAGGCGATCCACGTCCGTGCCGGCGTCACCGGCAAACGTCAGCGGAGTGTTGGCCAGCCCGGTGAGCTGGTCCACGTTCACCGCGTCGGTGCCGTCCACGCCCGGGGCCACGTTGGTGATCACCTGACCACCCGCGCTGATGCCGTCGTTGGTGAACCGCGGACCATCGGCATCGCCGATGACCAGGCCGGTATCGCCCAGGTGCACGTCGTCACCCACGCCAACCCCGGTGCCGTCGACCACTGTGTCACCGGCGGTCACGCTGTCCACGTCCAGATCGCGGTTCAAGGTGACCCCGATCACGCCTTCCTGGTCGTCTCCGGTCTGGGCCACGGTGATGTTCTGGTCGCCCTGGAAGTCCACCGAACCGTTCGGACCGATGTTCACTTCGTCCGCGCCCGAGCCGCTCAGGTTCCAGCCCGCCGTGGCGGTCTGGTTGACCAGGCCCAACTGTTCTTCCGTCGCCGCGCGACCGGTGCCGTCGGCAAACTCCGGATAGTCGATGGTCTGGTTCGTCAGCCCACCGATGGTGCCGGTGTCGCCGCTGATCAGGATCGGGTTGTCGCCGCCAATCGAGACCGCAGTGCCGCCGATCGTGGTCGTGTAGCCGCCTTCGGTGACCTCGATCGAGCCCGCGCCCACGGCGGTGCTGTTGCCGGCGCCGTCGTTCACGGCCAGCCCGTCGTTGTCCAGCTCGGAATCGCCGATCGCCAGGCTGCCGTCCTCACCCAGGTCGATGTCCTTGTTGAGCTTGATCTCCAGGGTGTCGGTGCCATCGGCGACCACGCCGATGTTGCCGTCGGTCAGCGCGGACTCGTCCGCGCCGCCGATCAGGCTCACCGTCTCGCCCAGCCTGCGGTCCACGTCCGCGCCGGCATCGCCGGCGAACGTCAGCGGGGTGTTGGCCAGTGTGTTGAGCTGGTCCACGTTCACCGCGTCGGTGCCGTCCACGCCCGGGCCCACGTTGGTGATCACCGTACCGCCGGCATCGATGCCGGCCGTCGTCACGCTCGGGCCGCCGTTGATCACCAGGCCGGTATCGCCCAGGTGCACGTCGGTGCCGACGCCCACGCCTGTGCCATCAATGGTGGTGTTGCCGTCAACCGTGATGCTGTTACCGATCTCGAGGTCGTCCGCCAGGTTGAACGCCAGGTCCGTCCCGTCGCGGCTGATCTCGATATTGCCGTCGGTGTTGCTGAAGTCCACCGTGCCGCTGGGACCGACGTTGTTGTCGGCCACTGCGCCCTCGCCGTCCACCGACACGTTCCAGCCTGCGTTGGCGGTCTCGCTGACCGCTTCCAACTGGTCGACGTTCACCGCGTCGGTGCCGTCCTGACCCGGGGCCAAGTTGGTGATGCGGGTATCGCCCATGTCGATGCCGCTGCCGTTGATCACCGGACCGTTGTTGATGGTGATGCTGTCCAGGTCGGTCAGATCACGCGCCATCACCAGGTTCAGCTGGTTGCCGTCGCTGTCCACGCGCAGGTTGGCGCCAGTGGAGGCCTCGGTCGCGGCCAAATCTCCGGAAATGGTCAGCGGGGTGTTATCGCCCAGGGTCTTGTCGATGGTGCCGCCGGTATTGCCGGCGAAGCTAAGGCCATCGTTCTGAGTGGCAATCTCCGAACCGTTGTAGGTCACGTCGCCAGCGTTGTTGACGACGAAATTGTCGCCCAGCCGGGTTTCACCCCCGACCGTCAGGTTGTTGGTGGTGATCTGGTCACCATCGATGGTGGTGCCGCCAACAGTGATGCTGTTGCCGATTTCAAGATCATCGGACAGGTCAAACACCAGATCGGTGCCGTTACGGCTGATATCGATGTTGCCGTCATCGCTGCTGAAGTTCACGGAGCCGCCCGGTGCAACGTTTGCACTGGCGCCACTCTCCGCACTGACGTTCCAGCCCTGACCGACATACGTCAGCGCGTCCTGGACGTTGGTGTAGCTGTTGCCCTGCACGGACAGGCCCGCTGTCACGTTGTGGGTGACCGGATCGTAGGCGGAGGTTCCACCCAGTGCCGCTGCCACGCTCTGGCCAGCGGTATCGAGATCGTCTGCGAGCGCATCAACGGCCTGGTTGGTGCCGTAGAGCTGGCTGCCGTTGATCGCATCGGTGCTGGTCGCGCTGATGCGTCCGGCAGCCACGTTCGTGATGGTGCGCTCGGCGCCCGGGGTGCCCACGCTTACGGTGGCCACCGGGTTGGTGCCAGCGAAGTTGTAGGTGTTCCTGTCTACCGTGTAGCTGGCGGTCCCAACCGCCGCTGCAGTCTCCGCCCCGCTGCCCAGTGCGACCGAGCCCTGGTGCATGGCCCGCGCACCCTGGCCGAACGCGGAGGCGTTCTCAGCCGAAGCTTCCGCTCCGCGGCCAACCGCAGAAGCGTTCTGCCCGGAAGCACGGGCACCGGAGCCGACTGCGAGTGCATCTTCAGCCACGGCTTCTGCACCGCGGCCGAAAGCGGATGCGTTCTGTGCAGTGACCCGTGCGCTGGAACCGACCGCCAGACCGTCCTCGGCACTCTCGGTAGCAACGGCAGAGTCGCCGATCGCGGTCGCCGACTCGGCGCGCGCCTGGGCCTCGACACCAAGGGCCATGGCATTGAGGTCATCAGCTCTTGAAGTGTCGCCAATCGCGATACTGCCGTGATTGCGCGCGTCATCGCCCGGGATGTCGACAACGAAGCCCGAGATCGCGCCCGTGCCCATGGCAATGCCGTCGGTGGCGTAGCCGCGCGAGTTGGTGCCGGTGGCGATCGCGTTGGTTCCGCTGGCGTGGGCGTCAGTGCCGCTGGCCTGCGAGTTCACGCCGGTAGTGCGGGCACGGGTGCCGAAGGCCTGTGAGTCGGTGGCCATGGCGTGCGCATCGTAGCCCTGGGCCACGGCGCGCTCCTCGGAGGCCAGCGCGCTCTGGCCGATGGCGATGCCATCGTCGGCGGTGGCCTCGGCAACCGTGCCGATGACGATGGCGTTGTCTACCGTATCGCCCGACTTGGGATCGGCCTCAGCGCCGGTGCCCATGACGATGGAGTTCTGGCCGCGACTCACGGCCTGCTGGCCGATGGCCACGCCACCTGCGTCGTAGCTGTGGCTGCGGTTGCCGAGCACGGTGGCGTTTTCCGCACGGGCGCTGACATCGTGGCCAATCGCCACCCCGTTGTGTGCGCCGGCGTTCACCCGCGCCGCATGGCCGATCGCCAGCGAGGAGCTGCCGCTGGCAACCGCCGCCGGGCCAATGGCCATGGCGTCATCGGCGGTTGCGCCGTCGTTATCCCTGTTGGCATCGACGGTGGTGTTGGCGCTGTAGTACTTCACGCCGCTTTCTGCGACCGCCTCGTTAAGTTGTTCCACATTGACAGCGTCGGTACCCACGACACCCTGTGCCACGGTCACCGTGCCGTTCGGGTTGTAGATCACGGCGTCGCCAGGCAGCACGTTGATAGCACCGCTGGAAACCGCGTTGATCGCTTCGGCGACTGTTGTGTACTGGTGGGAGATCCCATCCTGGTCCTGCAGCTCGATGACGTAGCCACCGAAGCTGCCGTTCGATTCCACTGTCACGCTGCCGCCAACAAGGTTCGCAACAGCCTGCTGCGCGCCCTGCAACTGGCCCACGTTGACCGCGTCGTAGCGCTGCGAACCATCGGCCAAGTTGGTGATCCGGCGCTGGAAAGCCTCGCCGGGGTTCGAATTGCCGACGGAGACCGCACTACCAGGCACGGCCTCGCCGGTCAGATACCCGGTGCCGATCAGGTCAGACTCCCGCGCGGCCGAATTGCGGCCCAGCGCAATGTTGCTGCCTTCCGCGTCCGCGTGGGCGCCCAGCGCAACGCCGTTTGCGCCTGCGGACGAGTCCTTGCCGAGCGCCAGCGTTTCACTGCCTGCTGCCCTGGCTCCGCTGCCGAGGGCCACCGAGTCGGAGCCGGCTTCAGTCGCATCACCGATCGCGATGGCCTGCGCCCTGCCCCCGGCACCATCGTTCGCATTGACGCCAATGGAGATGTTGTTGTTGCCCGTAAGACCGCGACCGGCCTCAACGCCGAGTGCGACATTGCCGTCGCCGATCACGCTCTGGCCTGCCCCGTAACCGATCGCGGTGCTCTGATTACCAACCACATCCTGTCCCGCCGCGGTTCCAATGGCGATGTGATCGGTGCGATCGCCTCCCGGGGTGTCCTCGGTGCCGACTCCGGCGCCGGTGCCCAGCGCGATGCTGTCGCCGGTACCGACATAGGCGCCCGTACCTGCGGCAATCGCGTTGCCGGCGGTTGCATTGGCCTGGCCGACGGCGATACTGCCGGAGCCGGATGCGTGAGCATCGGTTCCCAGCGCGGTCGCGTTGGCGGCGCTGGCGTTGGCGTTGGCGCCGACCGCTGTACCGCCGGTGCCGAAGTTCCCGGTTACCCTCGCGCCCGCGCCCACCGCGGTGGCGTTTTCCACATACTCGGACTCGACGCTGGCGCCGTCGCCCAGCGCCACGGTGCTGTTGCCCGCTGCCTGGCTGCCGCGGCCGATGGCAATGGAGCCGCTGCCGTCACCGTCCACCGCGTCTTCGGTGCCTGCCGTCGCGCCCTGCCCCAGGGCGATGGCGCCCTCGGCGGTTTCGGTGGTGGCGGCGCCGTCACCGGCGGCGAAGCTGCTGTCCCCTGCAGCTTCCGTATCCGGACCGATGGCGATGGACTCCTCCCCCAAGGGCCTGGAGTCCTCTTCCTCGGAGTTGACCCGGAAGTACCGGACGCCGAACGCCGTACCTCCCTCGAACAACGCATTATGGAGCTGATGGCCGGTGACCGCCTCGGTGCTATCCAGCGCGATATTTCCATGAGCCAGACCGGTGATGACCTTGCCGTTGACATCGATGCCATCCGCATCAAGGGTCATGCCGCCCACGCCAATGCTCCCGACCTCGATCTCGTCGGCCAGGCTGAAGGCCAGGTTGGTACCCGCCTGCGAGACCTCGATGTTGCCATCGCCGCTGAAGTCCACAGAACCGCCCGAACCCACGTTCGCAGACGGGCCGCCCTCGGCGCTGATGTTCCAGCCGGCGGTGGCGGACGACCTGACATCGTCGATCTCTGCCGTGTTGGCGGCGATGTCGGCGGCATTCGTCGCGATGTCGGCAGTGTTGGTCGAGATCGCGTTGATATTTGTGGTGATGTCGGCAGTGTTCTGTGCGGCGGCCGCCTGGGCCGCGGCGGCGACAGTATTGACCGCGTCGAGCTGGCCTACGTTGACCGCGTCCGTGGCGACTTCGCCCGCGAGAACGCCGGTGATCACGCGGTTGCCAGCATTGATACCGTCCAGGGTAACGCTCGGGCCGCCGGTGATCGTCAGACCGGTGCTGCCGAGCATGACGTTGCCACCTACGGCCACGCCGCTGTTGTTCATCACCGTGCTGCCGGTGGTGACTGTGCTGGCGGTGACGCTATCCACGACGAGATCGGGATCGAGCGTGATCGCCAAGGTGGCGTCATCGTTCGCCCCGGTCAGGTTGACGTTGATATTGTCATCGCCCTGGAAGGTGATCGTGTCGCCGTTGGAGACTGTCCAGCTCGCGTCCTGCGCGAACGCGGTTGATCCGGCCAATCCGGCCAATCCGGCCAACGCCAGCGCCGGTGCGAGCACCGCGGCCAGCAGCGACCTGCGCAACAAGGTTGCGGCGCCAGCTCCCTGGACCACGCCGGTGCTGTCGCTCCGGGCAAACTCCGAGGCCACGACGAGCTGGCCCAGTTCCTTGTTCCAAACCTTGCTGTAGATCTTGTTCATATGTAGCGGACTCCTAGGGATGTTCGCAGGTGGCAATGGATGACGTACGGCGCGACGGACGCGCGGAAAGTGCTGACACAGGCAGCCACTGGCTGCGGCGCAAAAGTGCGTCGGACGGGTAACTCAGGTGGTTCCCCCACTCCCGGCCCCGGGAGCTTCGACCCTGTTGCGGCGCTGCTGGCCCCGACAACAGGGATTGCGCCAAAAAGTGACCAACAACGGCAGCTCTCGCAGCGGCAGCGAAAAGTAACGCTCCTTTGCGAATTGGCCTCACCAACAAAGCGTGATAGTAATCACGGCCAAGGCCGGACTCACCCACCAACACCCGCCAAAACTCACTATCGGTGAGGAAGCCCCTGCGGCTGTGCGGCGCTTGCGGCACACTGGCTCACCCGCGATCACGCCCCCCTATGAGCGCAACCCCAAGCCCCTGGCATCGCGCCCAGCAATGGCTGCAGCACGTGCCGATCGCCGACCCGGTCGACCGCCGCAATGCGCCGATGCTGCAACTGGTGCTGCTGCTCATCGGTATCCCGGTGCCATTGCTCTGGCTGTACCGCATCCTCGGCACGGACATCGCCTGGCGGCCGGGTGAAACCATGGGCCTGGCTACGGGCCTGATCCTCTCGGCAATGGCCCTGTTCTGCTTCGCGCTGGTGCGCCGGGGCCATTTCCAGTGGGCAATCCGGCAGATGCTGGCCGTGGTCGCCGCGACGCTGCTGCTGACCTACGCCAGCCGGGGGATATCCGCGCACGTGCACGAACTGCCGCTGCAGGTGATGTGGCTGTTCGTGGCCGGGATGATGATCGGCCGCTGGGCGCTGTGGACGATGTATGCGGTGCTGGCGGCCTCGCTGACCATGGGGGCGGTCAGCGAGGCCAGGATTCTGGGCGAGCCGCTGTCGCACCTGCTTGGCGATGCGGTAATCCGCTCAACGATGTTCCTGGTGATTGCGGTGGTGGTGGACCGGAGCACGCGCTCGCTGCGCGACAGCCTGTCGGACGCCATCGCGCGCGGACAGGAGTTGGAGACTGCCAACCGGCGCCTGGAAGCGGAAATCGTGGCCCGCGAGCGCGCCCAGGAGCAACTTCTGCACGCACAGAAGATCGAGACCGTCGGCCACATGGCCAGCGGAGTAGCGCACGATTTCAACCATCTGCTGGGCCTGATACTGGGCTATGCCCAGCGGGCCAGGACTGCCGAGCACGAGGCCGAGCTGCGCCAAGCGGTCGGCGGAATGGAGTCGGCCGCAAAGCGCGCCAGCGCACTCACCCGCGGGCTGCTCAGCTTCAGCCGCTACGACGCCACAAAGGCCGAGCGTTTCGAGGCGGGCGAGGCGCTGGAAGACATACTGCCCATGCTGCGCCAGGCGCTGGGGCCGCGCATCACGCTCGATGTCAGCCTGGCTTCCGGCCCCTCACCGGTGGTCTTCGACCGCGCCCAGTTCGACCTGGTGGTGCTCAACCTGGCCACCAACTCGGCCCAGGCCATGCCGCAGGGCGGGCGGGTGGAACTGGAGCTGGAACTGGCCGACCCGGCTGCCGTGCGCATCGCGCTGCGAGACGGTGGGCCTGGCATTCCGGCCGGGGTGCAGGCGCGGATGTTCGAGCCGTTCTTCACCACCAAGCCTTGCGGCCAGGGCACCGGGCTGGGGCTGGCGATCGTGCACAACCTGGTGACCGCCTTTGGCGGCACGGTCCACGTGCAAAGCGCGGAGGGGTCGGGCACCAGGATCTGCATCGAGCTGCCGCTGGCCGTGGAAGACAGCCGGCAGGAGGCACGGCCGCCGCGCTACCAGGCCAGCATGTAGCCCACACCGCGCACCGCCTTGAGCGGAAGCTCCTGGCCGAATTCCTCGCGGCACTTGCGCCGCAGCCGGTAGACCAGCATTTCCAGTCGGCGCGGGTCGAAGTCCTCGGCGCGGCCGGAAAGCCTGGCGATCAGCGCTTCGCGGGACACCGGCGCACCGGTGTTGTCCGCCAGCAGCACCAGCACCTCGCGTTCGGCCATGCCCAGGTCCAGCCCGGCGTCGTCCGGGGCAACCAGCCGCCAGCCGCCGGCTTCCAGCCTCCATCCGCTTGCACCCCCGCCCGCAACGGAGCGCTCGCGCGCAACCCGCCCGGCCAGGTTGCGCAGGGTGGCCACGACTTCATCCATGTCCGTCGGCTTGGCCAGCCAGGCATCCACCCCGGCCTCCAGCGCACGCTGGCGCCAGTGGCCGCCCACCACTCCGGTCAGCATCACGATGCCCAGTGACGGCGACCGCTCGCGCAGGCGCCCGGCGATGCTCAAGCCATCCTCGTCCGGAAGCCCGACATCCAGCAGTACCAGGTCATAGCTGGACGAAAGCAGGTCGCGGTAGAGCTCCAGCGCGCTGCCCATGGCAGTCACTGCGAAGCCTGCACGCGTGAGGATCGGCAGCAGGATCTGCTCCCGGAATTCGGCGTCGTCCTCCACGACCGCAAGCCTCACCGGGGGCGGAGGACCATCCTTTGCCAGCATTCAACCAACTCCATGAACCAACGGCATACCCACGGCCTGGAAAGGCCTATCGGCGGCAGCGTCCCTTCACTGCACGGGCCGGGGAAACATAGCATGGGCGGCCGCGCCGGCTTCGCGCGTGCGGCACGTTCCGGCAAGCTGCGGCGGACTTAGACTTTGGTCGCAAGCGGGCCGGACCACAGCCGGACCGGTGGGCGGACCGGCCCCGGCAGGGACCGCGGTAAATGGTGGGTCGTGCTGGATTCGAACCAGCGACCAGCGGATTAAAAGTCCGATGCTCTACCGACTGAGCTAACGACCCGAGGGGCTTGGTCACCCTGCATTTCACAGCGGGACGCCCTACAATGGATGGGATTTTACACGCGGATGCACTTCCGGGCACCCCCCGGTCGCACTCAAGGCAAAAGCGGGCTGTGCCCGCGACCCAATGCCTGCCAGAAAGCGGGTTATTCCGACTTGATCCAGATCAAGTTGATGCCGCCCTGCAACCGCAACAATACCGTCCGGACCTAGAGACACCCCTACCATGGCAGATACCAGCATCGCTCCGGCCATCACCCCCTCTGTGGGGTCGGCCGAATCCGCAACCAAGGACTACTACAACGACAAAGTGGTGCTCCAGTTCGCCGTCGCCACGGTGATCTGGGGCATCGTGGGCATGCTGGTGGGCGTGGTCATCGCCGCCCAGCTGTTCTGGCCGACCCTGTTCGAGGGCATTTCGTGGCTGAGCTACGGCCGCCTGCGCCCGCTGCACACCAACGCGGTGATCTTCGCTTTCGGCGGCAGCGCGCTGTTCGCCACCAGCCTGCACGTGGTGCAGCGGACCTGCCACGCGCGGCTGATCTCCGACCGGCTGGCCTCGTTCGTGTTCTGGGGCTGGCAGGCGGTCATCGTCGCCACCGCCATCACCCTGCCCCTGGGGATCACCCAGAGCAAGGAATACGCGGAGATGGAGTGGCCGATCGACATCGCCATCGCGGTGGTCTGGATCGCCTATGCAGTGCTGTTCTTCGGCACCATCGCCAAGCGCCGGGTGTCACACATCTATGTGGCCAACTGGTTCTACGGCGCCTACATCATCGCCATCGCGCTGCTGCACATCGTCAACAACCTGGCGCTGCCCGCGGGCCTGGGCAAGTCGTACGTCATCTACACCGGCGCGGTCGATGCGATGGTGCAGTGGTGGTACGGCCACAACGCGGTGGGCTTCCTGCTGACCGCGGGCTTCCTGGGCATGATGTACTACTACGTGCCCAAGCAGGCCGGCCGCCCGGTGTACTCCTACCGGCTGTCGATCGTGCACTTCTGGGCGCTGATCTCCATCTACATGTGGGCCGGCCCGCACCACCTGCACTACACCGCGCTGCCGGACTGGGTGCAGTCGGTGGGCATGGTGTTCTCGATCATCCTGCTGGCCCCCAGCTGGGGCGGTGCGATCAACGGCATCATGACCCTGTCGGGCGTCTGGCATAAGCTGCGCACCGACCCGATCCTGAAGTTCCTCATCGTCGCGATCAGCTTCTACATGATCGCCACGTTCGAGGGGCCGATGATGGGCATCAAGACGGTCAACTCGCTGTCCCACTACACCGACTGGACCATCGGCCACGTGCACGCCGGTGCGCTGGGCTGGGTGGCGATGATCTCCATCGGTTCGATCTACTCGCTGATGCCGCGCCTGCTGGGCCTGAACGGCATGTATTCCACCAAGTGGATCGACGCCCACTTCTGGGTGCACACCATCGGCGTGGTGCTTTACATCGTGGCGATGTGGATCGCCGGGATGATGCAGGGCCTGATGTGGCGCGCCACCAACGCCGACGGCACGCTGACCTACGCCTTCGTCGAAGCACTCAACGCCACCTACCCTTACTACTTCGTGCGCCTTGTGGGCGGCGTGCTGATTGTCTCCGGCATGGTGCTGATGGCAGTCAATACCTGGAAGACGTTCGCCGCCGCGCGTGCTACCCGCGCTCCGCAGCCGGTGCTGCCGCCCGACGCCGCCAACGCCCGCGCCTGATTGTCTGGAACCAAAGAAAGCATGAGCAACGAGCCCAACAAGCCAAACAACCCGCACGAGAAGGTCGAGAAAAACATCGGCCTCATGGCGGTCCTGATCGCGGTGGTGGTCTCCATGGGGGGACTGGTCGAGATCGTGCCGCTGATGTACCAGGCCGAAGCGATCGAACCGCTGCCCGGGGTTGAACCCTATCCGCCGCTGGAACTTGCCGGGCGCGATGTCTACGTCCGCGAGGGGTGCCACAACTGCCATTCGCAGATGATCCGCACCCTGCGCTTCGAGACCGAGCGCTACGGCCATTATTCGCTGGCCGGCGAATCGGTCTACGACCGCCCGTTCCAGTGGGGTTCCAAGCGCACCGGGCCGGACCTGGCCCGTGTGGGCGGCCGCTATTCCGACGACTGGCACCGCGTGCACCTGATCAACCCGCGCGACGTGGTGCCCGAATCCAACATGCCGTCCTACCCTTGGCTGGACCGGCGCATGGTCGATCCGGAACAGATCACCCGCCACCTGCGCACGCTGCAGCGCCTGGGTGACCCGTACTCCGATGAGCAGATCGCCGAAGCCGCCGACGAAGTCAGCGGCAAGACCGAACTCGACGCCGTGGTCGCCTACCTGCAGGGACTCGGCCGCCACGCACCAAGAGGGCAGTGAGATGGTGTCCGGAATCGTAGCCGTAATCCTGCTGGTGCTGTTTCTGGCCGGCTGGGCCTGGGCCTGGAGCCCGCGTCGCAAGTACACATTTGATGAAGCCGCGCGCCTGCCGCTTGACGAAGAGGAACTGGAAGAAGTGAGGGAGAGGCAGTCATGACCCAGGGATGGTCCCTGTTTGTAACCGTCCTGGTGATCGCGCACATCATCGGATACACGTGGCTGCTGTGGTGGACCGGCCGTCGTCGCCCCGGCGACCCGGCTCCCGATGACACCGGCCACGTCTGGGATGGCGACATCACCGAGTACAACAAGCCGCTGCCCAAGTGGTGGGTGAACGGCTTCTACCTGAGCATCGTGTTCGGGGTCGCCTACCTGGCCTGGTATCCGGGCCTTGGGAATTTCTCCGGCCTCAGCAACTGGAGCTCGGCCTCCGAGCACGACCGCCAGCGCGCGGCCAACGACGCCCTGCTGGAAGAAACGTTTGCCGTTCACGCCGGCCAGCCGATCCCGGTGCTGGCGCGCAACGACGAAGCGCTGCAGCTGGGACGCTCGATTTTTGCCAACACCTGCGCCACCTGCCACGGCTCCACCGCCCAGGGTGCGATCGGCTACCCCGACCTCACTGATGACCACTGGCTGTGGGGCGGCGAACCCGAAGACATCCTGGCCACGATCCTTGACGGGCGCGACGGCATCATGCCGCCGTGGGAATCCGTGCTGGTGGGCATGGGCGGCGACCAGGCGATGACCCAGATCGTTGCCTACACCCGCTCCCTGGCCCAGCCGGACGCGCCGCGCGACTTCTTCGCCACCCGTGGCGAACGGCTGTTCGAAGGTCTGTGCGTGGCCTGTCACATGGCAGACGGCACCGGCAACCCCTCGCTGGGTGCCCCCGACCTGACCCGTGGGGAATACGTCTACGGCGGCAGTGCCGAAGCCATCCACCAGACCATCGCCGAGGGACGGCACGGCGTGATGCCGGCTCACCGCGACCTGCTGGGTGAAACCCGCGCACGTCTGGTGGCCGCCTATGTGTGGTCGCTGTCCAACCCGCCGGAAGGCACGGTCGCCACTGCGGCGCCCGGGAGCGGGCAGCAATGAGTCACCAGGTCCGCCCATCCGCGCCGGAGCACCCGCCCCGGCCGATGGCACAAAGGCTCGGCGCAATCCTGTGGCCGAGCTTCTTTGCCGCGGGCGTGACCACCATGGTGTTTTTTGCCCACGTCGACCCGCTGGAACTGCGGGACATGACGTTCCCCGGGCTCCCGATCAGCCGCACCCTGGGCTACACGATCGGCTTCTTTGTTTTCTGGCTGGCTACGGCGTCCTCCAGCCTGTTTACGTGGTGGCTGCTGCGACCGGCAAGCCGCTTCAACCGGACGCTGTCAGGCGACTGAGCACCTATGTCCGGCCGTATTCCTATCAAGATGCTCGATGACGAAGGGCACGACAGCTACTACGTCAGCGAAGGCAAAATCTACCCCCGCGAAGTAAACGGTCGCCTCGACCGGCTGCGCAAGCTGGCGGTGTTCTGGCTGCTGGGCATGTTCTATGTGTTCCCGTGGCTGAGCTGGAATGGGCGCCAGGCGGTGCTGTTCGACCTGCCCGCTCGCCAGTTCCACGTGTTCGGACTGACCTTCTGGCCGCAGGACTTCGTGTTCCTGGCCCTGCTGCTGATCAT
Source organism: Luteimonas sp. A277 (assembly GCF_054052045.1). The sequence continues at coordinate 125,129 of NZ_JBSVRG010000004.1, forward strand.
CGCCTCGATGGCGCTGTTTTTCTTCACCGCCCTGGCCGGGCGCCTGTTCTGCGGTTACGCCTGTCCACAGACGGTCTGGACCGAAGTGTTCCTGTGGATCGAACAGTGGACCGAGGGCAAGCGCAACCAGCGCATGCGGCTTGATGCCGGCCCGTGGACGCGGGAGAAGATCCTGCGCAAGGGCAGCAAGCACATCCTGTGGCTGGTGCTGGCGCTGTGGACCGGCTTCACCTTCGTCGGCTTCTTCACCCCCATCACCGATCTGGGCGCACGCCTGCCGCAGCTGGCATGGGGCGGCTGGGAAATCTTCTGGGTGCTGTTTTACGCCCTGGCCACCTGGGGCAACGCCGGGTTCCTGCGCGAACAGGTGTGCAAGTACATGTGCCCCTACGCGCGCTTCCAGAGCGCGATGTTTGACCGCAACACGCTGATCATCGCCTACGACCCGATGCGCGGCGAGCCGCGCGGCCCGCGCAAACGTGGCCTGGAAAGCGTGTTTGAGCGCGGCCGCGGGCTGCTGGACAAGATCACCGCCTACGACTTCGTGTTCCGCTCGGCCCAGCATCCCACCGCAGCCGATAACCGCGCCCATGCGCGCGGCACCATCAGCTTTGACAACGAGCTGGATATCGAAGCCGAGCCGCTGCCCAAGTTCGCACCCGAACAACTGGGCGACTGCATCGACTGCACCATCTGCGTGCAGGTCTGCCCCACCGGCATCGATATCCGCAACGGCCTGCAATACGAGTGCATCGCCTGTGGGGCCTGCATCGACGCCTGTGACGATGTCATGGACAAGATGGGCTATCCGCAGGGCCTGATCCGCTACACCACCCAGAACGCGATCGACAGCAAGCCCAGCCGGGTCATGCGCCCGCGGATCATGATCTACGGCACCATCCTGCTTGTCCTGGTGCTGGCCTGGGGCTGGGGCGTGGGCACGCGCAGCCCGCTGATCGTCGAGGTCCTGCGTGATCGCAACGCGCTGTACCGCGAAACCCCCGCGGGGGTTGAAAATGGCTACACGCTGAAGCTCATCAACAAGAGCAACGAGCAGGCGCAGTACAATATCGCCATTGAAAGCGGCATCGACGACCTGCAACTGATGCTCGATGACGTCGTCTCCCTGGACGCCCAGCAGGTGCGCTCCCTGCCGCTGGTCATTGCCGCACCGGCCGGTGTCTCGGGCCGGCATGAAATCACCTTCTTGATCGAATCGGCCGATGGCCAGGTCCGTCAGGAAGTCGACAGCAGCTTCTTTGGTCCCCTGCAATGAATGAAAAAGTCCCCTTCTGGCGTAACCACGTCCTGATCCTGGTCTTCGTATTGCCGGCGATTTCCATCATCGCCGGCGTAGGCCTGCTGATCACGGCGCTGCGCACCGGCGGCGACGATCCGGTGCTGGATGAAGTGCGACGCACCGCCCGCGGCGCGCAGGTCACCGACCTGAGTGCCGACGAAGCAGCCCGCGTCGGGCGCTACGTCGCCGTGGTCCGTCTGGACCTGGAGGCCGGCACGGTGGAAGTCTTTCCGGTGAGCGGGCGCTTCACCCGCAGCGCGCCCCTGGACCTGGTGCTCAGCCACCCGATCAGCTCCGCCGAGGACCTGCGCCTTCAGCTGGACCCGTCCGACATCGGCTGGCGCGTTGAGGCCGAAGTGGACACCAGCCACGACTGGAACCTGCGCCTGTCCCCGGTCGACCGTGAGTGGCGCCTGCAGGGCAGGCTGACGCGCGGGGAGCTGGCCGCGCGCCTGCAACCGGCCCTGCAGGAAGCCGGCCCCGACCGATGAGCGCGGTCGCGCCGGGCGCAACCCTGCGCGCGGACGCCGTTTCTCCGCGGCAGGCCGCCGGCTGTCACCACTGCGCCGATCCGCTGCCTGCATCGCCGGCGCAGCGCACCCTCTCTGGTACTACCCGTTCGTTCTGCTGCGAAGGCTGCGCCGCCGCGGCCGAATGGATCCAGGACGCGCGCCTGGGCGATTACTACCGGCTGCGCACCGCGCCGGCCAGCCGCATCGACGAAGACGCCCTGGATGACGACCTGTCGCTATGGGACCGCGAGGAAGTCCAGGCCGAACATGCCCGCAACGTACCGGGCGGGCGCGAGATCACCCTGCTCACCGACGGCATGCGCTGCGCCGCCTGCGCGTGGCTGATCGATCGGGCCCTGTCGCGCGAAGAAGGCATCATCGAGAGCGGCGCCAACGCCGTGACCGGCCGTATCCGCCTCACCTGGGACCCCACCCGTACCCGTTTGTCCGCGCCGCTGCGGCGCCTGGCCGCCCTCGGCTACCGGCCCTATCTCGCCACTGGTGAAGCGCGCGAGCGCGAGCAACGCCGCCAGCGCAACCGTGACCTGCTCCGGATCGGCGTGGCCGGGATCGGCGCCATGCAGGCCATGATGGTGGCCGAAGCGCTGTACCTGGACATCCACTTCACCATGCCCATCCCCACGCGGGATTTCTTCCGCTGGGTGACCTTCCTGCTGTCCACGCCGGTAGTGTTCTACGCCGGCTGGCCGTTCCTGCTCGGATCCTGGCGCGAACTCGCCCAGCGCCGCCTCGGCATGGACACCCTGATCGCCAGTGCCACCCTGCTGGCCTGGGGTGCGAGCGTGCTGGAAACGGTCCGCGGCGGCGTCCACGTCTGGTATGACGCTGCGGTGATGTTCGTGTTCCTGCTGCTGGTCGCGCGCATGCTCGAGCAGCGCGCGCGCGCCACCGCCAGCGCCCAGGTGGATGCCCTGGCACGCGCCCGGCCGGCCTTCGCCGCGCGCGAAGGCCCCGATGGACAGCGCGAAACCGTGCCGGTTGCCGCGCTCTCGCCAGGCGACGTGGCCTACGTGGCAGTCGGCGGCGTGGTCCCGGCCGACGGGATCCTGCTTGAGCCGTCCAGCTTCGAAGAAGCGCTGCTGACCGGCGAATGGACGCCCGTGGCGCGCGGGGCCGGCGAGCGCGTCTTCGCCGGCACCCTGTGCCGCGAGCGCCCTGCCCGCCTGCGGGTGGACGAGACCGGTGCCGGCACCCGCCTCTCCCAGCTCACCGCCCTGGTCGAGAAGGCCCAGGCCCAGCGCCCCGCGCTGGCAGTGGTGGGCGAACGCATCGCCCATCACTTCGTCAGCTGGCTGCTGATCGCGGCGGTGGCGGTTTACATCGGCTGGCGCATCTACGATCCGTCCCGCGCCCTCGAGGTCACCCTGGCACTGCTGGTCATCAGCTGCCCATGCGCACTGGCTTTGGCCGCGCCGGCCGCGCTGGCGGCCGCACACGGCACCCTGGCCCGCCTGGGCGTACTGGCCCTGGGCGAATCCGCGCTCGACCAGCTGGCCCGGGTCACCGATCTGGTATTCGACAAGACCGGCACCCTCAGCGATGGGCATCCCGTGCTCTCGGAAGCCACGCCGCTGGCGGAGCTGGATCGTGACACGGTGCTTTCGATCGCCGCGGCGCTTGAAAGCGACAGCGGGCACCCGCTGGCCCGCGCTTTCGCCGGCCTGGAAACTCCCCATCCCGCCAAAGAAGTCCGTGCGGTACCCGGCCAGGGCATCGAAGGCAGCGTCAATGGACAGCGCTGGCACTTGGGCCGGGCGGCGTACGCAGCGGCCGGACAGGCCGATGACGATGCCATCTGGCTGGGCAATGGCGAACGCGCCGTGGCCCGGTTCCGGGTGCAGGAAGCCACCCGCGCTGACGCCGCTGCCGCCGTGGCGCGCCTGCGGGAAATGGGCATCCGCGTGCACCTGTCCAGCGGCGACGCTGAAGCGCCGGTCGCCGACTTCGCCAATCGTCTGGGCATCGAGCATGCCCACGCCCGTCAGAGCCCCGAGGACAAGCTGGCCTATGCGCGCGCCCTGCAGACCCAAGGCCGCGTTGTGGCAATGGTGGGTGATGGTCTCAACGACGCTCCCGTCCTCGCTGGTGCCGACGTCTCCCTGGCGCTGTCAGGTGGCGCCGCGCTGGCCCAGCAGTCAGCCGACCTGGTGCTGACCGGCAATTCGCTGCTGCGCGTCCCGCAGGCGGTGGAAACCGCCCGCCGCACGCGTCGCGTGGTCCGCCAGAACCTGGTCTGGGCCGGGGGCTACAACATCATTGCCCTGCCGGTGGCCATTGCCGGCCTGGTGACCCCCTGGCTGGCCGCGCTGGGCATGGCACTGTCTTCGCTGCTGGTGGTGGGCAACGCCCTGCGGCTCACGCGCGTTCCACGCGCACATTCCAGGACTGCGGCATGAACATCCTTTTCGTCCTGATCCCCATCAGCGTGATCCTGTTGTTGCTCATGATCGGCACCTTCGTCTGGGCGGTACGCAAGGGCCAGTTCGAGGATCTGGACACGGCGGCGATCGACATTCTCAGCGAGGATGCGCCGCCACCCGGCCGGCTGGAAGATGTCCAGCCCGGCCAGGCACGGGAACGCGATGCCGATTGACTGGCTTGCCCTTGGCGCCGCGCTGCTCGCGGGCCTGATGGGCGGCGTCCACTGCGCCGCCATGTGTGGGGGGATTGCCACGGGATTTTCCGCCATGTCCACGCGCAGCAGCTGGCGGGCGGCGTTTGAACCGAACCTCGGCCGGGTGCTGGGCTACACCCTGGGCGGCGCCATCGTCGGCGGACTCGGCCACGGCCTGCTGCGGGTGGTCCGCGTCGACTGGCTGGCCTGGGGCCTGCGCGCCGCCGTGGGGCTGATGATGGTGATGGTTGCCATGCGGATCCTCAACCCGCGGGCGGGTGCAGGCATCCTCGCCGGTCCTGCGCAGCGTCTGTGGGGGGCATTGCGGCCGCTTCAGCGGCATCTGCTGCCGGCCGACAGCACGGCCAAGCGCATTGGCCTGGGCATGTTGTGGGGCTGGCTGCCGTGCGGCCTCAGCACCACCCTGCTGGCCGTGGCGTGGCTGCAGGCCGACGCGCGCAACGGCGCCCTGACCATGGCGGCCTTCGGCCTGGGCACGCTGCCGCTGATGGTATCCATCACCTGGTCGGGCGCACGCATCGGGCGCTGGCTGCAGCAGCCCCGCTGGCGCACCGTGGCCGGCGTGCTGGTGCTTGGCGCCGGCCTGCTGACCATGGCCTCGCCGTGGCTGATGCAGATCCCCGCCCTGCACGGCGTTCTGGCAGCGCTCGGCTGCCTGCCGCAGGGCACCTGAACGCTCTTTGCACCCGGCCGCAAAAGCATGCCGTCGGCATGATCCAGATCAAGGTGGTCGAAGGGCCGCATCTCCATACTGCAAAGCATGGATTTCAACCTTCGTCACTGCACAGGAGCAGCCACCATGAAACGTCTTACCGCCGCCCTCGGACTTGCCATTCTCTTTGCCGCCGGCAGCGCTGCCGCCCAGAACTGCACCATCTCTCTGGACAGCAACGACCGCATGCAGTTCAGCCAGAAGAGCGTCAGCGTGTCGTCCAGCTGTTCGTCGATCACGGTCGAGCTGACCCACTCCGGTTCGCTGCCGGTGGCGGCCATGGGCCATAACGTGGTGATCACCGAGACTGCCGCCGCCAATGACGTTGCCCAGGCCGGGATCAAGGCCGGCGCCGCGAACAACTACGTGCCTTCCGGCGATGCCCGGGTGATCGCCGCAACCGAGATGATCGGCGGTGGTGGCAAGACCAGCATCACGTTCCCGGGCAGCAAGCTGACGGCCGGTGATGACTACACCTTCTTCTGTTCCTTCCCGGGCCACTCCGGCCTGATGCGGGGCACGGTTGAAGTTACCCGCTGATCGCTACACACAGCTCTCTCCCCTCGACATGCCGGCGAAAGCCGGCATGTTTTTTTGTGCGCTGCCGTGTGTGGAGAAGTCTCTTTTCCAAGAGCGGGGAAGCAGCGAGGGAACTGCCTTTCTTCTCCTGGCTTTGCGGTGAGCTGACGGGCCCCGCCGCGGCCGGAAGCCCTTGCGGCTCATGTCCCCCGGCCTCCGCCTGCGGCGGTGGCCTCCTCCTTTACTTCCCCGCAAGGGCTTCCGGCCACGACGGGGCTCGGCTTGCGGGGACAGGCGACCACCAATCGACTCCGAACTGTTCCCGAAGCCACCCCGGACTCGACACGCGGGGGTCGGGGCCCTTGAGAGCGAAGTAAAGGAGGAGGCGGCGGCCGCAGGCCGTCGCCGGGGGACATGAGCACTCAAGGGCCCCGACCCTCGCGCCCCGCGCCGTATCAGCCCTGCTCTGAAAAGCCCTTTAAAACAAGCGTCCACTTGATTCCGATCAAGGCGTGAATAGCGCCCCCGGGAGACCATGTCTCCAGACAAAAGGAACACCCACTGGAGACCCACGATGAACGTGTTCAAGACCACCCTTCTCGCCGCTGCAATCGTCCTTGGAATGGGCGCTGCACCCGAGCCCGCACAGGCCATGGATGCCATGGAGCTGGTGCAGCGGAACATTGCCGATGCGCCTGACCTGTCCAACCTGCCGCGTCAGCAGGTGCAGCTGGTCCGTCCCCCGCATATCCATGACCATACCCAGGTCGCGGTTGGCGGGCCCAAGGTGGTGCAGTTCACCCTGCCCATCACCGAAGAGGAAGTGGTCATCGATCAGCAGGGCACCACGCTGCAGGCCATGACGTTCGGCGGCAGCATCCCGGGCCCGATGATGGTCGTGCACGAGGGTGACTACGTTGAGCTGACCCTGATCAATCCCGCCACCAACACCATGCCGCACAACATCGACTTCCACTCGGCCACGGGTGCGATGGGCGGCGGCGACATCACCGTCATCTCCCCAGGCGAGCAGGTCACGCTGCTGTGGCAGGCCACCCGGCCGGGCACCTTCATCTATCACTGCGCACCTGGCGGCACGATGACGCCCTGGCACGTGGTGGCCGGCATGCAGGGCGCGATCATGGTGCTGCCCCGCGATGGCCTGAAGGATGGGGAAAGCAATCCGCTGCGCTACGACAAGGCCTATTACATCGGCGAGACGGAGTTCTACATCCCGCGCGATGAGGACGGCAATTTCAAGAGCTACGGCTCGCACGCCGAAGCCCTGCCGGACACGCTCGAGGTCATGCGCAGCCTGACCCCCAGCCACGTGGTGTTCAACGGTTCGGTGGGCGCCCTGACCGGCGAGAGCGCGATGACCGCCAAGGTCGGCGAGACGGTGCTGTTCATCCACTCGCAGGGCAACCGTGACACCCGCCCGCACCTGATCGGCGGCCACGGCGACTACGTATGGGAGCGCGGCAAGTTCAACAACGCACCGCTCAAGGACCTGGAGACGTGGTTCATCGCCGGTGGTTCGGCCGGTGCAGCGCTGTACACCTTCCTGCAGCCGGGCATGTACACCTACCTCAACCACAACCTGATCGAGGCGGTTGAACTGGGTGCAGCTGCACACGTGATGGTCGAAGGCGACAGCTGGAATCACGACCTGATGACCCTCCCGTCGGCCGCGGGTCCGATCAAGGCCGACACCGACCTCTCCCTGCCCATCGCCCGCTGACTTCCCCCAGCCCGATGGGTTACCCCGCCGCCGCCCAGCTCTTGGGGCGGCGGTTTCTTTTTTGGCTCCGGTAAATCGGGATCTGCAGAGATGCGGGGAAGGGCCTGCGCTTTCGCTTTCCAATGTCGTGACCTGATGGGCCCCGTCGCGGCCGCGAGCCTTCGCTGCGAATGTCCCCCGGCAGCCGCCAAAAACGCGGCTGCCTCCTCCTTTATTTCGCTGCGAAGGCTCCCGACCGCGACGGGGCTTGGGCTTGGAAAGACTTCTCCGGAATCATCCCTCGCCCGCAGCGCTTGCTTTTCAACTGAGCCACCCCGCACCCACCACGCGGGTGCCGGTGCCCTTGCGTGCGAAATCAAGGAGGAGGCGAAGGCCGCAGGCCGTAGCCGGGGGACATTCGCACGCAAGGGCACCGGCGCCAGGCGCCGCGACAACCCTTCAGCCCCGGGCTTTCCCAAAATAAAGAGCAACCGTCCATCCGCCCAGAGATTGACCAGAGTCAAGGCATCCCCCTCCGCCCAGGACTAATCTTCAGTCATGCAGATTCCCTCCCAGCCCCAGTTCGACGCAGGGCTGCTGCGGCGATACGACCGCCCCGGCCCGCGCTACACCTCCTACCCGACCGCGCCCAAGTTCAACGCGGACTTCGGCGAAGCCGAGCTGCGCGAAGCCGCGCTGGCCAGCAACGGAGACCCCATCCCCCGGCGCCTGTCGCTGTACGTGCACGTGCCGTTCTGCATGAGCCCGTGCTTCTACTGCGGCTGCAACCGGATCATCACCCGTGACCTGACCCGGGGCGAGGCGTACCTGGCGCGCCTGTACCGCGAGATCGCCCTGTTCGCGGAGCTCTTTGACCGCGACCGGGAAGTGATCCAGCTGCACTTCGGCGGCGGCACCCCGAACTTCCTCGCCCCCGCCCAGCTGGCCGAAGCCGTGGATGCCCTGCGCAGCCAGTTCCACTTCTCCGACCACCGTGACCGCGACATCTCGATCGAGCTGGACCCGCGTTTCATCGGTCCGAAGGAAGTCGCCGAGCTGGCGCAAATCGGATTCAACCGCGCCAGCCTGGGCGTGCAGGACTTCGACCACGACGTGCAGGTGGCGGTGAACCGGGTGCAGTCGGTGGAGGAAACCTTCGCCGTAGTGGAGGCCTGCCGCCAGCATGGCTTCCGCTCGGTCAACCTGGACCTGATCTACGGCCTGCCGCTGCAGACCCGGGAAAGCTTCGCCCGCACGCTCGACCTGGTGCTGGAGGCGCGCCCGGACCGCCTGGCGGTCTACAGCTATGCCCACCTTCCGCAGCTGTTCCGCCCACAGAAGAAGATCCGGGACGATCAGCTTCCGGATGCCGAGACCAAGCTGGGCCTGCTGCAGTTGGCCATCGAAAAGCTCGGCGCGGCCGGCTACGTCTACATCGGCATGGACCACTTCGCCCTGCCCGATGACGATCTGGCCCGTGCCCAGGAGCGCGGCGGCCTGCACCGCAACTTCATGGGCTACACCACCCACGCCGATACCGACCTGATCGGTTTGGGCGTCAGCGCCATCAGCCATATCGGCAACACCTTCAGCCAGAACCCGCGCGACCTGCCTTCCTGGCAGATCGCGATCGACGAGGGCCGGCTGCCGGTATTCCGCGGGCTGGGCCTGGATGAGGATGATTGCCTGCGCGCCGACCTGATCCAGCGCCTGATGTGCCAGGGGGAAATACCGGTCAACGCGCTGGAACGGCGCTACCTGATCAACTTCCCGGAGTATTTCGCCGACGCCCTGGACCGGCTGCACCCGCTGGTGGAAGACGGACTGGTGCGGGTTGAGCAGGACCGAATCATCGCGACCTCGCGCGGACGCCTGCTGTTGCGTAATATTGCGATGTGCTTCGATCGATATCTCAACCAGCCCACCGCCGAGCCGTCTGCTCCGCGCTACTCGCGTGCCATCTGACTGCTTCGGCGGGATGGCGATGAGTACGCCGTTTCCGCATCACAACCAGGCAACGCTAGCGGACGATGGTGATGACTTCACCTTCTGCTCCACCTGTGCCTTTTCCCAGGCCTGCCTGGCCGAAGGCATGGACAAGTCCGGTTTGCGCAACCTGCACATGCTGGTCGAGCACACCGGGCCGCTGCACGCGGGAGATCATGTGTTCCGCGCGGGCGATCCATTCGAGGCAATCGCCGCGGTGCGTTCGGGCACGGTCAAGACCTACACCATCGATCGCGAAGGCCGGGAACATGTGCTGGGGTTCCATTTCCCGGGCGAGGTGATCGGCCTGGACGGGATCGACGGCGACCGCTACCCCTGCAACGCTGTGGCGCTGGACACGGTGATGCTGTGCCAGTTCTCGTTCCCCAAAATTTCGGTACTGGCCGCGCAGCTGCCCGGCCTGCAGCGGCACCTGTTCCGCCTGCTCAGCCGCAACATCGGCCGCGCCGCGCTGCTGGCCGGCGACTGGACCGCGGACCAGCGCATGGCCGCATTCCTGATCGGCCTGTCGCGGCGACTGGCCGCGCGCGGTTTCTCGCCGCACCGCTTCCAACTGACCATGGCCCGCACCGACATCGGCAACTACCTGCGGCTGGCGCCTGAAACGGTCAGCCGGGTGCTGCGCCGCTTCCAGCAGGATGGGCTGCTGCAGATCGACCGCCGCGACGTGGAGCTGCTGGACCGCGACCGTCTGGAAACGCTGGCCGAGCCGATCCTGCGCAACTGAGCCGACCCCGGCTGACCTGGGTCAAGGCCCCGGCCACCGGTGGCGCCCATACTGGCGCCATGCACCCTCAACACTCCCCTGCCCTGTCCCCGCGTCGCCTGGGCGACGCCCCGCACCGGCTGATGTTCTTCATCGGCGCCGGCAACCTGCTGTTGGCGATGGCCTGGTGGGCCGCCTGGCTGGGCGCGCTGCGCTGGCCGCTGGTGGAAATGCATCAGCCGCTGACCTACGCAGGCTGGCTGCACGCCTTCGTGATGCAGTACCAGATGCTGCCCAGCTTCATCTTCGGCTTCCTGCTCACCACGTTCCCCAAATGGATGGGACAGCCCGAGTTCGAGCGCTGGCGCTACGCGCCGGTCGGCGTGGGCCTGTTCGGCGGCCAGATCGCGACCCTGCTGGGGGCGATCGGCTGGGACGTGGGACTGGTGGTGGGGCTGTTCATGACCATCGGCGGATGGCTGGCAGGCCTGTGCACCCTCGGCCCGCTGCTGTGGCGTGAGCGCGGCACCACTTGGCACGCGCGCTCCTGCTTCGCTGCCCTTTCGCTGGGCTTCGTGGGCCTGCTGGCCTGGCTGGTCCATGTGTGGGGTGCTCCGCCGTTCTGGGCGTTCGTGAGCATCAAGATCGGCAGCTTTGGCCTGCTGCTGCCGATCTATCTGACTATCGCCCACCGCATGTTCCCGTTCTTCGCCGCCAGCGCCGTGCCCGGTTACCAGGCATGGCGGCCCATGTGGCTGCTCGCGGCGCTGTGGCCGCTGTGCCTCGGGCACCTGGTGCTGGAACTGTTCCACATGTACGGGCTGCTGTGGCTGGTGGACGTGCCGCTGCTGGCGCTGACCGGCTGGATGCTGTGGCGGTGGTGGCCGCGCGGGAAAAAGCCCGGCCTGCTGACGGTGCTGTTCCTGGGCCTGGCGTGGCTGCCGCTCACCTTCGCGCTCTATACCGGCCAGAGTTTCTCCTACCTCCTGACCGGCGTGTACTGGCTGGGCCGCGGTCCGGCGCATGCGCTGTTCGTGGGCTTTTTTGGCAGCGTGCTGGTGGCCATGGTTACCCGGGTCACCCAGGGCCATTCCGGCCAGGGCCTGTATATGCCGAAGGTGGCCTGGTTCGCTTTCATCGCCATCCAGGTGGTCGCGCTGATGCGGGTTGCGGCCGAGGTGCTGCCGGATACCCCGGCCTGGCAGGCGGCGGCCGCGCTGGGCTGGCTGGTGGCGTTCCTGCCCTGGGTGGCGAGGCTCGGCCGGATCTACCTGAGTCCCCGGGCCGACGGCCGGCCGGGCTGAAACACCCGGACACGGGTCAACTCTTGTGTTGCCGGAAGCTTCAATGATCGAGTTCTACCCGCAGATCAAACACGCCCATATCGGCCTGGCGCTGACCAGCGGCGCCCTGTTCGCACTGCGCGGCGCCGGCGCCCTGGCGGGCATGCGCTGGCCGCGCTGGGCCACGGTGCGCTGGACCAGCTATGGCATCGACACCGCGCTGCTCACCGCAGCATTGATGCTGCTGGGCATCCTGCCGCGCGGGCTGTACGCCAACGGCTGGCTGACGGTGAAACTCATCCTGCTGGTGGTCTATGTCGTGCTGGGCGTATACGCACTGAGGCGCGCGCGCAGCCGCGCGGGACAGATCGTGTGCTACGTGGCCGCGCTGGCCATCTTTGGCATGATCTACAGCATCGCGCGGGCCCACCATCCACTCGGGGTGTTCTACGGCATCACCGGGTGAAACCAGCCCATCCCGCGTATCCTTACAGGCACATGGATACGCAGATTCCCCCCTCCGTCGAAGACTCCACCAGCCACCGTCTCTGGACCCGCGAAGCACTGAAACTGCTGCGCCAGGAGGCGGCCCGTTCGGCTGATACGCACCTGCTGCGGTTGGCGTTCAAGGGCTTTCCCGGCATCGAGTTCTACTTCAAGGACGAGGCCGCCCACCCGACCGGCAGCCTCAAGCATCGCCTGGCCCGCTCGCTGTACCTGTACGCGCTGTGCAATGGCCGCCTGCGCCAGGGACAGCAGGTGGTGGACGCCTCCTCAGGCAGTACCGCCATCTCGGAAGCCTGGTTCGCACGCCTGCTCGGCCTCCCCTTCACCGCGGTGATGCCCGCCGCCACCGCACCGCGCAAGATCGCCGATGTGCAGGCGCTGGGTGGCCACTGCGACCTGGTGGAGGATCCCTCCCAGGTGTACGCACGCGCCGCCTGGCATGCCGCCAACGGCGCCTGCCACCTGGACCAGTTCGGCCTGGCGGTGACCGCCACCGACTGGCGCGGCAACAACAACATTGCCGAATCGATCATCACCCAGCTGGCCGCGGAACCGCATCCGGACCCGGCCTGGGTCGTCTGTGGCGTGGGTACCGGTGGCACCTCGGCCACGATCGGCCGCTACCTGCGCTATCGCGGTCTGGCCACCCAGCTATGCGTGGCCGAGCCCAGCGGCAGCGCTTTCGTCCACGCCTGGCAGAGCCGCGACCGCGGCGTCCGCTGCAGCCAGCCGACGCTGATCGAAGGCATTGGCCGGCCACAGGTTGAACCCGGCTGGGTGTTTGAAACCGTGGACGATGTGATCGAGGTTCCCGACGCCGCATCCGTCGCCGGCATGTGGCTGCTGAAGGAACACTTGGGGCGCCGCTACGGCGGCTCGTCCGGCACCAACCTGGTCGCTTGCCTGCAGCTGGCCTGCCGCATGCGCGAGCAGGGGCAGGAAGGCAGCATCGTGACCCTGCTGTGTGATCCCGGCGAACGCTACGACCAGACGCTCTACGACACGGAATGGCTCGCGCGCAACGGCATTGATTCCGCTCCCATCATTGAAGCCCTGCGTAGCACCGTGGCCAGCGGCAGCTGGCATCCGTGGGACTGAACTTCCACCGGCACTGACCGCTTCCGGCGGGATTGCCCAGCCTGTCGGAAGCACGACGACGGCTGCAATCGGCCCGGGTTGATCTGCGCGGGAGTGCAGTGCCGCACTCCCGCGGAGGATGGAATCAGTCCAGGCGGCTGAACACCAGGCTGGCGTTGGTGCCGCCAAAACCAAAGCTGTTGGACATCACCGTGTGCAGATCCGCATCGCGGCTCTCGCCCACGATCGGGAAGCCTTCCGCCCGCGGGTCCAGCTGCTCGATGTTGGCCGAGCCGGCGATGAAGCCATCGCGCATCATCAGCAGGCTGTAGATGGCCTCATGCACGCTGGCAGCACCCAGTGAATGCCCGCTCAGCGCCTTGGTCGAGGACAGCGGCGGCACCTTGCCGGCGAATGCCTCGCGCACGGCCTCCAACTCGACGATGTCGCCGGCCGGGGTCGAAGTGCCATGGGTGTTGAGGTAGTCGATCCCGCCCACCGGCGTACCGTTGAGGCCGGCCAGCGCCATGCGCATGCAGCGCACCGCGCCCTCGCCCGAGGGAGCCACCATGTCCGCGCCGTCGGAGGTCACGCCATAGCCGGTGAGTTCGGCCAGGATCGTCGCACCGCGCGCGACCGCGTGCTCGTACTCTTCCAGCACCAGCATGCCGCCACCGCCGGCAATCACGAATCCGTCGCGGTCCGCGTCATACGGACGAGAGGCGCTCAGCGGGGTGTCATTGCGTTTGTTCGACAGGGCGCCCATCGCATCGAACTGCGCGGTCATCGCCCAGTGCAGCTCTTCACCGCCGCCGGCGATCACGACGTCCTGGGCACCGTGGCGGATCAGGTCCGCACCGGCGCCGATGCAGTGCGCCGAGGTGGCGCAGGCCGCGGAGAGCGAATAGCTCACGCCGCGGATCCCGAACGCGGTGGAAAGCGTTGCCGAGACCGTCGATCCCATCGAGCGCGGAACCATGTACGGCCCCACCTTGCGCACGCCGCGGTTGCGCAGCAGGTCTGCGGTTTCCACCTGCCACTGCGGCGAACCGCCGCCGGAACCGGCCACCAGGCCGGTGCGCTCGCTACGTACCTGTTCGTCGGTCAGCCCCGCAGCGGCAATCGCGTCGCGGGCGGCCACATACGCATACGCAGCGGCGTCGCCCATGAAGCGCTTGAGCTTGCGGTCGATCTCAGCCGTCAGGTCGATCTCCGGCACGCCGGCCACCCTGCTGCGCAGGCCAAGCTCTTCGTACTCGGGCACAAAGCTGATGCCCGGGCGGCTTTCGCGCAACGACTTCGACACCGTCTCCAGGTCATTGCCCAGGCACGAAACCACGCCCATTCCGGTCACTACCACGCGACGCATGATCAGAAGCCCTCAGTGGAGGAAAACAGGCCCACGCGCAGGTCGGAGGCCAGGTAGATCTCACGCCCGTCAACCAGCGTACGGCCGTCGGCAATCACCAGGTCCAGCTTGCCGCGCATGGTGCGGCGGATGTCGATTTCATAGCTCACCACCTTTGCGCCCGGGAGTACCTGGCCGCTGAATTTCACCTGGCCCACGCCCAGCGCACGTCCCAGGCCGGTCGCGCCCAGCCACGGCAGATAGAAGCCGCACAGCTGCCACATGGCATCCAGGCCCAAACAGCCGGGCATCACCGGATCGCCTTCGAAGTGGCAATCGAAAAACCACAGGTCCGGACGGATATCCAATTCGGCCTTCAGCTCGCCCTTGCCGTAGCGGCCACCCTCGGTGGAGACATGGGTGATGCGGTCGAACATGAGCATCGGCGGCGCGGGCAGCCGGGCATTGCCGGGGCCGAAGAGTTCGCCGCGCGAACAGGCGAGCAACTGCTCATAGTCGAAGGAGGAAGGCTGTTTCATGTCGTCCAAAGGTGGGGGAACCCGTCTATTTTGCGTGTTTTGCCGGAAAATTTCCGGGACGCCATCCGCACGCCGGGTTTCGGCGTCCGGACGGCGTATTCAGCAGTAGCGCGTGGGGTCGGCAATGCCGGCTCCGGAGAATCCTTCCGCGCGCAGCCGACAGGCATCGCAGCGTCCGCAGGCGCGCCCCGCGGCATCCGCGCTGTAGCACGAGACGGTGGCGGCGAAGTCCACGCCCAGGCGTACCCCTTCCTGAACGATCCCGTCCTTGCCCATCGCCATCAGCGGTGCGTGCACCCGGATCCCGGCCCCCTCCACGCCTGCCTGGGTGGCCAGGTTGGCCAACGACTGGAAGGCATCAATGAACTCCGGACGGCAATCGGGATAGCCGGAATAGTCGACCGCGTTGACCCCGCAGAAGATGTCCGCCGCGCCCAGTACCTCGGCCCAGCCCAGGGCAATGGACAGCATGATCGTGTTGCGGGCCGGCACGTAGGTGACCGGGATGTCTCCGGCGCCGTGCCCGCCAGCCTCGGGGACGTCGATATCGTCGGTCAGCGCCGAGCCGCCGATGCTGCGCAGGTCAACCGAGACGGTCTTGTGCGCCGCTGCGCCCTGTGCCTGCGCAACCCGAGCGGCGGCTTGCAGTTCCGCGGGGTGACGCTGGCCATAGTCCACGCTCAGCGCATGCACGGAAAAGCCCTGCTCGCGGGCGATGGCCAGGACCACGGCGGAATCCATGCCGCCGGACAGGAGTACGACTGCTTTCTTCATGAGTCTGCCTCAGCGTCCCGGTTCGTCATTCCAGAGGATTTTGTGCAGCTGCATCTGGAAGCGCACCGGCAGGCGGTCGGCAACAATCCAGTCGGCCAGGTCACGCGGGGCCAGTTCGCTCTTGCTGGGCGAAAACAGCACATCGCAGCGGGATGGGATGTCGTACTGGCGCACGATGCCGCTCGCCCATTCGTAGTCCTCGCGCCCGCAAAGGACGAACTTGACCTGGTCGTGGGCAGTCAGCAGCTCGATGTTCTCCCAGAGATTGCGGTGGGCCTCACCGGAACCCGGCGTCTTGATATCCAGCACGCGGCTCACCCGCGCGTCGACGCGACCGATGTCGATTGCGCCGGAGGTTTCCAGGGACACCGCATGCCCGGCATCGCACAGTCGCTGCAGCAGGTCCACGCAGCGCTTCTGCGCCAGCGGCTCGCCGCCGGTCACGCACACGTGGCGCACTCCGTGGCGGGCAACTTCCGCCACGATGTCGTCGATCGTCCACCACTGCCCGCCGTGGAACGCATAGGCGGTGTCACAGTAATGGCAGCGCAGCGGGCAGCCGGTCAGGCGTACGAACACGCTGGGCCAGCCGGCCTCCCGTGCTTCGCCCTGCAGGGACAGGAAGATCTCGGTAATCCGGAGCCGGTCGGCCCTCTCGGCATCTGGGGCAACAACATGGGTCATGGGTGCAATTGTACGGAGCCTACCGGATCCCGGCAGAATCAGACCTCAGCGCAGGCGGCTGAGGCGGATGACGCGAAGGCGATCGTCGGCGGTCACCGCCGCATCGCTGCCGGGATAACGCTCGATCACCTTGGCCAGCGTCTGTTCGGCAGATTCCATGTCCTGCCGACCGTACTGGGACAGGCCGACCTTGAGCAGCGCACGCGGCGTGCGCGAGTCCTCGGGGAAGCGCTGGATCAGGGCTTCGAACGCGCGCTGGGCGGCGTCATAGTCCTCCAGCACGTAAAAACTTTCACCCAGCCAATACTGGGCGTTGGGAACCAGCGCCCCGTCCGGGTGCGCGCTGAGGAACTGCCGGAACAGCTCCGTCGACTTTTCATATTCGCCCGCACGCAGGGCGCTGAAGGCCACCTCATAGGCGGCCCGCTCATCGGGATCCTGTGCTGGCAGGCGCGGCCGCTCGGCGGCATCTGCATCCGTCTCCGGCACGGGGACCGGCAACGATGTCCCGGCTTCGCCATCCGCCGGTTCCGGCGCGAAACCGCTTTCCAGGCGGTTGAGCCGGCCGTCCGCATCCAGGTACTGGGCACGGCTGGTCTCGCGCATCTGCTCGATGCCGTGCTGCAGCTCTTCGATCTGCGAGCGCAGCTGCACCACTTCGCGACGCAGCTCGTTGACCTGGTTCAGCAGGTCGACATTGGAGGTGCGGGTGGTGGAATCCTGGCGCTCCAGCGCGGCCACGCGATCGGCGAGGCTTGCGCGCTGTGCAAACGCGGGTGCAGCGGCCACAAGGGCCGCCGCAACCACGACTGGAACAATCAGTCTACGCATGACGCCAGCGATCAGCGTGCGCTGTAGACGATCTCAACGCGACGGTTGCGCGCCCAGCAGTCTTCGTTGACATCGGTGCAGCTGGGGCGCTCTTCGCCGTAGCTGACGGTGGTCAGCTGGGTGCCGGAACCGCCATTGGCCTGCAGGGCGGAGGACACCGCGTTGCCGCGGCGCTCACCCAGACCCAGGTTGTAGTCACGGCTGCCGCGCTCGTCGGCATGGCCTTCCAGGGTGATGCGGGCCGAAGGGCGGTCACGCAGGTACTTGGCGTGGCAGGCCATCTGGGCCTGGAACTCCGGACGCACCGACTCCTGGTCAAAATCGAAGTACACCACCCGCTGGCGCAGGCAAGCATCGGTGTCCAGATCCTCGGGGCCGAAAACACCGGCAGTGGGGGCGGGCGCAGTCGCGGTCGGCGGCGGCGCGGCCGGCGGCGGCGGCGCTTCCTCCTGAACCTGGCGGGCGCAGCCAACAGCGGCAACGCACAGCGCAGCGATGAACACGATACGGGTGGTGGTCTTCATCTCGTCGATCCTATGGTTGAACAACAGCGTTCAGGTTGATGGAAACAATGTGGAGACGGCGTCAGCGTTGTTCCCGGAACGGACCCCAGGCCGGCTCGCGCACGTCACCATCAGCAAGCACCAGGCGCTGGCGCACTCGGCCATCGGACGAAACGGCGTACAACACCCCTCGCCGTCCCTCACGTGCCGCGTACAGGATCATGCTGGCATTCGGTGCAAAGCTCGGTGATTCATCGAGCGAACCTGGCGACAGCGTGGACCAGCGCGGCGTGCCGAGGCTTCGATCCAGCACTGCAATACGGTACACGTTGCCCGCGCCTTGCGCTACGGCAATCTTCTGCCCATCGAAGGAAACACTGGGGTCGGAGTTGTAGCTGCCCTGGAAGGTCGTCCGGCTCTCTCCGCCGCCGCTGGCAGGCACCTGGTAAACCTGCGGCCGGCCGCCGCGATCGGAGGTGAAATAGATGCTGTTGCCGTCATGGCTCCAGGCGGGTGAGGTGTCGATGCCGAAGTGGTTGGTCAATCGGGTCAGCGCCTTGCTGCCCAGATCCATGACATAGATCTCCGGATTGCCGCTGCGCGAGAGCGTCAGCGCCAGCCGGCTGCCGTCCGGCGAAAATGCGGGCGAGGCGTTGATGCCGCGGAAGCTGGACATCAGTTCGCGGCCGCCGGTGGCGATGTTCTGGATGTAGATGGCCGAGTTGCCGCCTTCAAAGCTCACGTAGGCCAGGCGGTTGCCATCGGGGCTCCAGGCCGGGGAAAGCAGCGGCTCATTGGAGCGCACCACCGTTTGCGGGTTGAATCCGTCCGAATCAGCCACGATCAACGCGTAGCGTGCGCTTTCACCGGCGCCGGTCTGGGTGATATAGGCGATCCGGGTCCAGAACGCACCGCGCACGCCCAGGATCGCTTCGTAGATGGCATCCGACATCTGGTGGGCCACATCGCGCATGGCGCTGGCGCGGCCGGTCATGGCCATGCCCAGTACGCGCTCCTGCTTGGCCACGTCGAACAGTTCGTACTCCACCCGGTAGCCGCCACCAGCCGCGTCCAGCACCCGGCCGACCACCAGGAAATCCTGCCGCAACATGCGCCAGGTGGGGTACTGGACCTCGGCGCCGCGGGTCGGCCGCTCGACGATGTCGCGCTCGGGCAGCGTACGGAACTGGCCCGAGCGGTCCAGGTTGGCGCGGATCACCGCGGCCACGTCGGTATCGGGAGCGGTTGCCGAGCCCTGGTAGGGCATGGGCACCACTGCGATCGGCAGCGCCGAGGCGTGGCCGCCAACGATATCGATCTCCAGGCCCTGCTGTTGCGCCATGACGGCAACGGGCAGCAGAAGCGCAAACAGGGCAGCGAGGAAGCGGGTCATGGATTTCATCGTCTGGCTCGACATTGGAAAATAGGGAATGCTCACAACGCTACAGCTTGGCCGCTGGGCGTGGAGGATTGATGAACGGCAACCGTCGCCGCGTGCTCACCAGCTGCTGTAGGAGCGCGCCATGCGCGCGAAGCCGCGTGACAGTGATCGGTTCGCGCAGGCGAGCGGGGGAAGGCCCGTGATGTTCCGGATTTTCGGCAATTGTAAGAGTTGCAGACGTCACGCGGCTTCGCGCGCATGGCGCGCTCCTACCGGTCCCGGGCGGTGAAATTGAGGTTGAGCCTGCGGTTGAACACCGATTCGAAACCGGCATACGGCAGCGGTTCGGCCCGGCGCACCGCAGCCTCCACCGATCGCCGTCCCAAGGCGTCATAGGGGCAGGAACTGTCGAATTCGACATTCATCACCTGCCCGCCTGGCAGCTGGGTGATGTAGATCCGGCAGCGCTGGCCCAGGGCCACGTTGTCGGGACGGGTCCAGTTGCGCACGATCGCCTCCTGCAGCGCGGCGGCATAACGGGCGGCCAGGTCGCTGTCGCCGTCGGGGGTGCCGCGCGGCGGGCTGGCGGTGGAGCCGGTGGTCGGCTCGGACGTCTGGCGCTCGCGCGAATCGGCGATCTGCTGCAGCTTGCGCTCGGCCTCCTCCGCCTCGCGCTGCACCCGCGCCTGCTCTGCGCGCAGCTTGGCGAGCTCCTGCTCGCGTTGCTGCCGGGCCAGGCGGCGCTTCTGCTCGGCCTCTTCCTGCTTCTGCCGTTCGGCCAGCTCGATCTGCTCCTGGCGCCGGCGCTCTTCCTGTTCGCGCTCGGCAACCAGCTCGGACTCGGCGTCGGCGCGGGCCTCGTCCTGGTCCACCACGTCGGGCTCCGGGATCTGCTCCTGCGGTGCGGGCTGCGGCTCCACCTCGGCATCATCGGGAACCGGCTCAGGCAGCGGCTGCGACGGGGGCGCCGCGTCTTCCTCGACCGGCTCGGGTGTGGGCTCAGGCTCAGGCTCCGGCGCGGGCATGGGCTCGGGCACCTCGGCCAGCGCCTGCTGGGCGGCTGGCGACAGCGCGTCGGCATCCACCAGCTCGGCGCTGATCGGCACGCCGGCCGCCTGCGGCGCCGCGCTGCGGGTCCAGTGCAGGCCAAGGAACACCAGCGCGAACAACAGCACGTGCAGCAGCAGCGCCAGCACGACCGCCTGGACGGTGTCGGCACGCGCCTCACGCATTTATTCGCCGCCCTCCTGCGGACGGCTGATCAGGCTCACCCGGGTCACCCCGGCCTGGTTGATGGTGTCGATGGCGCGGATCACGCTCTGGTAGCTGGCGTCGCGATCGCCGTTGACCAGCACGCTGGCACCGGGATTCTGGTTGTGGATGGCCTGCACGCGCTCGCGCAGGCCGGCCACGTCGACGATCTGGTTGACGTTCTCGATCATCAGCCCCAGCGAGCCGTCCGCGTACACGCTGACCACCACCGGGTCCTTGGGCGAGCCCAGCGAGCGTGCACTGGAATCGGGCAGGTTCACCTGCGTGCCGAGGTTCAACAGCGGCGCGGTGACCATGAAGATGATCAGCAGCACCAGCATCACGTCGATGTAGGGAACGACGTTGATCTCGTTCTTGAGCTTGCGGCGGTGGCGGCGGCGATTGGAGATGACCGACATGGGGACTCCGGACTACAGGGCGATCAGGCAAACGGTCGAAGGCGGGCAGCGGGGCGGGCCCGCGTCACGGTCATTCGTCGGGGTAGGCCTGGCGCTCCAGGATCGAGGAAAACTCGTCGGCAAAGGACTCGTAGCGGGTGGCGATGCGCTCAACCTTGGTGGCATAGCGGTTGTAGGCCCACACCGCCGGGATCGCGGCGAACAGGCCCATCGCGGTCGCGATCAGCGCCTCGGAAATACCCGGGGCGACGGTAGCGATGGTGGCTTCCTGCACGTTGGCCAGGCCCTGGAAGGAGATCATGATCCCCCACACGGTGCCGAGCAGGCCCACGTACGGGGCAATCGAACCGACGTTGGCGAGGAATTCCAGGTTGTGCTCCAGCCCTTCCAGCTCGCGCGAGGTGGCCACGCGCATGCCGCGCTGGGCACCCTCAAGCTGGCTGGCTGGCGTGGCGCTGCGGCGTTCGCGCTGGCGCGAAAACTCACGGAAGCCGGACTCGAAGATCAACTCCAGGCCCCCGATCTCGCGGTTGCGCTCGGTGGCGGCGGCGTACAGCTTGCCCATGTCCGAGCCGGACCAGAACTTCTCCTCGAACCGGTCGGCTTCGCGCTGGGCGCGGTCGAGCAGCTTCTTCTTGCGGAAGATGATCACCCACGAGGCGATCGATGCGGCCAGCAGCAGCAGCATCACCAGCTGCACCGGGATCGAGGCATGCAGGAGCAGCTGCAGCATGTCGATGTCCCCGCCCACTGCGGTGGCCACTTCAACCACGCCGGCATCCGCGGGCAGCTGGCTGGCCAGCGCACCGTCCTCTGCGGGCAAGGGCTGGATCTCGGTGGCCTGCAGCAACATCGTCAGTGGAATCATGCATCCGCTCCGGATTTCTGTATTTGGTGTGGAACCAGTTCGGCAAGGAGCGCCTCCGGGATCGCCCGGGGACGGAATCCTTCCGCATCCAGCGCCGCCAGCCGCACTTGCGCGTCCAGCAGGCACCGGCCTTCGCGTTCAACCAGCTGGTCCACGACCAGGCTGGCCCGGCGGCATTCTCGCAGCGCCACCGTGACCTCAAGTACATCGTCCAGCCGCGCCGGCGCACGGAAGTCCATCCGCATCGCCCGCACCGCGAACACCAGGTTGTGCGAGGTACGCAGCGCTTCCTGGCCGTACCCGAGCGTGCGCATCCATTCGGTACGCGCCCGCTCCAGGAAAGCCACATAGCGCGCGTGGTACACCACGCCACCAGCGTCGGTATCTTCCCAGTACACCCTTGTCGGCAAGCTGAACGCTGGCTGCAACCTGGTCGTGTGGCTCAAAACTGCCCCTCCGTCCCGCCCTGGCCCGCGGCCTTGCGCAGCGGCTCCAGGCCCAGGTGCCGATACGCCTTGGCCGAGGCCATGCGTCCGCGCGCAGTGCGCACCAGGAAGCCCTGCTGGATCAGATAGGGTTCGATCACATCTTCCAGGGTGCCGCGCTCCTCGCTCAGCGCCGCGGCCAGCGACTCCACGCCCACCGGGCCGCCGTCGAAGTTTTCGATGATCAGGTTGAGCAGGCGCCGGTCCAGGTCGTCAAAGCCTTCCGGGTCCACGCTCAGCATCTTCATTGCCGCATCCGCCACCTGGCGGTCAATCTTTCCGCCCGCACGCACCTGGGCGTAATCGCGTACCCGCCGCAGCAGGCGGTTGGCAATACGCGGCGTGCCGCGCGCGCGGCGGGCGATTTCCGCAGCGCCCTCAGGCTCGCAGTCGATGCCCAGGATCCCTGCCGAACGCCGCACGATCCGCTCCAGATCCGCAGCGCTGTAGAACTCCAGCCGCTGGACGATGCCGAAGCGGTCGCGCAGCGGCGCGGTCAGCAGGCCTGCACGGGTGGTCGCGCCAATCAGGGTGAACGGCGGCAGGTCAAGCTTGATCGAGCGCGCGGCCGGGCCCTCTCCGATCATGATGTCGATCTGGAAATCCTCCATCGCCGGGTACAGCACCTCCTCGACCACGGGCGGAAGGCGGTGGATCTCGTCGATGAACAGCACGTCGTGCGGCTGCAGGTTGGTCAGCAGCGCGGCCAGGTCGCCGGCCTTTTCGATCACCGGCCCGGAGGTCACCCGCAGGCTCACCCCCAGCTCGTTGGCGATCACGTGGCTGAGCGTGGTCTTGCCCAGTCCCGGCGGGCCAAAGATCAGCACGTGGTCCATGGCCTCGCCGCGCTTGATCGCCGCTTCGATATAGATGGAAAGCTGCTCGCGGACCGGTTTCTGGCCCAGGTAATCGGCCAGCCGTTGCGGCCGGATCGAAGCCTCGACGGCCTCGTCTTCACGGGTCGCGTCGGCGGCGATGATGCGCTCTTCGGTCATCGCGTTATGGTCGCATAGGTGCGCGCCTCAAGGCGCACGCCCCTCGCCGTAGGAGCGCGCCATGCGCGAGAGCCGATCGTCGGGTTACAGGGTTGGCTGAAGGCCCCAGGCCTCCGCGGCGATGGTGAAGCTGCGCTTGCGGGCCTCCAGGCTGGCGAGGTTGGCAGTCAGGATCAGCTCGTTCGGGCGGTGGCGCTCGACGAAGTCGGCGATGCCCTCGCCCACGTCCTTTGCGTCACCGACCACCGAACAGGCCAGCGCCTGGCCGACAGCGGCCAGCTCCTGCGGGCTCAGCTCGGCGTTGATGTCATCCACCGGCAGCGGCACCTTGCCCGGCGGGCCGGGGCGCCGCAGGCGGGCGAACATCTGCTGCAGGGCGGTGAACTCGCGCTCGGCTTCCGCCCGGGTATCAGCGGCCACCACGTTCAGGGCCAGCATCGCGTAGGGCTCGCGCAGGTATTTGGAGGGCCTGAAATCGCGGTGATACAGCGCCAGCGCTTCGCTCATCATCGCCGGCGCAAAGTGCGAGGCGAAGGAATACGGCAGGCCCATGGCCGCGGCCAGCTGGGCGCCGAACAGGCTCGAGCCCAGGATCCACACCGGCACGTCGAGTCCCGAGCCGGGCACCGCCTGCACCAGCTGTCCCGGCTTCACCGGCTCGAAGTAGTGCAGCAGCTCGGCCACGTCCTGCGGGAACGCGTCGGCGCCCTCGTAATAGCGGCGCAGCGCGCGCACGGTGGGCTGGTCGGTGCCGGGCGCACGGCCCAGGCCCAGGTCGATGCGGTCCGGATACAGCGTGGCCAGGGTGCCGAACTGCTCGGCCACCTGCAGCGGAGCGTGGTTGGGCAGCATCACCCCGCCGGCACCGACGCGGATCGTCTTCGTGGCTCCGGCCACGTGGCCGATCAGCAGCGCGGTGGCGGCGCTTGCCACGCCGGGCATGTTGTGGTGCTCGGCCATCCAGTAGCGACGGTAGCCCAGCGCGTCGGCGTGCCGGGCCAGGGCCACCATGTCGGAGAACGCGGTGGCAACGTCGCTGCCTTCGGCCACCGGAGCCAGGTCGAGGATGGAAAGCGGAACTTTGGGGGCTGGAGATGTCGTCATGGGCACAGGATGAGGGTGCCGGGAGCACATTGCCACCGGCCGGGGCGCACTTCAGATTTCCACCGGTGTCCCCAGCTCCACCAGGCGGTCGCCGGGGATATGGAAATAGGCCGAGGCCGGCGCCGCATTGCGGTGCATGGTGGAAAACAGCTTCTCCCGCCACAGGGCCATGCCGTGGCGTACGCCAGGCACCACGGTCTCGCGGCTGGTGAACCAGGTGGTCTCCATGGGATCGAACCAGAAGCCGTCCTCTTCATCGCTGGCGGCCATCAGCGCCACCGGCAGGTCGGGCGTTTCCATGAAACCGAAGCGCACCACCACGCGGTGGAATCCATCGCCGATCTCCTTGACCTGCAGCCGCTTTCCGCGCGGCGCGTACGGCACCGCCAGAGTGTCCACAGTCAGCGCCACGTTGCGCTCGTGCAGCACCTTGTTGTGCGTGAGGTTGTTCAGCAGCGCCGGTGGCACCACGCCGCGGTCGGCGGTCAAAAACACAGCGGTGCCCGGCACCCGCAGCGGCGGCGCCAGCAGCAGCCCCGGCAGGAACTCATCCAGCGGCGTGCCGTGCTCGCGGATGCGCGCGCGCAGCAGCAGCCGGCCCCGGCGCCAGGTACGCAACAGGGTGAACAGCACCAATCCCAGCAGCAGCGGAAACCAGCCGCCCTGCGGCACCTTGGCCAGGTTGGCGGTGGCAAAGGCCAGGTCCATCACCAGGAACAGCCCGCACAGCGGAAGTACCCAGCGCCTGCCCTGCGGCCACAGCGCATGGGCCACGATGGCCAGCAGCACAGTGTCGATCAGCATGGTCAGCGACACCGACACCCCGTAGGCCGCCGCCAGCGCCGACGAGCTGCCAAAGCCGATCACCAGCGCAATAACCACCACCATCATGGTCCAGTTGACCGCGGGGATGTAGATCTGGCCGATGGCGTCCCGCGAAGTGTGGCGCACCTGCATGCGCGGGATATAGCCCAGCTGCATGGCCTGGCGGGCAATGGAATAGCCGCCGGTGATCACCGCCTGGGAGGCGATCACCGTCGCCGCCGTGGCCAGCACGATCATGGGAAAACGCCCCCATTCGGGCACGCCGTAATAGAACGGATTGGCCGCGGCCGCCGGATCCTCCAGCACCAGCGCGCCCTGCCCGAGGTAATTGAGCATCAGGGCCGGCAGCACCACGGCGTACCAGGCAATGCGGACCGGTCGGGCGCCGAAGTGCCCCATGTCGGTATAGATCGCCTCGCCGCCGGTGACTGCCAGTACCACCGCGCCCAGGATGAATATCCCGCCCCAGGAGTGGTCGATGAAAAACCGCACCGCCCAAGTCGGGTTCACCGCCTTCAGCACCTCCGGCTCGTGCAGGATATTGGCTACGCCCAGCGTCGCCAGCACCAGGAACCAGAGAATGGTGACCGGGCCGAATACCCGCCCCACCTTCTGCGTGCCATAACGCTGGGTGGCGAACAGGGCCACCAGCACCGCCACGGCGATCGGCAGCACCCAATGGCCCAGCTGCGGCGCCGCAACCTCCAGGCCTTCCACCGCCGCCAGCACCGATACCGCTGGCGTCAGCACCCCATCGCCAAAGAACAGGGCCGCGCCGAGGACGCCGAAGATGCCGACCAGCCATGCCGCACGCGAGTCCGCCGGCAGGCTGCGCTGGGCCAGCGCCATCAGCGCCATGATCCCGCCCTCGCCGTCGTTGTCGGCGCGGGTAATGATGCTCACGTATTTCACCGTGACCACCAGCACCAGTGACCAGAACACCAGCGACAGCAGGCCGAGCACGGTGTCGTGGTTGGCCACCAGGCCGTAGTGCGGGGAAAACGCCTCGCGGATCGCGTAAAGCGGGCTGGTGCCGATATCTCCGAACACCACGCCCAGCGCGCCCACGGTCAGACCGAACAGGCCTATCCGGTGGTGCCCATCCGTAGTGTCGCGGGCAGAGCGTGGTGCGGCCATGCGGGTGTCCTGGACGCGGGTGGGAGCGTCAGCGCAGTGCGGACTGTAGCGCCTTGCGGATGATGGCTTCCGCACCGTCGCCTTCGGCGCCAGCGGCCCGAGCCATCTTCTGCGCCTCGGCCGGACGGTAGCCCAGCTGCTGCAGGGCCACGATGGCCTCGGCCATGGGGTCAGCCGGTACCCCGCCGGACACCGCCGCAGGCGCTGCGCTGATCATGTCCGCTGCGCGGTCGCGCAGTTCCACCACGATGCGCTCGGCGGTCTTCTTGCCGATTCCGGGAATGCGGCACAGCGCGGTGATGTCGCCGGCCTGCACCATCAGGGCGAATTCGCCCACCGACGCCCCGGAGAGGATTGCCAGGGCGATCTTCGCCCCGATCCCGCTGACCCTCTGCACATCGCGGAACATGCGCCGCTCGGCCTCGGTCAGGAAGCCGTACAGGGACACAGTGTCGTCCTTGTGCGCGTAGTGGGTGGACAGCGCCACTTCGCGGCCCAGCTCAGGCAGTTCGTAGAACGTGCTCATGGGCGCTTCCAGCTCGTAGCCCACCCCGCCCACGTCCACCACCAGCCACGGCGGCTGCTTGTGGATGAGGATGCCTTTCAACCGTCCGATCATGTCCCCTCAATCTCCATTTACTCGCGCCTCCATTACTTGCGCGCCCAGGCCTGGCGCGTTCCCACGCCCAGGCGGCGGGCGCTGGCCCGCACGTGTGCGTGGGTGATGGCGGCGGCCAGCGCATCGGCCGCGTCGGCCTGCAGCTTGCCATGCAGGTTCAGCAGGATCCCGACCATGTGCTGGACCTGCCCTTTCTCGGCCCCGCCGCGGCCCACCACCGCCAGCTTGATTTCGGTGGCCGCGTATTCGTGCACCGGCAGGTCGCGCAGCACCGCGGCGCAGATCGCCGCCCCACGGGCCTGACCCAGCTTCAGCGCCGAATCCGGATTGCGGGCCATGAATACCTGCTCGATCACCACCTCATCGGGCCGGTGCTCATCGATCAGCCCGCCCAGACCGTCCAGCAGCAGCCGCAGCCGCCCCGGGAAGTCGGGCGCCGACAGCAGGACCACCGGACCGCTGAAAACGTGGGTCATCCGCCCGCCGGGATCGACATCAATGATGCCCACGCCGGTGCGCTGGGAGCCGGGGTCGATGCCGAGGATGCGGGTCATGTCGGGCTTGGGCGCCGCCATCAGGCGTAGGCGTCCTCGCCCAGGTCGGCGTTCGAATACACCGCCTGCACGTCGTCGATGTCTTCCAGCCAGTCCAGCAGCTTGACCACCTGCTGGCCGGTTTCGCCATCCACGGCCACGTCGGTGTCGCCGCGCCAGGTGACCTCGGCCTCGGCCGGCTCCGCCCCGGCTGCGATCATGGCGTCGCGCACCTCGGCAAAGGTGTCCGGATCGGTAAGCACGTCGATCGAGCCATCTTCGGGATAGGTGACGATGTCATCGGCGCCGGCCTCGATCGCAGCCTCGGTCACCTTGTCCTCGTCCGATCCGGGCGCAAAGCTCAGCACGCCGAGCTTGCGGAACATGAAGGCCACCGAGCCATCGGTGCCAAGATTGCCGCCAAACTTGCTGAAGGCGTGGCGCACATCAGCCACGGTGCGGACCTTGTTGTCGGTCAGGCAGTCCACGATCACCGCAACCCCGCCCGGGGCGTAGCCCTCGTAGCGGATCTCTTCGTAGTTCACGCCCTCCAGCTCGCCGGTGGCCTTCTTGATCGCGCGCTCGACGGAGTCGCGGGTCATGTTGGCCGCCAGGGCCTTGTCCACCGCGGTGCGCAGGCGCGGGTTGGAGGCGGTGTCACCGCCGCCGATGCGCGCCGCCACCGAAATCTCGCGGATCAGCTTGGTGAAAATCTTGCCCCGCTTGGCGTCCTGCGCGTTCTTGCGGTGCTGGATGTTCGCCCACTTGGAATGTCCTGCCATCTTGCTTGTGGTCCGGAAAAAAACGTGAAGGGATGCCCCGGATTATAGGCACCACGCCTGCGGGGCGCGCAGCGGCGGGTCCGCCAGACCGGCATCTGCTATAATGACCGGCGCTTCGCGGACCTTCCCTGCGCATTGAATTGCGCATGCCACGCGAACGCCCAAGCCGCTGCGTCCGGCTTTTTTTGTTTGCGCTTGTTTCCCAGCTTTTCTTTCGCAGCGCCTCTGGCGGCAGCAGCCGCCCTGCCCCCGGCACATCAGCATGCCGCGTGACGCAGCAAATCCGGCTGTTTTCACCTGGCCCCAAATGGCCCCCAACCCGGCGGATGCATCCCGCACGGGCGACTGTTGTGTTGTCTGCCGCCCGCGCCTGACGTCCCGCCAAAGGACCGTCCACCAACGTATGGAACAAACAGGAATCCACCAGCTCAGCTCCGGTACCGCCCTGCTGCTACTGATCGGCTTCTACGCCCTCACCTTCCTCATGTCGCTGACGATCATCCGCAAGAATGAGAACGTCGACGCGTACATGGTCTCCAACAGCGCCATCGGCTTCGGCATGGCCGCGGCCAGCATGATGGCCACCTGGATCTGGGCCGCATCGTTCTTCGCCAGCGCCACCTCCGGCTACCGCTACGGTATTTCCGGGCCGATCCACTACGGCCTGTGGGGCGCGCTGATGATCCTCTTCATCTACCCCTTCGGCCGCCGCTTCCGTGAAGTGGCCCCTGATGCCCACACGCTGGCGGAGATCCTGCATGCCCGCCACGGCACCTCCAGCCAGATGGTGATGGCGGTGTCCAATATCGTGGGCAGCTGCATCAGCCTGATGGTGAACTTCAGCGCCGCCGGCGCGCTGGTGGCAGTGCTCTCGCCCCTATCCTTCATCCACGGCGTGCTGATCGCCGGCGCCGGCGTGCTGGCCTACACCCTGTGGTCCGGCTTTCGCGCTTCGGTGATGACCGACTTCGCCCAGCTGGTGGCGATGGTCGTGGCCGCCGCCGTGCTGATCCCGATGGTGTACTTCAATGCCGGTGGCAGCTCACTGCTGCAGGAGGGCATGGTGCACTTGACCTCCGAACAGGCGAGCTTCTTCTCCGGCACGGCCTTCCTGGAACAGGGCGCACCCTATCTGGTGGCGGTGCTTGCATATGCGATCGGCAACCAGACCATCGCCCAGCGGCTGTTCGCCGTACGCCAGGACCTGATCAAGCCCACCTTCATGATGGCCACCGTCGGCTACGGCGCGGTGGTGATCGGCCTGGGCATGCTGGGCATGCTGGCACTGTTTGCCGGTATCACCCCGCTTGATGGCGACAGCAACAACCTGATCCCGCAGATGGCCTCGCAGTACCTGCCGCCGTTCGCGATCGGCCTGTTCTTCATCCTGGTGGTGGGCTCGCTGTCTTCCACCGCCGACTCGGACCTGTCCGCGCTGTCAGCCATCGTGATGACCGACCTTTACGGCAAGAACCTGGCCCGCAAGCGCCCGGACCCCAAGCTGATGCTGCTGATCGGACGCCTCACCATGATCGTGGCCACCGTGATCGGAATCATCTTCGCCAGCCTGCGTCTGGATATTCTCATCGTGCTGGTGTTCGTGGGCGCGCTGTGGGGGGCGATCGTGTTCCCGGTGATCACCAGCTTCTACTGGGATCGGGTGAACAACCGGGCGTTTACCTGGTCGGTGGCGGTTGCAGTGACCCTGTTCTGTCTGACCCGGTTCGAGCTGATCGCACTGGACGGCATGACCGGCTACCTGCTTGAGGGCGTTGCCCTGGTGGGTGCCGGCGTGGTGACCGGGCTGATGGCCTTTGGATTCTTCGGCAGGCGCGTCGCCTTCTTCGTGGGCAGCGCCACCATCATTGGCCTGTCGACGATCGTATTCGGCGCGCTGCGTGAGTACATCCCGCTGATGAGCGCCCTGGTGTCCTACGGTGCCAGCGCCATCGTCTGCACCGTGCTGAGCCTGCGCAACCAGGACCGCTTCGATTTCTCCCTGCTGGACCAGCGGGTACGCAACTTCCAGCTGACCGCCTTTGACAAGAGCCCGGCCGACAAGGTTCGCGAACCGGCCGACAATGAACTTGAATCAGGAGTCCGCGCATGAGCATCCCCCTGCTTTCCTTCTACATCCTCGTCTGGCCCGCCTTGGCCGTGCTGGTCATGATCGTACTGTGCGTGGCACTGGTGCGTGATATCCGCGCCGCCCGCAAGAAAGGCACCCGCATGGTGTAACCCGCAACGCCGGGGATCGGAACGCTTGTCCCGATCCCCGGAAGCGGGGCACCGCCCGTAGCCCGCGTGAAACGCTACGGGGAAGGCTTGCCGTGATCAAAAAATCCGGCGCCGAGGAACTGCGCGGTCTGCGCAGCCACCTCGTTCGAGAGCAGCATGCCTAAGTGACTGGCATGGACTACCAGGTGATCCGCCAGCGCCGGGCTGCGGGTCTCCTCCACCGCCACGGTGCCGTCGTGTTCGCCATCGAAGCCGCCGAAGAAGCGACCAAGCCCGTAGGGCGCGCTGCCGGCGATCATCCCCACCTCAATGCCTTCCGGCCAGGCTAAACAGCCGTCCAGCAGGACCCGCTTGCTGCGACCGAACCAGACATGTGAGAAGCGGTGTCGGGCCAGCCCCGCCGCTGCTCCGCTCCCGCACAGCGGAGAGCCCAGACACACGATTCGACCGACCGTTACTGCGGGATCTTTTTGCAAAGCATGCAGCGCGATCAGGCCGCCAAGGCTGTGCCCGACCACATGGGCTGGACCGCCTGCGTGCAGACTTTCCAGCAGCCGGCTGGCCGCGTTATCGGTGCCGTCGGTGACGCTGCGGTAGCCGAGGAGCTCCGGAGCGAAACCCTGGGCCCGCAGCCGTCGGGCCAGCGGCCACATGGTGGACCGCGTCATCCAGATGCCGTGGAGCAGGATGACGCGACGGATGGAATCGACAGGAGAGGGTGCGGACATGGGGTGATCTTATCGGAGGCCTGGCGATGCTTCTGGCAAATCACCGACAACCTTGAGGGACCAGCGGGGCACCCCTTGGCGGGACTGTCCGCGCCATGGACGGCGCGGGCAAGCCCCCATGGACGGGTTTACGGCGTGTCCCGCCAAGGGGTGTCCCGCTGGTTCGCGGGCAGGAGTCCGGACGCCCCTTCTAGCCGGGACATTCGCCGGGAAACAGGTGTCACGCGGTTTCGCGCGCGTGGCGCGCTCCTACAGGGGCGGGCGGCGGAGGATGAACTCGAGGTCGCGGGCCTGGCCGACTTCGAACAGGTATTCGCCGACCTTTTCAAAGCCCCAGCGCGCGTAAAAGCGGTGTGCGCCCAGGTTTTCCGACCATGCGCCTATCCACAGCGTCCGCGGTCCGTCGCGCAGCAGCCAGGCCATTGCCGCTTCCATCATCCGCGCTCCGTGGCCGCCCCCCTGCCAGTCGGGCAGCAGGTACAGCCGCTTCAGTTCACCGTGGTCCCGCGATGCCTCCGGATGGGGCAATCCGCACGGGCCGGCGGCCATGTGCCCCACCGCTTCGCCGTCCGCTTCCAGCAGCCATACCGCGTAGTCCGGATGCGCCAGGATCACCCGCTGTTTTTCAACCGAGTACGCGTCTTCAAGAAATGCGTCCAGGTCCTGCGGCCGGTAAAGGTGGCCGAAGGTTTCGCTGAAAGTCCGCGCGGCGAGCGAAGACAGCGCCTGCGCGTCGTCCACCGTCGCCCGTCGCAGCGCCGCCTCCAAGCAATCAGCTCCCACTTGCATCCGGCCGCACCTGGATGTGCAGCTCCACCAGCTGCTGATCGTCGATTGGCGACGGTGCATCGGTCATCAGGCACTGCGCGCCGGTGGTCTTGGGGAAGGCGATCACGTCGCGGATCGATTCGGTGCCGGCCAGCAGCGCGGCCATGCGGTCGATACCGAAGGCGATGCCGGCGTGCGGGGGAGCGCCATACTTCAGTGCGTCCAGCAGGAAGCCGAATTTGGCCTGTGCTTCCTCGGCGCCAATGCCCAGCAGTTCGAACACCGCCTTCTGCATCGCCGGACGGTGGATGCGCACCGAGCCGCCACCGATCTCGTTGCCGTTGAGCACCAGGTCATATGCCCGGGACACCGCCGTGCCGGCCTGTTCGCGCAGGACCGAGGCATCGTCAATTGCCGGCGCGGTGAACGGATGGTGCAGGGCCACGTAACGCCCCGCGTCTTCGTCCCACTCGAACATCGGGAAATCCACCACCCACAGCGGCTTCCAACCCTTCTCGACCAGGTCGAATTCGACGCCAGCCTTGAGCCGCACCGCGCCCATGAAGGCGCTGACCACCGGATAGTCACCGGCGCCGAAGAACACCATGTCACCGTTGCCCGCGCCCACGTGGGCCAGCAGCGCGCTGAACTGCGCCTCGTCAAAGAACTTCTGGATCGGGGACGACACGGCTCCGTCCTCGCCTACCTTCACGTAGGCCAGGCCCTTGGCGCCGAACTTGGCCGCGTGCGCGGCGTAACCGTCGATCTGCTTGCGCGACAGCGCCGCGCCGCCGGGGATCCGCAGCGCACACACGCGACTGCCGTCGGTGCCGGCCACATCGGCAAACACCTTGAAACCGCTGCCCTTGACCAGATCGGCCACGTCCACCAGTTCCAGCGGGTTGCGCAGGTCGGGCTTGTCCGAACCGTAGCGGCGCATCGCCTCGGCCCAGGTCATGCGCGGGAACGGATCGGCCAGCTCCACGCCCGCCACTTCGCCGAACACCTCACGAATCATCGTTTCCACCGTGCCCTGCACGTGGCTCTCATCGACCCAGGCGAACTCCATGTCCAGCTGAGTGAACTCCAGCTGGCGGTCGGCGCGCAGGGCTTCGTCGCGGAAGCAGCGCGCGATCTGGTAGTAGCGGTCGAAGCCGGACATCATCAGGATCTGCTTGAACAGCTGCGGGCTCTGCGGCAGCGCGTAGAACTCGCCCGGGTGCTGGCGCGCCGGTACCAGGAAGTCGCGCGCGCCCTCGGGCGTGGCCCGGGTCAGGATGGGGGTTTCGATATCCTGGAAGTCGCGCGCATCCAGCCAGTGGCGCAGCGCGCTCACCAGCTTCGTGCGGATACGCATGCGGCGCTGCATCTCGGGATGGCGCAGGTCCAGGTAACGGTACTTGAGGCGGATGTCCTCGCCGGGATTCTCGTGGTGGTGGAACGGCAGCGGCTCGGCCTTGTTCAGCACCTCGATCGCGGTAGCCACCAGTTCCACCTGGCCGGTGCGGATCTTCGGGTTCACCGATTCACGGCGCCGCACGGTACCGGTGACGCGCAGGCAGTCCTCGTATCCCACGCCGGCCGCAGTGGCGATCACCTCGGCGTTGCCGACGGTATCCGACGGCTCGGCCACCACCTGCACGATGCCGTGATGGTCGCGCAGATCGATGAAGCACAGACCGCCAAGATCGCGGGCCACGTCGGCCCAGCCGCAGAGGGTGACGGTCTGGCCGATCAGGGACTCGTCGATCAGGCCGCAAAAGTGGGTACGCATGCAAACTCCGGACAGCCCGCGCAGGGGCGCGGAAAGCCCGATATTTTAGCTGGTTGGGGGCAAGGTTTAGAATGTGGCCATCGACACGCGCCCCGCCCCGCCCCCGTCCGCCCCCTCCCGGAGCCCGATCGCCACCGTCAAATCGCTGGCCGCATTGCTCACGGGCGTGGCCCTGTTGCTGATGGGAAGCGGCCTGCTCAGCACCCTGATCGCAGTGCGCGGCGGCCTGGAAGGCTACAGCGAGCAGACCCTTGGCCTGGTGATGTCGGCCTATTTCGCCGGCTTTTTCCTGGGCACCTACGTCGCGCCCGGGCTGATCCAGCGGACCGGCCACATCCGCGCCTTCGCGTTCTACGCCGGCCTGTGCGCGGCCATGGTGCTGCTGCATCCGATCTTCGTCTCGCCCTGGGCCTGGGGACTGCTGCGCCTGGGCACCGGAATCGCCCTGGTGGGCCTGTACACGGTGATCGAGAGCTGGCTCAACGTGCAGGCGCCGCCGGAGCAGCGCAGCCAGGTATTCGCGGTCTACATGGCGGTGAACCTGCTGGCCCTGGCGGCCGGCCAGTGGCTGATCGGGCTGGCCTCAACGGCCGGGTTCATCCTGTTCAACCTGGTGGCCATCCTGATCTGCATGGCCGCGCTGCCGGTCACCGCCAGCCGCATGGTGCAGCCGGAGCTGCCCGAGGTTCCCAGGCTGGCGTTGAGCAAGCTGTTCAAGGTGGCGCCCGCGGCCACGCTGGGCGCCCTTCTGGCCGGCCTGGCAGTGGGCAGCTTCTGGGGCCTTGGTGCGGTATTCGCCACCCGTCTGGGCTTGGAACTGAGCGGCGTGGCCCTGCTGGTGAGCGCAACCATTCTCGGCGGAGCCGCCCTGCAGTGGCCGATCGGCCGCCTGACGGATGGCACCGACCGGCGCACCACCCTGGCATTGGTGTGCGTGTTGGCCGCCGTCGCGGCGTTGGGCATGATGCTGCCGGTCGGCCAGTCGGGATGGCCGCTGTACACGCTGGCCTTCATCTTCGGCGGGCTGGCGTTTGCGATCTATCCGATCTGCATGGCCCACCTGCTTGACCACCTGACGCCGGATAAAACCCTGGCCGCAGGCAGCAGCCTGCTGCTGCTCAACGGCGTGGGATCGGCGATCGGACCGGCGCTGGCCGGATTGGCCATGACCCGCTGGGGTGCAGAGGCACTGCCCGCTTTCTATGCGGCCACGCTGACACTGGCCGCCCTGGTAGCCGGCGCGCGCAGGGTGTTCCGCCCGCGCGAGAACGACACCCCGTCCGAGTTCCACCTGATGCTGCGCACCACCCCGTCGGCGATCGAGCTGCTGCCGGAAGTGGAAGGGGACGCGGAAGCGGCAGTGGAAGAAAACCGCTGACCGACCTGGCCCGAGGGCCGTGGCGCTCAGCTCGACGGGTTGGCGGCTGGTTCGCTCTTCGCAGGCTTGGCGGCCGGCTCGGCCGCAGTGGAGCTTGCACCTTCGCCTGAACCAGCCAGATTGCGCCTGCCTTCTCCTTCCTTCTTGAAATCGGTCTCGTACCAGCCGCTGCCGGCCAGCCGGAACGACGGCGCGGTCACCTGCCGCTTGATCGCGCCCTTGGCGCAGGACGGGCAGCTGTCCGGATCGGGATCGGACATTTTCTGCAGGCGATCGAACTGATGACCACAAGCAGTGCACTCAAAACCATAGATCGGCATGGCAACGGACTCGAACTGGCAAGTGTGAAAGTGAAAACCCGGACATGGGATGGGGCCGGAGACGCCGGTTTCAAGCCCCTGCACCGGGCACAAAGAAAAGCGGCGGCCCCCGGGGAGCCGCCGCGCTTGTCAGATGAAGCTGAAAGGCTCAGTAGCCCCAGGGCGTGGGCGGGGCTTCCACCGGCTGGGTGAGGTCGAACTCGACCTGGAACAGGCGGCCTTCCGGATTCGCATCGCTCACCGGACGCGACAGCTCGTAGAGGAAGCGCTGGCCGGGCTCGATTTCCATCGCCCACACGTTGGTGATGGAGACATCCAGGCCCTCGCGCGTGAACAGGTCGATCGACTCCCGGTCGATCGGGAACTCCTGCCGCTGGGAGGTGCCGGGGCCCACGGTGTCGCCGCCGTACATGGTGACCGGATCGTCGCTGCCGTCTTCCAGGCGATGGTCGTGCTTGAGGCGCAGGCCATCGTCGGTACGGGTCAGCAGCCAGGTACGCGAATGGTTGTCGCCCACGTGGAAGGGCACCTGCAGTTCGCGGGTCGGGTCATCACAGCCGCGCACGTGCATCACCAGGTCCTGACCCTCGAAGGCGTCGGGCTCGGGCGAAGCGGGATCGTTGGTGAGGACGCGGCCGGCGAACGCCTGTCCGCAGTGCTCGGCCAGACGGATGAGGAACTCGTCGGCCGGGATGGACACATCCTGGGCGGCAGCTGCGGCTGCGGCCGCGGCGGCTTCTGCCTGCGGATCCACGGCATCGGCTGCCGGCTCGGTGGAAGGTGCGCATGCTGCCAGGGCAACGGCAAATGCGATCGATACGGGAAGAGTGAGCTTGTTCATCCGCGCACGGTAACCTCCGCCGTCGCAGCGCGCAAACCGCAGCTCAGTCTTCCAGCAGCTCCAGCCAGCGCTCCTCGGCCACCGACAGCCGCTGGGCAACAGCCTCCCTCTCTCCGCCGAGTTCGGTCATGCGCCCGGCATCGGAATGATGGGCAGGGTCGGCCAGCGCCGCGTCGATCCTGCCCAGCGATGCCTCAAGCTCACCGACCTCACGCTCGGCCTCCTGCAGCCTGTGCGGATTGACCTTGCGCGCGGGAGCCGCCGGCTTGGCCGGCTCGGGGACGGACTGGGCACTGGATTTCTTCCCGCTTTCCCCGCGCGTTTCCCCCTGCCGGGCACGCAGCCATATCGCGTACTCATCCAGGTCACCCTCGAACGGCTTGACCTCGCCGTGCGATACCCGCCAGAAGCTGTCACTGACCAGGCCGATCAGGTGCCGGTCGTGCGAGACCAGCACAATCGCGCCTTCGAAGTCACTCAGCGCCTCGGCCAGCGCCTCGCGCATGTCCAGATCCAGATGGTTGGTGGGCTCATCCAGCAGCAGCACGTTGGGCTGCTTCCAGGCGATCAGCGCCAGCGCCAATCGCGCCCGCTCTCCGCCGGAAAAGCCGTCAATGCTTTCAAACGCACGGTCACCGGGGAAGAACCATTTCCCCAGGAAATCCCGGAACGCCTGGCTGGACGCATCCGGCGACAGCTCACGCAGGTGATCCATCGGCGAGGTGCCGGCCACCAGCGATTCCACCGTGTGCTGGGCGAAGTAGCCGATCCTCAAGTCCGGGTGCGCCGCGCGCTCTCCTTCCAGCAGCGGCAATTCGCCCACCAGCGATTTGACCAGGGTGGATTTGCCGGCGCCGTTGGGACCCAGCAGGCCGATCCGGTCGCCCGCCTCCAGCCCGAAGCCAACGTTTTCCAGAATGCGCGCATCTTCGCTGTAGCCGCACACGCCATCATTGATCCGCAGCAGCGCGTGCGGCAGCTTCGCCGGCTGGGGGAATTCAATGTGGAACCCGCGCTCGGCGCGGACCGCCTCGGTACCGGCCAGCTTGGCCAGCCGCTTCATCCGGC
Organism: Luteimonas sp. A277; assembly: GCF_054052045.1. The sequence continues at coordinate 162,321 of NZ_JBSVRG010000004.1, forward strand.
TCTGGGCCTGGCGCGCCTTGCTGGCCTGGGCGCGGAAGCGGTCGATGAATTTCTGCAGATGGGCGCGTTCGGCCTGCTCCTTGTTGTGTGCGATCTGCTGCTGGCGCAGGTGTTCGGCGCGCTGGCGCTCGAAGGCGGTGTAGTCGCCCACATACAGCTTCGCCTTGCCGTCATGCAGGTGCAGGGTGTGGGTGGACACGCCGTCCAGGAACTCGCGGTCATGGCTGATCAACAGCAGCGTGCCCTGGTACTTGAGCAGCCACTGTTCAAGCCACAGCACCGCGTCCAGGTCCAGGTGGTTGGTGGGCTCGTCGAGCAGCAGCAGGTCGCTGGGCATCATGAGCGCGCGGGCAAGATTCAGCCGCACCCGCCAGCCACCGGAGAACGAGCTGACCGGCCGGTGATGGGTGTCAGCCGAGAACCCGAGGCCGTGCAACAGCCTGCCCGCACGGGCTTCGGCGTCGTAACCGTTGAGCTCGGCCAGGCGCTGGTGCGCGGCGGCCACGGCGTCCCAGTCCTCGGCAGCCACGGCGTCGGCCTCGGCCTGCAGCGCGGCGGCCACTTCAACATCGCCCGACAGCACGAAGGAGATCGCGGGATCGGGCAGAGAGGGCGTTTCCTGGGCCACGCTGGCGATGCGCAGCCGCGACGGCAGGTCCAGGTCGCCAAGGTCCGGCTCGACCTCGCCGCGGATGGCGGCGAACAGCGATGATTTGCCGGTTCCGTTGCGGCCGACCACGCCCAGGCGCCATCCGGCGTGCATGGCCAGGTCCACTCCGGACAACAGCAGGCGCTCCCCGCGACGCAGGGCAAAGTTTCTGAAAGAGATCATGGGGCCGATTGTAAAGGTCCGGACGCGGCGACCGGCGCGTCGCCGCCACCCGTGGTCAGGCCCGCGACACCATTGCCGCCGCGCCGCCCGCATGCTAAGCAACCACAACAGGGAACCCCTGCGGCACTGCCGCGCATACCCACCGGATTGGGAGATCACCGATGCAGCACACCACGCTTGCCGCCGCCCTCGCCCTGGCCCTGGTCGCCCCCGCGGCCCTGGCCCAGGACAGCGAAACGCCTGCCGAACGCACCTCCACCCTGGACACGCTGATCGTCACCGGCACCCGGGTGACCGACCGCACGGTGGCCGAGTCCACCTCGCCGATCGACATCATCACCCCGGAGACATTGCAGGCTACCGGCACCACCGAGCTGGCCACGGCGCTGTCGCGCGCCCTGCCGTCGCTGAACTTCCCGCGCCCGGCGGTCACCGATGGCACCAGCGCGATCCGCCCGGCGCAGCTGCGCGGGCTGGCCCCCGACCAGGTGCTGGTGCTGGTGAACGGCAAGCGCCGCCACACCACCGCGCTGATCAACGTCAACGGCACCCAGGGCCGCGGCTCGTCACCGGTGGACCTCAATGCGATCCCGATCGCGGCGATCGAGCGCGTGGAGGTGCTGCGCGACGGCGCCTCGGCCCAGTACGGATCGGACGCGATCGCCGGCGTGATCAACGTGGTCCTCAAGGGCAGTGGCGCCAGCGGCGGGGGAATCGATGCGCGCTACGGCCAGTACTCGGCCGGCGACGGGGCGCAGTGGAACCTGTCCGGCGACCACGGCATGCCCCTGGGCCAGGACGGCTTCCTGCACCTGGCTGCCCAGTTCGGCGAACAGGACCCCACCAACCGCGCCCGCCCCTACGCGGGCACATCGCCCGGCGGCAACAACGCGCAGCTGGGCGAGAAGCGCTTCATCTACGGCGACCCTGAAGTTGAGCACTGGGGCCTGTCGTTCAACGCCGAGATGCCGCTGGGCGACTCGGCGACGCTGTACGGCTTCGGCATGGCCAGTGAGCGCGACATCACCTCGTTCGCGTTCTTCCGCGCGCCGGGCAACCCCAACCAGAACGTGCCGCAGGTCCACCCGGACGGCTTCGTGCCGCAGATCAACAACATCGCCGACGACCGCTCGATGGTGGCCGGGGTGCGCGGTGACAGCGGGGGCTGGAACTGGGACCTCAGCTACAACTGGGGCTTCAACCACCTGGAGTTCTTCACCCGCAACACGGTCAACGCAAGCCTCGGCCCGGCCTCGCCGACGGACTTTTACGCAGGTGCGCTGGAAACCACCCAGAACATCTTCAACCTGGACGTGAGCCACGCGCTGGATTGGGGCCTGGCGTACCCGGTGAACCTGGCGCTTGGCGCCGAGTACCGCGAAGAGAAGTGGAACCAGTCGCCCGGCGAGCCGGACTCCTGGCGCCAGGGAGCGCTGCCGCCACCGGTGGCCTCCGGCGCGCAGGGCTTCCCCGGTTACCGGCCCACCGACGCCGGTCACCACAAGCGTGACAGCCACGCGGTGTATGCGGATCTTGAAGCGGACTTCACCGAGCAGTTCTCGGCCGGCGCGGCGGTGCGTTACGAGGACTACAGCGACTTCGGCAGCCAGACCTCCGGCAAGCTCTCGGCCCGCTTTGCGTTCACTGACGCGGTGGCCATGCGCGGCACGGTGGCGTCGGGCTTCCGCGCGCCATCGCTGTCGCAGCAGAACTTCCAGACCACCAGCACCACCTTCATCGCCGGCTTTGCCGATCCGTTCGAAATCCGCACCTTCCCGGCCGGCAGCGCCATCGCCCAGGCGCTGGGTGCGGAGCCGCTGCGGCCGGAGGAGTCGATGTCGCTGAGCATGGGCCTGGTCCTGCAGCCGGTGGATGCGCTCTACGTGACGGTGGACGCCTACCAGGTCGAAGTGGATGACCGGATCGTGCTGTCGGCCAACCTGACCGGCAACATCCGCGACTTCCTGGAGGACCGCGGGATCTTCGGGGTCACCGGCGGCCGCTACTTCACCAACGCCATCGACACCCGCACCCGCGGCATCGACGTGGTGGGCAGCTATCGCTGGGACCTGGCCTCCGGCACCTTCGACCTGACCGCGGGCTACAACTACTCCAAGACCGAGATCACCCGCATCGCGGACAACCCGCCGGAGCTGGAAAGCGGCGGGCTGAACCTGGAGCGCATCGACCGGGCCGAGCGCGGCCGGATCGAGCGCGGCTTCCCGCGTGACAAGCTGCTGCTGACCGGGGTGTGGAACACCGGCGACTGGTCCTTCACCGCCGGCACCACCCGCTACGGCAGCTTCCAGACCACGCCCAACGCTTCAGCCAACGACCAGACCTACGGGGCCAAGTGGCTGGTCGATGTGGCGGCAACCTGGCACCTGGACGGCTGGAGTTTCACCGTGGGCGGGGACAACGTGTTCAACCAGTACCCGGACGAGAACATCTTCGGCAACTCGACCAACGGCCAGTTCCCGTACAACTCGGCGTCGCCGTTCGGCTTCAACGGCGCGTTCGCGTACGTGCGCGCCGGCTACCGCTGGTAACGGGACGCAGCGGCATGCGGATTGCGGTCATGAGCGGGGCCGGGATGTCCGCGGAGAGCGGCATCAGCACGTTCCGCGATGCCCAAACGGGGCTGTGGGCGCGGTTCGACCCGCAGCAGCTGGCCACACCCGGGGCGTTCAACGACGACCCCGCCCTGGTCTGGGGCTGGTACCGCTGGCGCGCCGCCTCGGTGCTGCGCGCGCAGCCCAACGACGGCCACCTGGGACTGGCCCGGCTGGAACAGCTGGGCCACGACGTCACCGTGATCACCCAGAACGTGGACGACCTGCACGAGCGCGGCGGCTCCCGCCGCGTGCTGCATCTGCACGGCAGCCTGTTCGCCTCGCGCTGCATTGACTGCGGCGCGGCGCCGGCCAGCGAGCCCTTGCGCGAGCGGCTGCACACCGTCCCGGCGGATGGCGGGCGCGAAGATCCGCCCGCCTGCATCCCATGCGGCGAACGGCTGCGACCAGGCGTGGTCTGGTTTGGCGAAGGCTTGCCGGAAACCCCATGGCAGGCCGCCATGGAAGCGGTATCAGCCTGCGACCTGCTGCTGGTGATCGGCACCTCTGCACTGGTGTATCCAGCGGCTGCCCTGCCGCTGGCCGCGATCGAAGACGGCACCCCGGTATTGGAGATCAACCCGCAGCCCACCCCACTTTCCAGTCGGGTGGACGCAAGCTGGCGACTGCCGGCCAGTGCGGGCGTGGGCCAACTGCTTGAACGCTTTGCCAACGCCCCGCCGGTTGGCGCCCGCGACCTGATCGCCTGAGGTACGGATTCAGGACTGCAGCGCGGATTGCAGATAAGGCAGCAACCGCGGGTGCCGGAACTGGAAACCGGCCTGCTGCAGCCGCTGCGGGATGACCCGCTGGCCGTCGAGCAGCAGGGTCGACATCTTGCCCAGCGCCAGTTTCAACAGCGGCGTGGGCACGGTAAGAGCCGTTGGCCGCCCCAGGGCGCTCCCCAGCGCATGGGTAAATTCCGCATTGCTGGCCGGCTCGGGCGAGGTCAGGTTGACCGGGCCCACCGGAGCGTCCCCGGCGCCGCCCACGTGCCGCCGCAACAGGATCCGCACCGTCTCCGCCCAGTCGGCCAGGGCGATCCAGCTCAGCACCTGGGCGCCGCTGCCCAACCGCCCGCCCAGACCCAGGCGGAATGAAGGCAGCAGGCGCCGCAGCATCCCGCCAGCGGGATCCAGCACCACCCCGGTGCGCAGCAGCAACACCGGCACTCCCAGCGGCACGGCCTGCATGGCCGCCTCTTCCCAGACCTGACACAAGGTGTGGGGGAAATCCTCGTGGGCACCACTGTCCTCGGTCAGTTGAGTATCGCCGCCCTGGGCGCCGTACCAGCCCACTGCCGAACCGCTCAGAAGCACCGTGGGACGCCGTTCGCAGCGGCGCATCCACTGCATCAGGCTGCGCGTAGGGCCCAGCCGGCTGTCAAACAGCAGTTGCCTGCGTCGATCGCTCCACCGGCGCTCGGCAATGCCCGCCCCGGCAAGGTTGACCACCGCATCAAAATACTGCGACGGCGACAGTCCCTCGTAGCCAAGCACCTCGATCCCGTCCGGCGCCCTGCGTGAGGGGTCGCGCGACGCCCAGGCGACCCGGGCGCCGTCCCGCTGCAGCCGCTCGCTGAGCGCCCGCCCGAGAAACCCGCTGCCACCGGTGATCAGAATCCGCATCGCACTGCCTTGACCCACCATTGGCGGTGGGCAAAGTCGCCAGCCTGCAGCTTCGCGGATCAAGCCCTCGTCAATCCTCCCTGTATCCGGCTACCGACCACGACTGGGGTTCAGGCCCGCGCCAGCGCCTGCTCGATATCGGCCAGCAGGTCGTCCACGTGCTCGATCCCGATGCACAGGCGCACCGTATCCTCGCTGACCCCGGCCTTCTCAAGTTCCTCCGGGGAGAGCTGGCGGTGTGTGGTGGAAGCCGGGTGGGTGGCCAACGAACGCGTATCGCCGATGTTCACCAAGCGGGTGAACAGCTGCAGCGCATCAAGGAACTTCGCTCCCGCATCACGCCCGCCCGGCAGGCCGAAGGTGAACAGCCCCGAGGCCGCACCACCCCGCAGGTACTTCTGCGCCAAGGCATGCTCGGGATGATCCGGCAGGCCGGCATAGTTCACCCACGAGACCTTCGGGTGCCGCTGCAGGTGGCTGGCGATGGCCAGGGTATTGGCATTGATCCGGTCCATGCGCAGCGGCAGGGTCTCGATGCCCTGCAGGATCAGGAAGGCGTTGAAAGGCGACAGCGCCGCCCCGGTATTGCGCAGCGGCACCACCCGGGCGCGGCCGATGTAGGCCGCCGGCCCCAGCGCCTCGGTATAGACCACGCCGTGGTAGCTGGGATCGGGCGTGTTGAGCTGCGGGAAGCGGTCCTTGTGCTCGGCCCAGGGGAATCGGCCGGAGTCGACGATCGCGCCGCCCAGGCTGTTGCCATGGCCGCCCAGGTACTTGGTCAGCGAATGGACCACGATATCGGCGCCGAAATCGATCGGCCGCAGCAGGTACGGCGTGGGCACGGTGTTGTCGACGATCAGCGGCACGCCACGGGCGTGGGCCGCCTTCGCCACCGCTTCGATATCGGTCACGTTGCCCAGCGGGTTGCCGATCGATTCGACGAACACCGCCCTGGTCCTGTCGTCGATCAGGCGGTCGAAGGCGGCAGGATCACGGTAATCGGCAAACCGCGTCTCGATTCCGTACTGCGGGAAGGTGTGCGCGAACAGGTTGTAGGTGCCGCCGTACAGCGCGCTGGCCGAGACGATGTTGTCGCCCACCCCGGCGATGGTCTGGATCGCGTAGGTGATCGCGGCCTGCCCCGAGGCCAGCGCCAGTGCGCCCACGCCGCCTTCCAGCGCCGCCACCCGCTGCTCGAGCACGTCGGTGGTCGGGTTCATGATGCGGGTGTAGATGTTGCCCGGCACCTTGAGGTCAAACAGGTCGGCCCCGTGCTGGGTGTTGTCGAAGGCGTAGGCCACGGTCTGGTAGATCGGCACCGCCACCGAGCGGGTGGTCGGATCCGGGGTGTAGCCGCCGTGGACGGCGATGGTTTCAGGCTTCCAGTCGGAGGAGGTCATTGCGTGGCTCGAACGGGCTGTGGACAGCCACGCTAACCAAGCCGGGCGCCAAAGTGGCGCCCGGAAAGGAAATCAGCGTTGTCGTCCGTGGAACGATCGCCTTCCGGCGGCCTCAGCCCTTGCTGAAAGCCAGCGCGCCGGCTTCCGCCTCGACCCGGATCAGGTCGCCGTTGACGAAGTCACCAGCCAGGATCAAGGACGCCAGCGGGTTCTCCAGCTGCTGCTGGATCGCTCGCTTGAGCGGGCGCGCGCCATAGACCGGATCAAAGCCGACGTTGCCCAGCAGTTCGAAGGCCGCATCGGATACCGAGATCCGCAGTCCGCGTTCGGCCAACCGCTTCTCCAGTCCGGCCATCTGGATCCGGGCAATCGACTTGATCTGCGCCTTGTCCAACGGGTGGAAGACCACGATGTCGTCGAGCCTGTTGATGAATTCGGGGCGGAAATGCGCCTGCACCACGCCCATCACCGAAGCCTTCATCTGGGTGTAGGCCTGGGGAGAGCCGTCGCCGTCCAGCTCCTGGATCATCTGCGAGCCCAGGTTGGAGGTCATCACGATGACGGTGTTGCGGAAGTCCACCGTGCGGCCCTGGCCGTCGGTCAGGCGGCCATCATCGAGCACCTGCAGCAGGATGTTGAACACGTCCGGGTGCGCCTTCTCGACCTCGTCGAGCAGGATCACGCTGTACGGGCGCCGGCGCACGGCCTCGGTCAGATACCCGCCCTCCTCATAGCCAACGTAGCCCGGGGGCGCGCCAACCAGGCGGCTGACGGCGTGCTTCTCCATGAACTCGCTCATGTCGATGCGCACCATGGCCTCCTCGCTGTCGAACAGGAAGCCGGCCAGGGCCTTGCACAGCTCGGTTTTGCCCACGCCGGTCGGACCCAGGAACAGGAACGAGCCCGAGGGACGATCTGGATCCGACAGTCCGGCCCGCGCGCGGCGCACGGAATCGGACACCGCGGTGATGGCCTCGTCCTGGCCCACCACGCGCTCGTGCAACACCTCTTCCATGCGCAGCAGCTTGTCGCGCTCGCCCTCAAGCATCTTGCTGACCGGAATCCCGGTCCAGCGCGCGACCACCTCGGCAATCTCTTCAGCGGTCACCTTCTCCTGCAGCAGGGTGAAGCCGGTGGTCTCGGCCTCCTGCGCGGCCTTGAGCTGCTTCTCCAGCTCCGGCAGGCGGCCGTACTGGATCTCGCTCATCCTGGCGTAGTCCTGGGCGCGCTGGGCGGTCTCCAGCTCCAGCCGAGCCTGCTCGATCTTCTCCTTGATCTTCGTCGCGCCCTGCACGGTGGCCTTCTCGGCCTTCCACACTTCTTCCAGGTCGTTGTATTCGCGCTCCAGCACTTCGATCTCGGCTTCAAGATCGGAAAGCCGCTGTTTGGACTCGGCGTCCTTTTCCTTCTTCAGCGCCTCGCGCTCGATCTTGAACTGGATCAGGCGGCGCTCGCGGCGGTCCAGCTCCTCGGGCTTGGAATCGATCTCCATGCGGATCCGGCTGGCCGCCTCGTCCATCAGGTCGATGGCCTTGTCGGGCAGCTTGCGGTCGGCGATGTAGCGGTGGCTGAGGGTGGCCGCGGCTACCACCGCCGGGTCGGTGATCTCCACCCCGTGGTGCACGGCGTAGCGTTCCTTCAGCCCGCGCAGGATGGCGATGGTGTCCTCCACCGTCGGCTCCCCGACGAACACCTTCTGGAAGCGGCGCTCGAGCGCGGCGTCCTTCTCGATGTACTTGCGGTATTCATCCAGCGTGGTCGCGCCGATGCAGTGCAGCTCGCCGCGCGCCAGCGCCGGCTTGAGCATGTTGCCGGCATCCATCGAACCTTCGGCCTTGCCGGCGCCGACCACGGTATGCAGCTCGTCGATGAACAGGATGATCCGGCCCTCGTTCTTGGCCAGGTCGTTGAGCACGCCCTTCAGGCGCTCCTCGAACTCGCCGCGGAACTTGGCCCCGGCAATCAGCGCGCCCATGTCGAGCGAGAGCACGCGCTTGCCGCGCAGGCCTTCGGGCACCTCGTTGTTGACGATGCGCTGGGCCAGTCCCTCCGCGATCGCGGTCTTGCCAACGCCCGGTTCGCCGATCAGCACCGGGTTGTTCTTGGTCCGGCGCTGCAGCACCTGGATGGTGCGGCGGATTTCCTCGTCACGGCCGATTACCGGATCCAGCTTGCCACTCTCGGCGCGGGCGGTGAGGTCGATCGTGTACTTCTCCAGCGCCTGGCGCGACTCCTCGGCGTTCTCGTCCTGCACGCTTTCGCCGCCGCGGACCTTGTCGATCGCGGCCTCCAGCGCCTGGCGGTTGCCGCCGGCATCCTTCAGCGCGCGGCCGCTGTCTCCACCGTCTTCCAGCGCGGCCAGCAGGAACAGCTCCGAGGCGATGTAGGCATCGCCGCGCTGCTGGGCCAGCTTGTCGGTGACGTTGAGCAGGCGGCCAAGGTCGTTGCCGACGGCCACGCTGCCGGCCTGGCCGGAAACGGTGGGCAGGCGGTCGAGGATTTCGCCCAGCCGCTCACGCAGCAGGGGCACGTTGACGCCGGCCTGCGACAGCAGCGGCCGGGTGCCGCCGCCCTGCTGGTCGATCAGGGCGGCCAGCAGGTGGGCGGGTTCGATCAGGTTGTGGTCGCGGCCCACGGCCAGCGACTGGGCGTCGGCCAGGGCCTGCTGGAAACGCGTGGTGAGCTTGTCCATCCGCATCGGACTGTCCTCTGAAAGTCAGGCCGGTATGTCCCGGCAATGATGTCCAGATGCGGGCTTCAGCGTTGTGAATCAAGGGTTCTACGGAGCCCTCGTCAGAAAATAAGCGGTTCTGATACCACGCCGGGGGTCGGGTGGGGGTGCCCTTCAGTCTCCATGTCCCCCGGCGTCGGCCTGCGGCCGCGACCTCCTCCTTTACTTACGACTGAAGGGCACCCCCACCCGCCGCTCCGGGATTCAGGCGGCTTCGCGCGCATGGCGCGCTCCTACAAAAACCCCGGTCCCGAGCGGCAAGCCGGGGCCCGGAAGACAACCTTCCCGGAGCCAAGCCCCGCCGTGGCCGGGAGGCCTTTGCGCGTAAGTAAAGGAGGAGGCCTTCGCCGCAGGCGGAGGCCGGGGGACATGGAGCGCAAAGGCCTCCCGGTCGCGGCGGGGCCCCTCAGGTCGGACCGTAGGTCCATGGAGCGCAAAAGACCCGGCACGGCGGGACCTCTCAGGTCAGGGCGATGCCCATCGAAGCAGCCCCGACCGCACCCATCACCCCAGCGGCGTCGGCTGGATGATCTCCACCCAGTAGCCGTCCGGATCCCTGAGGAAGGCCAGCTCGCGCATGCGGCCGTCGGTCAGGCGCTTCTGGAAATCCACGCCCAGCTGCTCGAACCGCTCACAGGCCGCCACTACGTCCGGCACCGTGATGCAGATGTGGCCGAAGCCACGCGGGTCGCTGTTGCCGTCGTGGTACACCGGGCCGTCCTGCTCCTCGGTGCCGTGGTTGTGGGTCAGCTCCAGCACGCCGCGCTGGCGCGCCACCCATTCCTTGCGGGCGGCATCGTCTTCAGGGATCACAGACGGGTCATCGACCAGCGCCAGGAAGTAGAGGCTGAACTTGGCTTCGGGAAAGTCGTTCTTGCGCACCAGGGTGAAGCCCAGCACGCGGGTATAGAAGTCCAGCGATGCGCGCGAATCCTTGATCCGCAGCATGGTGTGGTTGAAAAGGAAATCGCGGGTGGCGGGGTCGCGTTCGGCCACGCCGGGCACCTGGGCCAGTGCGGCAAGGGAGTCTGAGGACATCTGTCATCTCCGTTGGTGGGGGAACCTCCATTATCGGCCATCCGGATGAATCGGCCTGGCGGATGTGAACGTGGCCTTCCCAGGAGCTCCGGCACAATCGCCTGCATGGTTGCTGACCTTCCGCGGACACCGCCGCCATCGCTCGATTCACGCTGCGCGCTGTTTCTTGACGTCGATGGCACCCTGCTCGATTTCGCTCCCTGGCCCGACGCGGTCAGGGTTCCCGATGCCTTGCCCGAAGTGCTGCGCCAGCTGCACCGCCAGCTTGACGGCGCGCTGGCACTGATCAGCGGCCGGCCGCTGCGCTCGCTGGATACGCTGTTCCACCCGCTGCGGCTGCCTGCGGCCGGCATGCACGGGCTGGAACTGCGCAACGGCGCCTGTCTCCGGTCGCCGCCACCGGCTCCGGACGCGTTGGCTGATGTGCTGGATGACGCACATGCATTCGCCACCGACCATCCCGGCACGGTGGTGGAAGACAAGGGCACCAGCATCGGCCTGCACTGGCGCAACGCTCCCGGACACGCGGACGCAATGCGTGGTTTTGCCGAAGGCGCGCTGCGGCGCCTCTCCGGGTACTGCCTGCAGGCAGGCAACCACGTGGTCGAGCTGCGTCCCAAGGGAGCCGACAAGGGCGATGCCATCGACCTGCTGATGGAGCAGGATCCGTTCCGCGGACGCAGGCCGGTCTTCGTCGGCGACGACCTCACCGACGAGCATGGCTTTGCCGTGGTCAACGCCCGCGGCGGTTCCAGCGTGCTGGTGGGCAGGCGCTCGCCCAGCGCCGCCCGGCACTGCCTGGCCAACACCGCCGCAGTCCTGCAATGGCTGCAGGAAGGAGCCGCCACATGAGCCAGTCAAACCTCGACCTGGGCGTCATCGGCAACGGCAGTTTTGCCGCGCTCATCGACCGCAAGGCGCGGGTGGTGTGGAGCTGCCTGCCGGCGTTCGATGGCGACCCTGCCTTCTGCGCCCTGCTTGAGCCGCGTGATCATGACGCCGGCGACTTCAGCATTGAACTGGAAGACTTCCAGCACAGCGAGCAGGCCTATGTGACCAATACCGCCATCCTGCGCACGGTGCTGCATGACGACAGCGGCGGGGCGGTTGAAGTGCTCGATTTCACGCCCCGCTGGCGCAACCAGGGCAGGTTCTACCGCCCAGTATCGATCATGCGCCGGATCACGCCGCTGGCCGGCAACCCGCGAGTCCGGGTGCGGTTGCGTCCGCTCAAGCACTGGGGCGCCGAACGGGTGGACACCACCTGGGGCAGCAACCATGTCCGCTACCTGCTGCCGGAGGTCACGCTGCGCCTGACCACCGATGTGCCGGTGCGCTTCGTGCGCGATGAAATCCCTTTCGTGCTCGGCCGGCCCATGCACCTGCTGCTGGGCCCGGACGAATCACTGGCCCGATCGCTGAGCGGCTTCATGCAGGAAGCGCTCGAACGCACCACCAACTACTGGCGCGAATGGGTGCGCTACCTGTCGATCCCGCTGGACTGGCAGGACGCCGTAATCCGCTCGGCCATCACCCTCAAGCTGTGCCAGTACTGAGGACAGCGGCGCGATCATTGCCGCCATGACCACGTCCATCCCGGAGGCCGCGCACACGGCGCGCAACTGGGATTACCGCTACTGCTGGCTGCGCGATGCGGCCTTCGTGGTGCGCGCGCTCAACCGCTTGGGCGCGACTCGCACCATGGAAGAGTTCCTGCGCTACATCTTCAACATCGCCACCCATGACGGCAGCCTGCAGCCGCTGTACGGCATCGACTTCGCCGAGGAGCTGGAAGAGCACGAAGTGCCGACCCTGCGCGGATATCGCGGCATGGGTCCGGTGCGGCGCGGCAACCTCGCCTGGCTGCAGAAGCAGCACGATGTCTACGGCAGCGTGGTGCTGGCCTCCACCCAGCTGTTCTTCGACCAGCGCCTGGTTGAACCCGGCGATGCAGATACCTTCCGCCGCCTGGAGCCCCTGGGCGAGCGCGCGGTGGAGCTGTGCAACGTGCCCGACGCCGGCCTGTGGGAATTCCGCGGGCGGACGGCAGTGCACACCTATACGGCGGCCATGTGCTGGGCCGCATGCGACCGGCTGGCCCGCATCGCGGCGCACCTTGGCCTGGCGGACCGCGAGCGGCACTGGCGTGTGGAAGCCGGGAAGATCCGCGAGCAGGTGCTTAGTGAAGCCTGGAACGACGAGCTCGGCCATTTCACCGACACCTTTGGCGGTGAGCACCTGGACGCCTCGCTGCTGCTGCTGGAGGAAATCGGATTCATCCGCGCCGACGATCCCCGGTACATCGCTACGGTTGAGGCCATCGGCCGCGACCTGCGCCGCGGCGATGGACTGTTCCGCTACATCGCGCCGGACGACTTCGGCTCGCCCGAAACCAGCTTCACCATCTGCACGTTCTGGTACATCGACGCGCTGGCAGCCATTGGACGGATGGATGAGGCGCGCGAATTCTTCGAACGCATCCTGGCCCGGCGCAACCACCTGGGACTGCTGTCGGAAGACCTTGCGTTTGAGGATGGCGAAGCCTGGGGCAACTTCCCCCAGACCTATTCCCATGTCGGCCTGATCACCGCAGCCATGCGCCTGTCCAGGCCGTGGACGGAGGCCTCATGAGCAGGCTGGTGGTGGTCTCCAACCGGGTCGCCGTTCCCGGGAAGAACCAGGCCGGCGGCCTGGCGGTGGCCCTGCACGATGCGCTGAGCGAGCGCGGCGGGCTGTGGTTCGGCTGGAGCGGCCGGACCGTGCGCCGCGAAAGTGGCGAATTGCACGACCAGACCGAAGGCGGCATCCGCTACCTGACGATGGACCTCAGTCGCGCCGACAACGACAGCTACTACAACGGCTTTGCCAACCGCACCCTGTGGCCGCTGCTGCATTTCCGCCTGGACCTGGTGGACTACACCCGCGAGACTCGCGAGGGCTACCGCCGCGTCAATGCGCTGTTTGCCGAGCGGCTGGCGCCGCACCTGCGCGACAGCGATACGCTATGGATCCACGATTACCACCTGATCCCGCTGGCCGCTCTGCTGCGCGAGCGCGGCGTCGGCTGCCGGATGGGCTTTTTCCTGCACGTGCCCATGCCCTCCTCCGACCTGGTCGCCGCCATGCCGGACCATACGCGGCTGTTTTCCACGCTGTACGCCTACGACCTGGTGGGCTTCCAGACGTTGCGCGACGTGGAGCGGTTCCAGGACTACGTGCGCCTGTTCGGCGGCGGCAAGGTGCTCAGTGACGGGGTCATCGAGTCGCCCGGGGGCAGGCGGCTGCGGGCGGCGGCGTTCCCGATCAGCATCGATACCACGCGCATCGCCGAGCAGGCGACGGCAGCCACTTCCAAAGCCATGGTGCGCCGCCTGCAGGGCAGCCTTGGGCAGCGCCGGTTGATGATCGGCGTCGATCGGCTGGACTACTCCAAGGGATTGCCGGAGCGGTTTCGCGGTTTTGAACGCTATCTGGAGCGCAAGGGCCCGGACGATGACGGCCTGACCTATCTGCAGATCGCCCCGGTCTCACGCGGCAATGTGGAGGAATACCAGGAGCTGCGCGCCGAGCTGGAACAGATTGCCGGACACATCAACGGCACCCGCTCCAGCGCCGACTGGACCCCGCTGCGCTACGTCAACCGCAACTTCGCCCACGCTACCCTGACCGGCTTCTACCGGATGGCTTCCGTCGGCCTGGTCACTCCGCTGCGCGACGGCATGAACCTGGTGGCCAAGGAGTATGTCGGCTCGCAGGATCCGGACAATCCGGGCGTGCTGGTGCTCTCGCACTTCGCCGGTGCCGCGCACGAGCTGCGCGAGGCATTGCTGGTCAACCCGCATGACCTGGACGGGGTGGCCAACGCGATCGCCTACGCCGCGTCGATGCCGCTGGCCGAGCGCCGCGAACGCTGGAACGCGATGATCGAACACCTGCGCACGCACGACATCAATGCGTGGCGCCGCCGCTACCTCGAAGCGCTTGTCGCCGGCACCTGAGCTGGCCGTGCTTCAGGACCTCGCCAGGCCCGAATGCCAGATCACCGTCGCCAAGCGGCCGGTGCGCGCATCACGACGGTGCGAGTAGAAGCGCCCTGGATCTGAAATGGTGCACAGGCTCCCACCACTGATGCTGTCTGCGGCCATGCCAGTCGCCTGCAACCGCTGGCGGGCCAACGCGTAGAGATCCACATGCCAGTGACCGGGTCGGGTGCCGGTGAACGCCCGGGCCGCGTTGGCATCCGCCTCGCCAAACGCCTCATAAACCTCAGCGCCCACCTCATAGGCCTGCGGGCCAGCTGCCGGCCCGAGCCAGGCCAGCAGATCCGCAGGCCGGGTGTGCATGGCGGCGACGGTGCGCTCCAGCACGCCGGCTGCCAGTCCCCGCCAGCCGGCGTGGGCTGCGCCAACCTCACTGCCGTCGCGAGCCGCGAACACCACTGGCAGGCAATCGGCGGTCAGGATCGCCAGCACCACACCGGGCATCCCGGTGACGGCGGCATCCGCCTCGGGCTCCGAGCCCATACGCAGGCGCTCCCCAGCTGCGTCCGCCACCGGTAGCGACTGATCGAACCGGACCACGCCGGTGCCGTGCACCTGGCGCAGCCAATGCGGCGCGGAAGGCAAGCCGGCCAACTCGACCAGCGCGGCACGATTGGCAGCCACCGCTGCCGGATCATCACCCTCGGCGGCCCGGCTGTTGCCGAGATTGAATGCATCGAAAGGCGGCCGTGACACTCCCGCGCCTTCACGCAGCGTCGCGAAAGCCGTTACACCGGGCGGGGCCGCCCAGTCCGCCGGCAGGACCGGCAGCGCCGGGCCCACCCCGCTCACCTCAGCGCCACTCCGCATCGGGGTTGGCGGCCGTGTCCTCGCGCAGCAGCTTGATCAGCGCCAGCAGGTCGTCGGGCACCGGCGCAGTGGCGCGTACCGGCTCACCGCTGACTGGATGGGTGAACTCCAGGGTCTCGGCATGCAGCGCCTGGCGACGGAAGCTGCGCAGGCCGGTGATCACCTCGTCGGAAGCGCCCTTGGGCAGCTTCACCGGACCACCGTAAAGCTGGTCACCGACGATCGGATGCCGCTGATGCTGCATGTGCACGCGGATCTGGTGGGTGCGGCCGGTTTCAAGCCGGCATTCCAGCACGGTGTGAGCGCGGAAACGCTCGCGCAGACGGTAATGGGTGATGGCTTCGCGCCCATCCTCGCGCACCGCCATGCGCAGGCGGTCGCGCGGGTGGCGATCGATCGGCGCGTCGGCGGTGCCACCGCTGATCAGGGACCCCACCACGACTGCCAGGTACTGCCGGTGCACCGAGCGCGAGGACAGCTGTTCAACCAGGCCGGCGTGCGCCTGCACCGTGCGCGCAACCACCATGACCCCGGAGGTGTCCTTGTCCAGGCGATGCACGATCCCGGCACGCGGCAATGTTGCCAGCGTCGGATCCCGGAACAGCAGGCCGTTGACCAGGGTCCCAGTGCGATTTCCCGCGCCCGGATGCACCACCATGCCGGCCGGCTTGTCGATCACCAGCACGTGTTCGTCTTCGTAAAGCACCTGCAGCGGGATGTCTTCCGGCTCATCGTGGGTCTGTTCTTCCAGCACCACATCCAGGGTGACCAGCTCTCCCCCTGCTACAGGATCGCGCGGGCGCATGGTCCTGCCATCCAGCAGCGCGTCTCCGGAACGGATCCAGCCCGCCAGCCGGGAACGGGAGAATTCGGGGAACAGTTCGGCCAGCACCACGTCAAGGCGGCGGCCGGCCTGGGATTCCGGAATCCGCATCTGGCGGCCTCCGGCGTCGTCGGCGTTTTCATCCTGGAGGGGAAGGTCGTCAGGCGAGGCAGTCATGGGCAGGGGTCGGTTCAGGCGCTTGCGCCGGTGCGGCGATGCGGGCTGCTATTATCCGCCTTTCGTGCCGCTTACGCCCAAGACCTCATGACCCGACCCGGCTTTCTGTTGCGCAACGCGCTCCTCCTGGCGCTGCTGGCCATTTTCCTTGCCTCCGGCTGCAGCCGCTCCCGCGGCGACCGCGACACCGTTGAGGGGGTCCCCGTCGAGGAACTCTACGAGACGGCCCACCAGTCAATGCGCACTGGCAACTGGAACCGCGCCGCCACCGTCTTCCGCCGCCTGGTGGCCCAGTACCCGTACGGACCGTACACCGAGCAGGCACTGATCGAGACCGCCTACGCGCAGTACAAGATGGGCAGCCACGAGGAGGCGATTTCCAGCATCGACCGCTTCCTGCGCACCTACCCCACCCACCGCCACTCGGCCTACATGTACTACCTGCGCGGGCTGGTGAATGCCTCGCGCGACACGGTGTTCATGCAGCGGGTGTGGTCACTGGACGCGAGCAGCCGCGACCTGGCCACGCCGCAGCAGGCGTACGCGGACTTCGCCGTGGTCGCCGAGCGCTTCGCCAACACCCCTTACGCCGAGGATGCCCGCGAGCGGATGCTCGTGCTGCGTGACATGTTCGCCCGCCACGACCTGGACGCGGCGCTCTACTACCTGCGCCGCGACGCCAATGTGGCTGCCACCAGCCGCGCCACCTACCTGCTGGAAACCTATCCGCAGTCGAGCCACCAGAACGACGCGGTAGCGGTGCTTGCCGAGGCCTACACCCGGCTGGGCAACGAAACCCTCGCCGCCGATGCGCGCCGGGTGCTGGAACTGAACGACCCGGACCACCAGTGGCTGGACGGCAACTGGCCCCGCTACCCCTGGTCCATCCGCAAGATCAACCCGTTCGCCGGGGAGCGCTCGCCGATCGACATGTAACGGCTTGCGCGCTGGTACACGCGCGCTCCCGCGTGTGCCGCTCCGGGCGGCACGCAGGCTCAGTCCCGCTCCTGCTCCCATGGGAAGCCGGACAGCTGGGCCAGTTGTTCCGGCGTCTGGATGCCGGAGTGCATCAGCCCGTTGATTTGCCAGCTCGGATACGAGGACACGCCCGCGGTAGTGCACTCGCGAGCCACCGGGCCGCCGCGTCCCTGGGGACTGCATTCCACGTACGGAAGGCGCCCTGCCGAGGCCCCGAACATCCGGGTCTGGCGCGCGCAGCTGCCGCACCACGATGCGCCGTAATAGCGCGCCCCGGTGGACTCCAGATGGTCCACCAGCGCCGCGACCCGGGGATTCTCCGGGCGCCGGTCCAACACGCCGCCCAGCGCCAGCTGCAGGGCCACCACAACGCCCAGGGCGAGGAAAGCGTTGCCCAGCCACCAGCTGCCCCAGCTCTGCGTACCGGATGGCGCGCCGGGACGCCGCAGGTGCACCAGGGCGAACAGCGCCACCATGATCGCCAGCGACGCCAGGCACCAGCCACAGGTGGCCTCAAGGGCGAAGATGCCGGCCAGGGTCAGATAGATGCTGATCGCCAGCCCCAGCGCGGTCAGGCGCGAAAGCCGCCGCCAACGCGCCGCGGGCGTTGTGCCGGTCGCCGCCGCCAATGCAATCAGCGCATACAGGCCGAAGCCCCACAGCGCCAATGGCACCCCGAACAGACGGGACCATCTGCTGCCCTGGATCACATCGCAGCCGCCGCCCTCGGCGCAGAACGCCGGCGCCCCGCCGGTAAGGGTCAGATATGCAGTCAACAACAGGCCGAGAACGGCCAACGACAGGATCCACGGATCGGGCTTCAGCCGCGGCTGCGGACGCTGCTGGCCGGACACGCCGGCTGCTGGGGGTTTCCGGTCGGAAGGCCGACGCTTCTTTCTTGCCATTGCCAAATCCTCCGAACGGTTTCCCGCATTCTACCGGCGCCGCGGGGAGAAGACGGGCGGGCCTCTATCCCCAGCTCGCGTGGTCAGGCGCGGTAGGCGTTACTGATCGGATAGCGACGCTCGCGGCCGAAGGCACACCGGGTCACCTTCGGGCCGATGGCAGCCTGATGCCGCTTCCATTCACCAATCCGCACCAGCCGCAGCACGCGCTCGACCACGACCGCCTCATGGCCCGCCGCGATGATTTCAGCCTGCGACTGGGCGCCTTCGATATGCCGCTCCAGGATGTCGTCGAGCACTTCGTAAGGCGGCAGTGAATCGTCATCACGCTGATCTTCGCGCAGCTCCGCGGAGGGCGGGCGCGAGATCACCTCCGGCGGAATCACCGGCTCGGCGGCGATCGAATTGCGCCAGCGTGCCAGCGCGAACACCCGGGTCTTGTACAGGTCCTTCAGCGGCGCGTAGCCGCCGTTCATGTCGCCATAGATGGTGGCGTAGCCCACCGCGTACTCGCTCTTGTTGCCAGTGGTCAGCAGCAGGCCGCCAAACTTGTTGCCCAGCGCCATCATCAGCGCCCCGCGGGTACGCGACTGCAGGTTTTCCTCGGTCACATCCGGGTCGCGCCCGTCGAAGGTTTCCGCCAGCGCATCCATGAAACCCCGAAACGGCGCCTCGATCGGCACCGTCAGCATGCGCACGCCCAACTCCCGGCACTGTTCTGCAGCCAGGTCATTGCTCAGCCCCGCCGTATAGCGTGACGGCAGCCGCACGGCGGTCACCGCATCCGCGCCCAGCGCATCTACCGCCACGGCCAGCACCACCGCCGAATCGAGCCCGCCAGACAGCCCCAACCAGACCTTGGAAAAGCCGTTCCTGCCGCAGTAGTCGCGCAGCCCGCGTACCACCGCACGCCAAACCATGGAGTGTTCGCTGGAGTCCTGCTCCAGCGGCCATTCCACCGGTAAAAAGCCGCCCGTCCCCGGATCAAAATCCGCCACCAGCCAGTGCTCTTCAAACGCGGCTGCGGCGCCGTGCACCCGGCCATCCGCATCGGCCAGTACCGATCCACCATCAAATACCAGCGAATCCTGTCCGCCCACCGCATTGAGATAGGCCAACGCCACCCCGCTCCCTCCCGCCCGCTCGGCCAGCAGCGAATCGCGGAACGCCTGCTTGCCCAGTTCGAACGGAGACGCGTTGGACACCAGCACCAGGCGCGCACCCGCCGCCTTGGCTTCAGCCAGCGGCGCAGGCAGCCAGAGATCCTCACAGATCAGCATGCACAGCGGCACGCCCTTCACCCCGAACACCAGCGGCCCATCGCCGCCGGACCGGAAGTAGCGACGCTCATCGAAGACACCGTAGTTCGGCAGCTCGCGCTTCCTGTAAGTGACTTCGATGCGCCCGTCACGCAGCACGCTCGCCGCGTTGTACAGCCCATCGTCCGCCTGCTCGGGCCAACCCACCACCGCCACAATCCCGCGCACATGCCCCGCGATGTCCTGCAGCGCCTGCTCGCAGTCGCGCAGAAACTCCCCCCGCAGCAACAGGTCTTCCGGCGGATACCCACACACCGCCAGCTCCGGGAACAGCACCAGGTCCGCACGGTGCGCGTCCCGGGCCTCCTCGATCATTGCCGTGATCCGCCGGGCATTCTCCGCCACGGCTCCGACCGGGAAGTCAAACTGGGCCAGGGCGATTCGCAGCTTCTCGGACATGAGGCAGACCTTTCGGGAACCAGGCCACATTGTAGGGCGGGTCTGGACCCGCCACTCTGTCAATACATCAGCCGATATATCGGCACCGGATAAGCGGCGTGGCGTGAAGGTCATCCCGTTCTTGGCGTCACGCGGCTTCGCGCGCATGGCGCGCTCCTACAGCTGGTGATGGCCCTTGGCAGGGAGCAAGCCGAGCCCCGTCGTGGCCGGCAGGCCCATCAGGTCACCGGAAATTCAAACGAAGCAGCACCCGGTCGTTCACGACCCCGGACAGTAGCCTCAGGCCGGAACCGGCTCGCCGTAAACCAGGGGCGCAGGAACATTTTCGGGGAAAGTGACAATTTCCCACGCCGACTCCTCGGCCATCAGCGCCCGCACCAGCTTGTTGTTCAGCGCGTGCCCCGACTTGAACCCCTCGAACGCCCCAAGGATCGGATTCCCGGCCAGGTACAGATCGCCGATCGCATCCAGGATCTTGTGGCGCACGAACTCGTTCGCGTAGCGCAGGCCGTCGTCGTTCAGCACCCGGAACTCGTCCAGCACGATCGCATTGTCCATCGACCCGCCCAGCCCCAGATTGCGATCGCGCATGAACTCCAGATCGCGCATGAACCCGAACGTACGTGCCCGGCTCACCTCACGGATATAGGCCTCGGTGGAAAACTCCACCTCCGCCCGTGACTCCGCCACTGGAATCGCCGGATGATCGAACTCGATCGTGAACCCCAATCGGAAACCGTCATACGGCTCGAAACGCGCGATCTTGTCGCCATCGCGCACTTCCACCGGCCGCTTGATGCGGATGAAACGCTTGGGCGCATCCTGGGCCACGATCCCGGCAGACTGCAGCAGGAACACGAATGGACCCGAAGACCCGTCCATGATCGGCACCTCCGCCGCGGACAGGTCCACAAAAAGATTGTCGACACCCAGTCCGGCCAGCGCCGACATCAGGTGTTCGACCGTCATCACCTTGCCCTCGCCCCGGGTCAGGCCGGTACACAGCATGGTCTCGGTGACCAGGTCGCCACGGGCAGGGATTTCAACTACCGGATCAAGATCAACGCGGCGGAACACGATGCCGGCATCCACAGGCGCCGGGCGCAGGGTCAGATAGACCTTCTCGCCGCTGTGCAGACCCACGCCGGTGGCGCGGATAATGTTCTTGAGGGTGCGCTGCTTGGGCATCGTCTATTCGGTTCGTGGGATTGCGGCTCGCTCTCCGGAACGAACGCACAAAATATTAACACGCGACCGGCTGAACCTGAACGGAAGCAGCGGCCACATGAAGCACCGTCCACCAGCCTGCGTCAGCCAGCGTGAGGGAGAGGAAAACGCCCGCCCCCGGAGCCCCGGGGGCGAGTAAAAATCCACCGGGCCGGCGGGGCCCGATGGCAAGAGGACGCGGACATGGATCAGGAGCGCAATGGCTGCGCTCCCGACCGCTCAGTCCGCCTGGCGACGCAGGAAAGCCGGGATATCCAGGTAGCTTGTATCGGGGCCGAAATCGGCGGTTTCAGGCTTGGAGGCCGGCTCCGCACTGTGGCCACGCAGGCTGGCCGCGATGCTCGGGGCCTGGGTTTCCGTGCTCACCATCGTGCTCACCATATCGTCGATCGGCAGGCCGGTGGTGCCATCGCGCTTGACCTGGGTATGGATCAGCTGGACGTGCGAACGGCGCGGCTGCTCCTGGGCGAACTCGCCGCCGCGGGCGGTCTGGCGTGCGGCACCGCGGTGCAGCCCGGTGGCCACCACGGTCACGCGAACCTCGTCCTGCATGTCCTGATCAAGCACGGTTCCGATCACGATCGTCGCGTCTTCGCTGGCGAAGTTCTCCACCGTGCGGCCCACTTCGTCGAACTCGGCCATGGTGAAGTCCGGACCGGCGGTGATGTTGACCAGGATGCCGTTGGCACCGG
Source organism: Luteimonas sp. A277 (assembly GCF_054052045.1). The sequence goes on from NZ_JBSVRG010000004.1 coordinate 183,932, forward strand.
CCAGGTTGACGTCATCGAGCAGCGGGTTCTGGATGGCGGATTCGGCTGCAGCCTGGGCGCGGTCGTCGCCGCGTGCCTGGCCGGTGCCCATCATCGCCAGGCCCATTTCGCTCATCACGGTGCGCACGTCGGCGAAGTCGACGTTGATCAGGCCCGGGCGCACAATCAGGTCGGCAATGCCCTGCACCGCGCCCAGCAGCACGTCGTTGGCGGCGCGGAACGCCTGCACCATGGTGGCGTTGCGGCCCAGCACCGAGATCAGCTTCTCGTTGGGGATGGTGATCAGCGAGTCCACGTGCTGGCTCAGGTCCTCGATGCCCTTGAGCGCCACCTGCATGCGGCGACGGCCCTCGAACGGGAACGGCTTGGTCACCACGGCCACGGTCAGGATGCCCATCTCCTTGGCCAGCTGTGCCACCACCGGCGCGGCGCCGGTACCGGTGCCACCGCCCATGCCCGCAGTGATGAACACCATGTCCGCGCCCTGCAGGGATTCAATGATCACCTCGCGGTCTTCCAGCGCAGCCTGGCGGCCGACCTCGGGGTTGGCACCTGCGCCCAGCCCCTTGGTGACGCTGTCACCCAGCTGCAGCTGCAGCTTGGCGCCGCAGTTGCGGATTGCCTGTGAATCGGTGTTGGCGGTGATGAACTCCACCCCTTCCACGCTGCTCGCCACCATGTGCGCGACCGCGTTGCCACCGCCGCCGCCCACGCCAAACACCTTGATGTTGGCGTTGGGAGCCATCTTCTCTACCAGTTCGAAATGCGCCATGTCATGAGTCCTCGTTGCTGAATTTCTGGTTATGTTTTTTGCTTGAAACGTGTTGCCAACGTCCTGCCACCTGCCGCTCCTGCTCCGCGCCGTCAGAACGCGCCGCGGTACCACTCCTTCAATTTCCTGAGAAAGTTCATCGCCGGGCCGGTGGAACTCACCGGACGGCGCGGATTCTCGATCTGGCTGCCCATCAGCAGCAGGCCCACGCCGGTGGCGTGGACCGGGTTGCCCACCACTTCGCCCAGGCCGGTCACGTGCTGGGGAATGCCCACCCGCACCGGCATCTGCAGCATTTCCTCGGCCAGCTCCACCACGCCTTCCATCTTTGCGGCGCCTCCGGTCAGGACCATGCCCGCGCGCACGTGCTGCTCGAAGCCCGAGCGGCGCAGTTCGGCCTGCACCATCTCGAAGATCTCCTCGTAGCGCGCCTGCACCGCCTGGGCCAGCGACTGGCGCGGCAGGCGACGTGGTGGGCGATCGCCCACGCTCGGCACCTGGATCGATTCCTCGCTGGTGGCCAGCTGGGCCAGCGCGCAGGCGTAGCGCACCTTGATCTGCTCCGCCTCCGGGGTCGGCGTGCGCAGCATGTGGGCGATGTCTTCGGTCACCTTGTCGCCGGCGATCGGCAGGCTCGAGGTGTGGCAGATCGCGCCCTGCACGAACACCGCCAGGTCGGTGGTACCGGCGCCGATGTCGACCAGCACCACGCCCAGCTCGCGCTCGTCGCCGGTCAGCACCGCGGTGCTGGAAGCCAGCGACGACAGCACCAGGTCGTCGATCTGCAGGCCGCAGCGCTGCACGCACTTGCTGACGTTTGCGGCGGCCGACTGCGCGCACACCACCAGGTGCGCATGCACCTCCAGGCGCACGCCGGTCATGCCCACGGGGTTGCGGATGCCTTCCTGCGAGTCATCCAGCACGTACTCGCGGGGAATGGCGTGCAGGATCCGCTGGTCGGCCGGGATCGCCACCGCCTTGGCGGCTTCCAGCACGCGGTCCAGGTCGGCCCAGGTCACTTCGCCATCGCGGATCGGCACGATTCCGGGCGAGTTCTTGCACTGCACGTGGTTGCCCGAGATCGAGGCATAGACCGAGCGGATCTCGCAGCCGGCCATCAGTTCGGCCTCCTCGATCGCTCGCTGGATCGACTGCACGGTGGATTCGATGTCCACCACCACGCCGCGCTTGAGACCGCGCGATTCGTGGCTGCCGATGCCGATCACCTCGATCGGATTGCCGGGGGAATACTCGCCCACCAGCGCCACCACCTTGGAGGTGCCGATGTCGAGTCCGACGATGAGGGCTTTGTCGCCTTTGCGATTCATGTGCGGGTGCCGTAATTCATGGGGGGTGAAGACCAGCCGGAGGCGGTCGGGGGACGCTGCCGATCCGTGGCAGCGGCGAGGCCGCCCTCTGCGGTCGCGGCGTCTTCGTCTTCGCCCCAGACCAGGGCGAAGCCGTTGGTGTAACGAAGGTCGGCACGCGTAAGCCGATCGGTGCGTGCCTGCAGCAGCTGCGGCAGCAGGCGCGCGAAACGCTCCAGGCGTGGCTTGGCCTGCTGGCTGCCGATGGTGATCCGGGTGCCGTTGGTGAGCACCAGCGACCAACTGCCGCGGGTGTCCAGGACCAGCTCGCGCACGTCATAGCCAAGCGGGGTGAACAGCACCCGCGACTCGTTGTAGAGCGCCACCACCTCGGCCGCGCGGCTGTCGGGAGCATGGAACTGCGGCAGGCGCGGCGGCGGCTCGATCCCGGTGGCGGGGAACAGCGTGCCCTGCTCGGACAGCAGCCGGTCCTCGCCCCAGCGCGCGAACGGACGGTGCTCGGTCACCTGCACCTCGACCACATCGGGCCAGCGCTTGCGCACTTCCGCGCTCTCCACCCACGGCAGCGCGGCCACCGCGGCCTGGGCATCGGCCAGGCGCATGGCGAAGAAGCCGTCCCGGGCATAGGGCAGCACCGCTTCACGCAGGCGGGCGTCTTCCACGTGCACCAGCTCGCCGGCTACCCGCAGCGTGCGCAGTGGCCAGCGGTCGGCGCCGATCCAGCCCTGCAGCACCGCCACCACCGGCAGCGCGACCAGCGCAAGGGCGATTGCCCACACCAGCGTGCGCAGCAGCGCGGTCACAGCGTCGCCTCCAGGACCCGCCAGCACAGCTCGGCGTAGTCGATGCCCAGCTGTGCGGCCGCCTTGGGCACCAGCGAGTGGCTGGTCATGCCCGGCGCGGTGTTGATCTCCATCAGGGCGAAGCGGCCATCGGCGTGGCGCATCACGTCCACCCGGCCCCAGCCGCTGCAGTCCGCGGCGCGGAATGCTTCCAGGGCCAGCTGGCGGAGCACGGTCTCGTCATCACCTTCCAGCCCCGGGCACAGGTACTGGGTGTCGTCGGCCACGTACTTGGCGTGGTAGTCGTACCAGCCGCGGGCCGGCACGATCCGGATCGAAGGCAGGGCCAGCTCGCCGAGGATGGCCACGGTGTATTCGCCGCCGGCGACAAGCTGCTCGGCCAGCAGTTCTTCGGGATAGTCGCGGGCGAAGGCGACCGCTTCGGCCAGCCCGGCCTCGTCGACCACGCTGAACACCCCAACGCTGGAGCCTTCCGCCGACGGCTTGATGAACACCGGCAGCCCCAGCTCGCGCACCGCGGCCTCCACGTCCGAGCCTGGAGGCAGGCGCACGAAGCGCGCCGTCGGCAGCCCTTCGGCTTCCCACACCTGCTTGGTGCGGATCTTGTCCATGGTCAGCGCCGAACCCAGCACGCCGGGGCCGGTATACGGCACGCCCAGCGCCGACAGCAGCCCCTGCAGCACGCCGTTCTCGCCGTCGCCGCCGTGAAGGATGTTGAACACCCGGTCGACCCGGCCCGCGCGGATCTCTTCCAGCAGCGACGAAATGCCGTCCACCGGATGTGCATCAACGCCGCGCGAGAGCAGGGCTTCAAGTACCCCGCGACCGGAATCCAGCGACACCTCGCGCTCACTCGTCGTACCACCGAGCGCCACCGCAACCCGACCGAAGACGGCCGGATCAGTCACCTTCAGCGCTGGCACCTGCAGGCTCATGCGGGCACCTCCGGGAAACCCTCGTCCGCCAGCCGCTGCACGGCCTGGCCGATGTCGCCGGCGCCCATCATCAGCAGCAGGTCGCCGTCTTCAAGCACGTCGGGCAGCACCCGCACCAGCTCGGCCACGTCGTCCACCACCACCGGGTCGATGCGCCCACGCGCCCGGATCGCGCGCGCCAAGGCGCGGGAATCGGCACCGGGAATCGGCTCCTCGCCGGCCGGATACACCTCGGTCAGCACCACCGCATCCACTTCCGACAGCACGCCGGCAAAGTCGTCCAGCAGGTCGCGGGTGCGGCTGTAGCGGTGCGGCTGGAAAGCCACCACCACGCGCCGGTCCGGCCAGCCGCCGCGTGCGGCTTCAAACACCGCTGCCAACTCGTTCGGATGGTGGCCATAGTCATCCACCAGCTGCACCGTGGCGCCGCGCGCGGTGCGCAGCTCGGCCTTCAGGTTGAAACGCCGGCCGATCCCCTCGAACTGCTCCAGCGCTTCGGCAATGGCTTCCGGGCTTACCCCGAGCTGCCAGCCGACCGAAGCTGCCGCCAGCGCGTTCTGCACGTTGTGCCGGCCCGGCAGGGCCAGGGTCACCTCGGTGCGCGGGCCATCCGGCAGCACCAGCTCGAAGCGCATCCGCGCGCCGTCCTGGCGTACGTTCTCGGCGCGCACGTCGGCGCGCTCGTCAAAGCCGTAGGTGGTCACGTGGCGCGAGGTGTTGCCCGCCAGCGTTGCCACTTCAGGATCGTCGATGCCCAGCACGGCAAGGCCGTAGAACGGCAGCCGGTGCAGGAACTCGGAAAACGCAGCGCGCACTCGACCAAAATCGTTGTCGTAGTGCTCCATGTGGTCGGCATCGATGGTGGTGATCACCGCCACCAGCGGGTTCAGCCGGAGGAAGCTGCCGTCACTTTCATCGGCCTCGGCGACCAGCCAGTCGCTGCTGCCGAGCCGCGCATTGGCGCCGGCAGCCAGAAGCTGGCCACCGATCACGAAGGTCGGATCCAGGCCCCCGCGCGCGAGCACGCTGGCCAGCAGCGAGGTGGTGGTGGTCTTGCCGTGGGTCCCGGCCACCGCGATGCCGCGGCGGAAGCGCATCAGCTCGGCCAGCATCTCCGCGCGCGGCACGATCGGAATCCTGCGTTCGCGCGCCTCCACCAGCTCGGGATTTTCCGCGCTGATTGCACTGGAAACCACCACGCAGTCGGTGCCATGCACGTTGTCCGCGGCGTGACCCAGGTGCACGTTGGCCCCCAGCTTGCGCAGGCGGCGGACCGCGGCGTTTTCCGCAATGTCGGAGCCGGACACCCGGTAACCCAGGGTGCACAAAACCTCGGCGATGCCGCTCATGCCGGCGCCGCCGATGCCCACGAAATGCACGCGCGAGAACGCCCTGCCCACCTCGGCGGTGGACAACGCACGGGTGTCGAGCAGGCGGCGGGTCATGGTGTTCCTCCAAAAATTGGTTCGATCCGGCCGTCGGGACGGCCCGGGCGGCGCAGCGCGGATGCCAGCGGGCTGCTGGTCACCGGTTCGGCAGGCTCGGCCGGGATCCCGTCAACGGACGGCGCGGTCGTGGCGGTCTCGCCACCACGCAGGCGGGCGACCTGGCGCTCCGCGCGGTCAAGCTCGTAGGACACCCTCAGCAGCAGGCCGATGGCCACGCAGGTCATCAGCACGCTGGATCCGCCGGCCGAAATCAGCGGCAGGGTCAGGCCCTTGGTGGGCAGCAGGCCCAGGTTAACGCCGATCGACACCAGGCTCTGCAGGCCGATCATCAGTGCCACACCGAAGGCGCAGTAGCCGGCAAAGTGGCGACGCATTTCCACGCATTTCAGCCCGATCCAGAACGCCCGGCCCACCAGCAACGCGTACAGCCCGATCACCAGGCACACGCCCACGAAGCCCAGCTCCTCGGCGATCACCGCCAGGATGAAGTCGGTATGCGCTTCGGGCAGGTAGTTGAGCTTCTGGATGGATGCACCCAGGCCCACGCCCCAGAACTCGCCGCGCCCCACCGCCATCAGCGCGTTGGCCAGCTGGTAGCCGCTGTTGAAGGGATCGGCGAACGGATCCATGAACGAGGTCAGCCGGCGCATCCGGTAGGGCTCGGCGATGGCCACGACCGCCAGCAGCGGCAGCAGCACCAGCACCGGCGCGGCCATGCGCGGCAGGTGCACGCCGCCCAGCACCAGCATGCCGGCGGCGGTGGCCAGCAGCAGTGCCAGCGAGCCGAAATCAGGCTGCAGGGCCAGCAGGGCCATCAGTGCCAGGGTGACCCCGATCGGCTTGAGCATCGCCGCCCAGGTGGCATTGACCTCGTCGCGGAAGCGCACCAGATAGCTCGCCAGCCAGACGATGAACATCAGCTTGGCCGCCTCGACCGTCTGGAAGTTCGACACCCCCAGGTTGATCCAGCGCCGGGCACCGTTGACCGTGTGCCCCAGCCCCGGCATGAACACCACCAGCAGCATCGCGAAGCTGCCCAGCAGCAGCAGCCGGTCATAGCGCTCGATGGTCTTGAGCTCGGTACGGGCCACGATGATGCACAGCACCGCACCCGCCAGCAGGAACACCACGTGGCGGATGAGGAAATGGAACGGGCCCACGTTGAGCTCCTCGCCGATGGCGATCGAGCTGGAGCCAACCATCACCACGCCCAGGGCCACCAGGCCCAGCGCGGCGCCGATCAGCCACGGGTCGTAGCGCCCGTGGATATCGTCGATCCGGGTGGCCTGGCGCGCGTAGGGGGCGTCGTATCGATCCATCAACGCACCTTCAACGTGGCCAGGCCGACCAGCACCAGGATCACCGAGATGATCCAGAAGCGCACGATCACGCGCGGCTCCGGCCAGCCCTTGAGTTCGAAGTGGTGGTGGATCGGCGCCATGCGGAACACGCGCTTGCCGGTGAGCTTGAACGACGCCACCTGGATCATCACCGACAGCGTCTCGATGACGAAGATCCCGCCCATGATCACCAGCACCAGCTCCTGGCGCACGATCACCGCGATCGTGCCGAGCACCGCGCCCAGCGCCAGCGCGCCGATGTCGCCCATGAACACCATGGCCGGATAGGTGTTGAACCACAGGAAGCCCAGCCCCGCGCCGGCAATCGCCGCGCAGATGATGGTCAGCTCGCCGGCCCCGGGGATCTGCGGGATCTGCAGGTAGTCGGCGAACACCGCATGGCCGGAGGCATAGGCGAACACGCCCAGCCCGCAAGCCACCAGCACCGTGGGCATGATCGCCAGCCCGTCCAGGCCGTCGGTCAGGTTGACCGCGTTGGAGAAGCCGACGATCCAGAAGTAGGCGATCGCCACGAAGGTGATCGCCGCCATCGGCAGCGCCACCGCCTTGAACAGCGGGAAGTAGAAGGTGGTGGCGGCCGCCACGTCGGCCGTCTGGTAGAGGTAGATTCCCGCCGCCAGGCCGAACACCGACTGCAGCAGGTACTTCCACCGCGACTTCATGCCGTTGGGATCGCGCTTGACGATCTTCAGCCAGTCGTCGTACCAGCCGATCGCGCCAAAGGCGGCCATCACCGCCAGCACCAGCCACACGTACTTGTTGCGCAGGTCGCCCCACAGCAGCACCGAGGCCAGCACCACGATCAGGATCAGCGCACCGCCCATGGTCGGCGTGCCGGCCTTGGATAAATGGGTCTTCGGACCATCGTCGCGGATCGGCTGGCCGCCCTTGTACTGGGCCAGGCGCCGGATCACCGCGGGCCCCCACCACAGCGACAGCATCAACGCCGTCAGCGCGGCCAGGATGCCGCGGAAGGTGAGGTAGTTGAACAGGCCGAAGAAGCTCTCCAGACCCTGCAGCCAGCGCGCCAGTTCAAGCAGCATCGGTGGAGCTCCCTTTGTTTTGCTGTGGCGTGGCGCCGTCTTCCAGCAGAGCTGCGACCACCCGTTCCATCGCGCTGCTGCGCGATCCCTTCACCAGCACCCGCGCCTGTGGATGCAGTTCGCCGCGCAGCGCGTCAATCAACGCTGCGTGGCTGTCGAAATTGCGGCCGCCCTCGCCGAATGCTTCCACCGCGGCCTGGCCAAGCTTGCCCATGGCGTACAGGCGGGCAATGCCGGCCTGTCTGGCGCGGTGGCCGACGCCGGCGTGCAGCGCCTGTGCATCGGCGCCCAGTTCGCCCATCTCGCCCAGCACCAGCCAGCCTTCACCCTGGATCCCGGCCAGCGTCTCGATGGCTGCCACCAGGGATCCGGGGTTGGCGTTGTAGCTGTCGTCGATGAGCAGGGCGCCCGACGGCAGACGGTGGCGCACCAGCCTTCCCTGCACCGGGCGTGCGGCCGCCAGGCCGGTGGCAATCGCCTGCGGCGAGGCATCGGCCATGCCGATCGCCAGCGCCGCCGCGGCCAGCGCGTTGGCCACGTTGTGGCGGCCGGACAGGGGCAGCTCCACTTCGGCCTCGCCCTGCGGCGTGACCAGCGTGAAGCGCGAACCGTCCTCGCCCACATGCACGTCGCGCGCGGTCACATCGGCGCTGGCCTCCAGCCCGAAGCGGATCACCCGGCGCCCGTGCGAACGGCCGGCAAAGAACTGTGCGAACGCATCGTCGGCGTTGATCACCGCCACCCCATCGGCCGGCAGCGCGTCGTAGATCGCACCCTTGGTCTCGGCCACGCCGAGCAGGCTGCGCATGCGCTCCAAATGCGCAGGCGCCACGTTGTTCACCAGCGCCACGTCCGGGCGCACCACGCCGGTCAGCCAGGCGATGTCGCCGGGCTTGCCCGCGCCCATCTCGTAGATTGCGTAGCGGGCGTCTTCCGGCGCATCAATCACCGACAGCGGCAGGCCGATCTCGTTGTTGCGATTGCCCGGGTTGGCGCAGGTCGAGCCCAGCGGCGACAGGATCGAAAGCAGGATCTGTTTCACGCCGGTCTTGCCATTGCTGCCGGTGATCGCCGCCACCCGGGTGGGACGGCCTTGCTGCATGCCGGCGGCAATGGCCGCCAGTGCATGCACTGTGTCCTTGACCACCACCTGCGGGATCCGCGCCGCCGACGGCCGCGACACCAGCGCTGCCCGGGCACCCAGCTCGGCAGCGGCTTGCACATGATCGTTGCCATCGAAGCGCTCGCCGACAATCGCCACGTACAGCGAGGCGCGCCCGTCGGCCGCGTCGAAGCTGCGGGTGTCAGTGCACATCGCGTCGATCAGCACGTCGGAGCCGTCGGTCACGCCGTGCAGGCGGCCGTTGGTCCACTGGGCGATGCGTGAGAGTGGCAGCGGATTCATGCCCTGCCCTCCAGCACTGCCTGCGCCACTCTGGCGTCATCAAAGGGATGGCGCACGCCGTCAATCTCCTGATACGGCTCGTGGCCCTTGCCGGCTACCAGCACGATGTCACCGGGGCCGGCAATGCCCACCGCACGTTCGATGGCGGTACGGCGGTTACGCTCGACGGTCACGGCGCTGCGATCGGCAAAGCCTTCCAGGATGTCGGCGACGATGGCATCGCCATCTTCCCGGCGCGGGTTGTCGTCGGTGACCACCACGGCGTCGGCCAGGCGTCCGGCGATCTCGGCCATCTGCGGGCGCTTGCCGCGATCGCGTTCGCCACCACAGCCGAACACGCACACGATCCGGCCACGCGCGTGGTCACGCAGGCTGGCGAGCGCCTGTTCCAGCGCATCCGGCGTGTGGGCGTAATCCACCACCACCAGCGGCTGACCGTCTCCATCCAAGTGGTTCCCGCCCAGACGATTCATGCGCCCGGCCACCGGCTGCAGCTGGCCAAGCACGTGGGCAATGTCAGAGGCGGATTCGCCCAGCGCGTCCAGCACCCCGGCCACCGCCAGCAGGTTGTCCACGTTGAAGCGGCCCAGCAGCGGCGTGCGCAAAGCGTGCACCTGCTTGCCGATATGCAGTTCAAAGCCGATGCCCGCCGCATCAAGGGTGATGCGTTCGGCCCGCACCCGCGCTTCCGCTGCCCCGCGGGCACTGGTGCCCACCCGGCGCAGCGCCTGCGGCAGCCCGACATGCAATGCACGCCCGTGGACGTCATCGAGGTTGATCACCGCCGCCTGCAGGCCCGGCGCGGCGAACAGGCGCGCCTTGGCAGCGCCATAGGCCTGCATGTCGCCGTGGTAATCCAGATGGTCGCGGGTGAGGTTGGTGAACACGCCCACCGCGAAGCGGACCGCATCCGCGCGGCCCTGGTCAAGGGCGTGGGAGCTGACCTCCATCGCCACGGCAGCGGCGCCGGCATCGCGCAGCTGCGCCAGGAGCGCGTGCGTTTGCGACACCTGCGGCGTGGTGAAACCGGTCGGCTGCACGTGGCCGTGCAGGCCAGCACCCAGGGTACCGACGCTGCCCGCGGCGCGGCCCAGCAGGGTCCAGGCCTGGGCCAGCATCTGCACGATCGAGGTCTTGCCGTTGGTTCCGGTCACACCGACCACGGTCATCGCCGCGGACGGATTGCCGTGGAAGCGGTCGGCCATTTCACCAATCCGCGCGGTGAGGCCTGGCACGGCGATCGCATCGACAGGCGCGTCCACACCCTCGGGCGCCGGCGGCTCGAACAGGATCGCCGCGGCCTTCGCCACTCGCGCCTGCTCCACGAAACGCAGCCCGTGGGTGCCAAAGCCGGGAATGGCCAGGAATGCATCGCCCGGCTGCAGCGCGCGGCTGTCCTGCGACAGTCCGCTCACGTGCAGGTCGGCAGGGACAGTTGTGATGTCAGGCAGCAGCGCTGCAAGAGGCATCGTGGCGCTCATTGCCTGTCCTCCTGCGCCGCCAACCAGGTCTCGATATCGTCCGGCGGCACGTCCATCAGCCGCAGCGCGCCTTCCATGACCTCCTTGAACACCGGCGCGGCCACCAGCCCGCCGTAGTAGCCCTTGGCGGGATCGGGGTCATCGATCACGATCGCCATCGAGAAGCGCGGATTGTCCACCGGCACCAGGCCGGCAAAGAACGACACGTAGCGGCGCGAGTAACCGCCGCCGCTGGCCTTGCGCGAGGTGCCGGTCTTGCCTGCCACGTTGTAGCCCAGGATCCGCGCCTGGCGGGCGGTGCCGCCCGGGCCGGTCACGGTATGCATCATCTTCAGCACGGCATCGGCCACGTCCGGCTCGATCGCCTGGCGCGTGTCACCGTGCTGGCCCTTGATGAAGGTGGGCTGGGTCCAGAGGCCACCGTTGCCGATCGCCGCATAGGCTGCCGCCACCTGCAGCGGGGTGGCAGACAGGCTGTAGCCGTAGGACATGGTCTGCTTGTCGGTCCCGCTCCACTGGCTCGGGTCGGCGAACAGGCCGGCCGCCTCGCCCGGAAAGCCGCTGCGGGTGCTGGCGCCAAAGCCGAATGCACGCAGGACGTCGTGGAACTGCCGGTCGGTCAGCATGGCCGCCAGCTTGCTGACGCCCACGTTGGAACTCTTGGTGATCACGCCGGTGACATCGAGCATGCCGTAGTTGCGCACGTCGGAGGTGCGGAAGCGGCCGTTGGCTATCCACCCGGGACTGGTATCGACCGGCGTGGTCGGGGTCACCACCCCGGCCTGCAAGGCCGCGGCCACGGTGATCGGCTTGATGGTGGAACCCGGTTCGATCAGGTCGGTGACCGCGCGGTTGCGGCGCGCGTCGCGATCGTCGGCGCTGACCACGTGCGGGTTGTAGGCCGGCAGGTTGGCCATGGCCAGCACTTCACCGGTGGCCACGTCCAGCACCACCGCCGAACCGGCGCTGGCGCCGGTGCGTACCAGGGTGTTGCGCAGTTCGCGATGGGCCAGGTACTGGATGCGCCGGTCGATGCTCAGCACCAGGTCCTTGCCCGGCTCGGCCGCACGCACCAGGTCCACATTTTCGACGATCCGGCCGCGACGGTCGCGGATCACCCGCTGCGCGCCGGGACGGCCACGCAGCCAGTCGTCGAACGCCAGCTCGACCCCTTCCTGCCCGCGGTCATCAATGTTGGTGAAGCCCAGCACGTGCGCCATCGCCTCGCCCTGCGGGTAGAAGCGGCGATACTCGCGCTGGCTGAAGACTCCGGGCACGGCCAGGTCGAGCACCTTCTGCGCATTGGCCGGATGGATCCGGCGCTGGCCCGGCAGGTACATGAATTCCTTGTCGGCGCGCTGGGCCACCCGGCGTGTCAGCTCCTCGCCATCCACGTTGATGGCCGCGGCCAGCTCGATGATCCGGTCCGGATGCTTGACCAGCTCCTGCGGGTTGGCCCACAGCGAGGCCACCGGGGTGGAAATCGCCAGCGGCTCGCCGTTGCGGTCGGTGATCATGCCGCGCGAGGTCGGGATCGGCAGTTCGCGCAGGAAGCGTGAATCCGCCTTCTGCTGGTAGAACGCATTGTCGATCAGCTGCAGGTCCACGGCGCGTCCGACCAGCACCACGCTGCACAGGCCCATGGCACCAGCCACCAGAGCCAGGCGGCCGCGCAGGTTGAAACGCGCGCGGCCCGGGCGCTGTGCCGGGCGGGTCTTGCTGCGGAAGCGCTTGCCGATCATGGCCGCACCACCACGATGTCGACGGCTTCGGGGAACTTCATCCCCAGCCGCTCGCGTGCCACCTGGTCAATGCGGTTGCTTTCCGCCCAGGTGGCCTGCTCCAGCTGCAGGCGGCCGAAGTCGATGTCGAGCTCGTCGCGGTCGTACTCCAGCCGGGTCAGCTCGACAAAGAGCTGGCGATGCTGGTGGCGCGCATGGACCACGCCGATGGCGGTGATCACGCTGGCTACCAGCAGCACCGCAACGATCAGGCGCATGGTCAGGATCACTGGCGCGCCTCCAGCTTTTCAGCCACGCGCAGCACCGCGCTGCGGGCACGCGGATTGCCCGCCAGCTCATCGGCATCGGCCTTGATGGCACCGCCGAGCGCGCGCAGGGTCGGCACGAAGGCGGTGGTCTCGGGCAGGCGACGGTTGGCCGGCGGCGGCTTGGCGCGGCCGGCAATGAAGCGCTTGACGATCCGGTCCTCAAGCGAGTGGAAGCTGATCACGGTCAGGCGGCCGCCCGGCTTGAGCGCATCATGGGCGGCTTCGAGCCCCGCTTCCAGATCGGCCAGCTCGCGGTTGATGTGGATGCGGATGCCCTGGAACGAGCGCGTGGCCGGATGGATGTCCGGCTTGCCCGGCGCACGCCTCTGGCGCGGCACCGAGGCGGCAATCAACTCGGCCAGCTCGCCAGTGCGGGTCAACGGCGCTTCGACGCGGCGGGCCACGATGGCACGGGCGATGCGCCGGCTCATGCGTTCCTCGCCGTAGGTCCACAGCACGTCGGCGATGTCGGCCTCGTCGGCACGCGCAAGCCAATCGGCGGCGCTTTCTCCCGAGTCCGGATCCATGCGCATGTCCAACGGGCCGTCCTTGCCGAAGCTGAAGCCCCGGCCGGCCACGTCCAGCTGCGGCGAGGACACACCAAGGTCGAACAGCACCCCGTCCAGCCCGTCGGCCGTGGCTTCCCACTGCGCCAGTGCGGCGAAGCTGCCGCGACGGATGGTCACGCGCGGATCGGCGCCGAACTCCCGCTCGGCCACCGCGATCGCTTCGGGATCCTTGTCCATGAGCAGCAGCCGGCCTCCGGCTTCAAGGCGTGCCAGCACGCCGCGCGCATGCCCGCCGCGCCCGAACGTGCCATCCAGATAGGTTCCATCCCCGACCACCTGCAGCCCCTCCAAGGCCTGCCCGAACATCACCGGTAGGTGGCCGGACCGGACGTCCGCGCCACCGGCCGTCACAGCTGCAGACCCTCCAGGTCCTCACCAGCCATATCGTCATCGCCAAGCACCTGGCGGATCTGATCCTGGTGGGCCTGTTCGCTCCACAGCTCGAATTTGTCGCCCATGCCCACCAGCACGGCTTTGCGCTCGATGCCCACGGTGTTGCGCTGGCTGGCTGGAATGGAAATGCGTGCGCTGCCGTCCGGCTCCACCACGGCGGCCGCGCCAACCAGCTTCAGCTGCAGGGTGCGGTTGGTGGAGCGGGTGCGCGGAAGCGCGTTGACCTTCTCGCGGATGCCGGACCAGACGTCATGCGGGTACAGATAGAGGCCACCGGCGTCGAACGGGTTGTACGTGATCACCAGACGATTGCCGGCGCGGGACACGTCCTCGCGCAAGCCGGTCGGGATCACCATCCGGCCCTTGTCGTCAATTGTGATGGCGTACTCGCCCTGGAACACGTTGGTCCTGCCCGTATGCCCGTCTGCGGCGGGCTTCAATTGGCGAGGGATCCCACAAAATTCCCGGTAATCCCACGCAACGCCACCTTATGACCCGAGCTGGGGGTTGTCAACAAGCGACGACGGGAAAATTCATCAGGCAGGTCAATGACTTGCGAAACTGTTCACAGACTTGTTCAAGGTTTATCCACAAGCTGCTGTTTAGTCTCAAATTTTGAGACTTGCGCCACTCTCAGCAGCAGTTGCGATAGAGACGCAATGCCCCCGACCGTGACCATCGTCACGGTCAATTCGCGCAAATTACGCGCCCGCAGCCCCCTGAGTCAGGGGCGACTCGCGCCAACGGCGCGAGTGGGGGTCTGGAAGTACAAGCGGGGCCCAAAGTTTGCTTTTGCAAACTTAGGGTTTTTCATGGGCGTAGCCCATGAAAAAGCTGGCGGAGCCGGCCTGTAAGCCGGGTTCTGTCGTGGGCAACCATTCCTCTAGGCGCATCGTCACCGATACGCTCAAGCAACCTACCCGGACCCGACGCGGGCAACGCCATGAGGTCCCTATTCGGTCTTGCTCCCGGTGGGGTTTGCCGTGCCGGCCTGTTACCAGGCTCGCGGTGCGCTCTTACCGCACCATTTCACCCTTGCCACGCATCCCGGAGGACCGTTCGGCGGTATCTTTCTGTTGCACTTTCCGTCGGCTCGCGCCGCCCAGGCGTTACCTGGCACCGTGCCCTGTGGAGCCCGGACTTTCCTCGGCACCCCCTAAGGGATGACGCGATTGCCCGGCCGACTCCGCCAGCGGCCATTATCCCACGTTGCGACCCTGCGCAGTTCAACGCGGCCCTTTTCGAGCCGTCACTCCTGCGAGGTAGATTGCATGCCCCCATACAGCGCCTTTCGCGGGGCGCCGGTGATTTCCGCGGCGACCCGGGCCGCGGATGAAGGCGGCATGTGGTCGGCGAGCAGGGCGTAGACACGGCGGCCTTCGGCCAGGGCGGCGTCGGCATCGTCGCCGGCACCTTCCACGACCAGCACGAATTCGCCCTTGCGCTGGTCCGCGTCCGCGACGACCCGCTGGTGCAGTTCCTCCAGGCTGCCGTCGAGGACGGTTTCAAACAGTTTGGTCAGTTCGCGCGCCAGCACCGCGCGGCGCCCGGGAAAGGCCGCGGCCATGTCTTCCAGTGTCTCGGCGATACGGTGCGAGGATTCGTAGAACAGCAGGGTGCGGGGTTCGCCGGCCAGCTTCTGCAGGCGTTCGCGGCGGGCGCCGGGCTTGGCCGGCAGGAAGCCCTCGAAAGCGAAACGGTCGCTGGGCAGGCCGGCCACGCTCAGCGCGGCGATCAGGGCGCTGGGGCCGGGCACCGGACTGACCTTGATCCCCGCCGTACGGGCGGCGGCCACCAGGCGGAAGCCGGGATCGCTGACCAGCGGCGTGCCGGCATCGCTGACCAGGGCCAGTGATTCTCCTGCCTCCAATCGCTGCACCAATCGCGCGGCCAGCGCCTGCTCGTTGTGTTCGTGCAGCGCCACCAGCTCTGCTTCGATGCCGAAATGCGACAGCAGGCGGCGGGTATGGCGGGTGTCTTCGGCACAGACCGCGGCCACACCGGCCAGGGTCCGCTGCGCGCGAGGTGAGAGATCCTCGAGGTTGCCGATCGGCGTGGCAACGATGAACAGGGTGCCCCGGGAAGGGTCGCTGGCTGATTGGGCAGGCATGATGGCGACATCATAGTGCGACGGCGCCGCATCGCCTTCATGGGCCGGGCGGCGCCAGACCGGTAGAATCGCGGGCGATATCCCCAATGGACATGGAAACCATGCGCGTACAGGCGATTCGGATGGCCCTCCTCCTGGCAGCCCTGCTGCTGGCCGGCTGTACCTCGGTCCAGGTCAGCGGCCCTGCCGTGCCGGCCCAGCCCGCACATCCCGAACTGGCGGTCGCCACCGAGCTGGCCCGTACCCACCAGTCGCTCAGCGGCGAGGCGCGTGCCGCCAATGCCGGCGATATCGAACGCCTGCTGGCCCAGCTGGACGACGACACCCTGGCCCGCGGCGCCGCGGCGCTGGCGGAAGGCGATCCGCTGTACAGCTTCGTCGGCAGGGCCCTGATGGCCCGCGGCCTGCCGCTTCCGCGCCCGTTCGATCTGTCCCTGCTTTGGAACGTACAGGCGGGCAACCGTCCGCCCGCCGATCACGACGGTTACCGGCCGCCGTTGCGGTTGGCGGTCCTGCTGCCGCTGTCAGGCAGCCCTGCCGCCGCCGCTTCGCCGGTGCGGGACGGTCTGCTGGCCGGCTATTACGGCGAGCGCCGCGCGCGGCCGGAAGTGGTGTTCTACGACACCATGGGCACGCCTTCCGGCGCCGTGGGTGCCTATGCACGGGCAGTGGCGGAAGGCTCCGATTACGTGCTCGGCCCGCTGACCCGTGGCGGGGTGGCCGCGGTGCTGGCCGACCCGGCGCGGCTGTCGGTCCCGGTGCTGGCACTCAACCGCGCCGGTGACGAAACTCCCACCGGCAGCTTCAGCTTCGCCATGGCACCGGAGGACGACGGCATTGCCGCCGCCAACCACCTGCTGGGGCAAAACGTGCAACGGGTACTGGTGCTCAGCGGTGGCGATGACAGCGCCCGTCGCAGCGTGGAGGCGTTCCGCCGCCAGCTTGAAGCAGGTGGCGGCCAGGTGAGCGATCTGCTGGTGGTGATCGGTGAAACCCCGCCCGACATGGTCGAAGCCCTGCGCAACGCGATGCTGAAGGAGGAAGGCGCCCAGGCGGTGTTCCTGGCCCTGCGCGGCAGTGAGGCCCGGGCCATCGCGCCCCAGCTTGTGGAAGCCGGCTACGCGACCCGCCCGCGCGTCGGCACCTCGCAGCTGTTCGCCAGCGGCAACACCCAGAGTGACGCGGCGCTGGACGGCATCGCCTTCCCCACCGAGCGCTGGGCTTCCAGCGGGGTGGCCGGCCTGCCGATGGCATCGACCGTGGCGTCCACCCTGCCCACGGCCCGCGGGCCAGCGCAGCGGTTGTTCTCGTTCGGCTACGACGCCTGGCTGTTGACCGCCTTCATGGAGCGCCTGGTCACCGGCACCGACGCCGAGCTGCGCGGCGCCACCGGCACGCTGCGCATAGACGGCTTCGGCAACATCCAGCGCACCCCGGCCTGGGCCACTTTCAGCGGCGGCCACGTAGTGCCGCTGGGCGGCGGTTGAGCAGCACCCGTGCACGCGGCGCGGTCGTGGAAGCGGCCGCCCGCGAGCACATGATCACTGCCGGGCTGCGCCCGGTGGCCGCCAACGCCAACTACCGGCTGGGCGAGCTGGACCTGGTGATGCTGGACCGCGAGCGTTCCGGCACTTCAATCCTTGTCTTCGTGGAGGTCCGCTACCGGCGTTCCTCCGGCTACGGCGGCGGCGCCGACTCCGTGGACTGGCGCAAGCAGCGCCGGATCATCCGCGCTGCCCAGCTGTTCCTGCTCGCGCACCGGCAGTACGCGGACGTGCCCTGCCGCTTTGACGTGATTGATGCCTGCGGCGATCCGGATGCGCCCACGCTGGACTGGATCCGCGACGCGTTCCGCGTGGACGGCTGAGCCCCAGGGGCTGCCTTCCTTCTTCACAACTGTGCCTACAATGTCGCCGATCCGAATACAGGCCAGGCGCATGATCCTTTCCGTACCGGTTACCGGCATCGCATGAGCAGCACCCAGGGGGAGAACAGGCCGCAGCCGGCACTGCTGCGCGCAGTCGGTCGCTGGCAGGTGGTGGGCCTGTCGATCAACGATGTGGTGGGCAGCGGCATCTACCTGCTGCCGGCGGCGGCATTCGCCATGCTGGGTTCTTTCAGCATCTGGGCGGTGTTGTTGGCAGGCATCACGGTGGGGCTGCTGGTGCTGTGCTACGCCAAGGCCTCCAGTTACTTCGACCAGCCCGGCGGCAGCTACCTGTACGCGCGGGAGGCGTTCGGGCCGTTCGTCGGCTTCCAGATCGGCTGGACCATCTGGCTGACCCGGGTGGTGGTGGCTGCATCGCTGAGCAACGGCCTGGCCGATGCCATCGCCCGCTTCTGGGAGCCCGCGGCCACGGCCGGGCCAGGCCGCACCGCAGTGATCGCCGGCTCGCTGCTGATGCTGACCACCATCAACATCATCGGCGTGAGCTGGGCCGCACGCGCGGCGGTGGTGCTGGTGGTGTGCAAGCTGGTGCCGCTGCTGCTGTTTATTTTCATCGGCCTGTTCCATATGGACTGGGGCCTGGCCTTCGGCGGGCCGGGGCCGCAGGACTATGGCCAACTGGGCGAGGCCGCGCTGCTGCTGCTGTTCGCCTACGCCGGCTTCGAGAACGTGCCGGCGGCGGCGGGCGAGTACCACAGCCCCAAGCGCAACGTGCCCTTCGCACTGCTGACCATGATCGTGGTGGTGACCCTGGTCTATGCCGCGGTGCAGATGGTGGCCCAGGGCCTGCTGCCGGACCTGGCCTCCTCCGCATCGCCGCTGGCGGACGCCGCGGCAATGTTCGGTGGCGAGGGCATGGCCTTCGTGCTCACCGTGGGCGCGGCGCTGTCGATCCTGGGCACCAACAACAACACGATGCTGCTCGGGCCACGCTTCCTGCACACGCTGGCGGCGGACGGCTACGGACCGCGTTACCTCGCCTCCATCCATCCGCGGTTCCGCACCCCGGCGGCGGCCATTGCCACCCAGTTCGTGCTGGCGCTGGCACTGGCACTTACCGGTTCGTTCGTGGCCCTGGCAGTGCTGTCGATGGTCACCCGCCTGCTGGGATACATCGCCACCGCGGCGAGCGTGCTGGTACTGCGGCGCCGTTACGGCGATCCGGCAGACGGGTTCCATCTTCCCGGTGGACCGGTGATCCCGGTGCTGGCCCTGGTCTTGTCGGTGATCCTGCTGTTCAGTGCCAGCACGACCAACCTGCTGGCAGCCGTCGGTGCGATCGGCATCGGCACCCTGTTCTACCTTTCCCGCCGCCGCATCCGCTGACAATGCCATGAGCCACGAGGCCTACGACGCCCTGACTGTGGAACAGCTGCGCGACAGCGGCGCGCTGAAGTGGAATGCGTTTCCGGACTGCATCGGCGCCTTCGTGGCGGAGATGGACTTCGGCACGGCGCCGGTGGTGATGGCTGCGGTGCGCGAAGCGCTTGATCGCGGCCAGATCGGCTATCTCGGCGACAGCCTGGTCACCGGACTGGCCGACGCCTGCAGCAACTGGCACCGCGACCGCTACGGATGGGCGCCCGATCCCGCGTGGATCCAGCCCCTGCCCGACGTGCTCACCGGCCTGGAACTGGCCCTGCGCCACCTGCTGCCCCAGGGGGTCAAAGTTGTACTGCCCACGCCCAACTACATGCCGTTCCTGCCGCTGCTGCGCATGCTGGGGCACGAGGTGGTGCAGGTGCCGATGCGGCAGACTGCCGACAGCTGGGAGTTTGATTTCGATGCGCTCGAGGCCGCCTTCTCCGCCGGCGGCGGGCTGCTGATCCTGTGCAATCCGCACAACCCGCTCGGCCGCGTATTCACCCGCAAGGAATTGAAGCAGCTGAGCGATATCGCTGGCCGCCATGGCGTACGGGTCTTCAGTGACGAGATCCACGCTCCGCTGACCTTCGCCCCGCATCGGCACATCCCCTACGCCTCGATCAGCGAGGCCGCCGCGCAGCAGGCCATCACCGCTACTTCGGCATCCAAGGGGTGGAACCTGGCCGGCCTCAAGTGTGCGCAGCTGATCCTCAGCAACCCGGAAGACCTCGCCGCCTGGCGGCACATGCATCCGCTGGCCGGGCACGCCACCGCAACTCTGGGGGTGATTGCCAACACCGCGGCCTATCGGCATGGCGGGGCCTGGCTGGATTCGGTGATCGATTACCTGGAAGGCAACCGCCAGCTTTTGTCCGCCACGTTGGCGGCGGACATGCCGGGGATCGGGTACACCGCGCCAGAGGGCACCTACCTCGCATGGCTGGACTGCCGGCCGCTGAAGCTGGAAGGCCCGGCCCGGCGTCTGTTCCACCGCGCCGGCGTGGCACTGACCGACGGCGCCGACTGCGGCGAGGCCGGCACCGGCTTCGTCCGTTTCAACTTCGCCCTGCCCCGCCCCATCCTGGGCGAGGCGCTGGCGTGCATGGTCCGGGCCATCGCCTGAGCCGTTGCCGCTCTGCCCGACGCGACCTTACTGCGGCGGCTGGAACCGGTTCGCAGCCAGGCGGATGCTCCACACCAGCTCCACCATTGCCAGATTGTTGAGCAGCGGTTCGCCGGCAACGATCAGCCAGTAGCCGCTTCCATCCACCCAGAACGGCACGAACGACCAGTCGGGAAGCAGCAGGTGGCTGTCGGAGAAGAACGAAACATGGCGCTCGGCACCGCGCCAGCCGCGCGCGCTCTGGCGCCGGGCAAATGCTGAAAAGTCCGCTGCCGCCACGCTCAGCGCGTCGGCCTCATCCTGATCCACTCCACTTTGCCCCAGGCAGAAGCCACCGTCGGAGGCCAGTACCGCGCGACGCTCGCCCGACAGCGGCGCAATCACATGGCGGGCAAAGTCGTCCAGGCGCACGTCGGGGCCGGGCACCTGGCGGCGCAAGACATTCAACCAGCCTTCGGCGCGGGCACGTTCGAACAGTGCCTCAACCTCCCCGACGCCTGCGCGCGCAGCACCGGCAGCCCACTCGGCGGCCGCGAGCGCGTGGTTGCCCGCAACCAGGGTCTGCAGCGCGGACTGCTCCGCATCGGGTTCACTGTTGGCAAAGGCGTGCAGCACCCCCGTGGGGGTGAGCATGAGCCAGGTATCTGCTTGCAGGGTCATGGCGTTGCTGTCTCCATTCCTTCGATGGCGGCGGCCTGGCCGAAACTCCTCTGCTGGTCACCGAACGCGTCGCGCGCCCCGAGCCAGGCGGCCACCCTCCCCCAGCGTCCGTCCACTTCAATCCCGGCCTTGCGCACCCCGCGCATGGCCAGCATGAAGGCCAGCTTGTCCTGGCAGGAGATGCAGTGGCCGAGGAATTCGGCCTCGATGCGGGCGGCTTCCACCAGTTCACCGTCGTACAGCGCCTGCACCACTTCCTCCGCCAACCTGCGCGAATCGTCCCGACCACCGCGGCGCACGCGGGCCGGCACATCGGCACTGGGCTGCACCAGCACGCTCCAGCGGGTGGCCAGCGGAGTGATGGATGGCAGCGGCGCATGGCCCCCCGCGTGGCGGGTAAAGGCATCGACCGAGTACGGATCCAGTCGTTCCACCGCCAGCTGCAAGGCGGCCTTGCGCAGCGTCGCGCTGTTGTCCACGCGCACGGAAAAGAAATCGGCGAGCACGCCCTGCACCGGCTCCGACCCCGGGAGCTGCAGCGCGACCTGCAGCCGGGCCAGGTGCATGGGGACATCGTGAGGGGCTTGCAGCACTGCGCGCCCGTGGGCCCGCAGCGCGCGCCGCGCATCCAGTCCTGCAGCGAGGGAGGCGTCGTCCATGGATCAGTCCCGCAGGGTATCCATGAGGTCGATCATGAATTCCACGTCCTCGGCCTCCATCGCCTCGAAGCCCTGCCGGAAGCCAAGCGCCTCGAGCACTTCGGCGGCACCAACGTCATCCTCCCCGCGGATCCCCAGCAGGGCCTCGCGCAGCACCGGCAGGTCCTTGTCGATCCGCGGGTGCGACAGCAGCACATGGGTGATGTCGCGCAGCTGGCTTTCAACCAGCACCTTCATGCGGGACAGTGTGAGGCGGGAGAAGCTGTGGAAGGCGTCGGCAAGGAAGAAGCCTGCATCCACCTGGCCGGAGAGCACCTGACGCGCCACCGCCTGGTAGCTGTCGGCCACGTGCCACTGGACATCGGCTTCGGTCATATCGGCCGGTTCCAGCAGGCGCAGGCCGATCAGCTTGACGTCGACGTTTCCGGTCAGCGCGATCGAGGCACCGGGCTTGAGGTCTTCCACGCTGGACAGGGGTGAATCGGCCGCAGTGGCAATCACCATTTCGTCCGGGCACCCGACCGGCCGTGCGAATGCCCGGTAGCCCTGCCCCCGCACCAGCGCCGCCGCGTCGAACGGGTTGGCATACACCAGATCGACTTCCTTTTCGGCCAGCATCGCCTCCTGTTCGGCGCGGTCCGCCGGCATCAGCAGATGGATGCCAATGCTTGAGCGCCGCTGCAGCAGGGTGTTGAACATGTACCAGCCGGAGAACCGGTCAGGCGGGAAGTCCGGGGCCACCAGGAAATTGAAGGTCATGCCGCGGCCTCCTCTGCCAGCCACTGCCGGTAGAGCGGCAGCACCTCTTCGATCTTCCTGCGCGAGGGCTTGCGCCGCACCGAGGTGTAGCCCACCACCTTGCCGTCGCGCACGTTGGCAATCACCGTGGCGTAGACCCAGTAGTACGAGCCGTCCTTGCGCAGGTTCTTGACGTAACCGTTCCACTTGTTGCCCGCGCTGACCGTCTCCCACAGGTCCTTGAAGGCCGCCTTGGGCATCTCCGGATGGCGCAGCACGCAGTGCGGCACGCCGATCAGTTCTTCGCGCGTGTAGCCGCTCATCTCGACGAAGGCGGCATTGGCATGGGTGATCGCCCCTGCCAGATTGGTGCGCGAGACGATCAGCTTGCCGCTGGGGAATGGTTCCTCGCGGTCGTTCCAGTAGACCTCACGCTGGCTGCCATCGTGATAAACAGACGTGGCCGTGGTCTGGGCATCGCCCTCGGCCGGCGGTGACATTTGCGGGATCGGAAGAATGCTGGTCATGGATCAGATGATCTTGCTCAGCGCCTGCGCGGCACGCTTGATGTCAAGAAAGATCAGGCCGAGCTTGGCGTTCGGCCGGGCCAGCACGGTCAGCACGGCTTCCTCGCCGGCCGAGGTCATGATCACGTAGCCCTCTTCGCCCTGGACCAGGACGCGATCGAGCTTGCCGCGGGCCAGCTCGCGCGCGGTGCGCTCACCCATGGACAGCAGCGCGGCGGACATCGCGCCCACGCGGTCTTCGTCCATGCCCTGCGGCATCGCCGAGGACATCATCAATCCGTCGACGGAGATCAGCGCGGAGGCTTCGATATCGGAAGTGGATCCATTCAGATCCACCAGCATTTTCTGGAACTGGTCGGTACGCATGGCGTGGGGGCCTGTGGGAGCTGCCGTAATCCGGCGAGGCGGTCATGCTAGAAGCCGCCCGATGCGAACGCATTGATCACAATCAGGGAAAATCCGGCCTGGTTGTGCAAGCCTTGCTTCGTACTCAGCTGGAAAAATGGACGTAGCCGGAGCGCGGCGGCGTCCATTCCACGCCGTCCGCGTCCCAGGCCTGCAGCCCCGTGCTGGCATGGATGGATCCGATCCGGGTCACTGCCACGTCTGCGGCGGCGGCGGCCGCAGCCACTGCTTCCCGGCGCGCGGGCGGAGCGGTGAAGCACAGTTCGTAATCATCCCCGCCACTTGCCTGCAGGGCCCGGCGCAGGCCGGCGCCCAGGCCCAGCGCATCCAGCGCCGCGGAAGATGGCAGCGCATCCACGTTGATGCGGGCGGCAACGTTGCTGGCAGCACACACGTGGCCCAGGTCAGCCAGCAGGCCATCTGACACATCGATGCACGCGTTGGCTACCCCCGCCAGCGCCTGGCCCAGGGCCACGCGGGGTTCGGGGCGATCGAGCCGTGCGCGCAGCGCGGCTGCCACGGCAGCAGGCGGTGCGTTCGTTCCATCTGCGGAGATCAGGGCAAGCGCCGCTGCGGCATCACCCAGCTGGCCGCTGACCCAGACGTCGTCACCATCGCGCGCATCATTGCGCCGCAGCGCAGATCCCGGCGCGACCAGGCCGTGCGCGGTGACGCCGATCGACAGCGGCCCGCGGGTGGTATCGCCGCCCACCAGCGCCACGTTATGCATCGCCGCAAGGCCCAGGAACCCATCCAGAAAGGCGTCCACCCAGCTCTCGTCTGACGTGGGCAGCGACAGCGACAGCAGGCACCAGACGGGCACGGCCCCCATGGCGGCAAGATCGGACAGGTTGACCGCCAGTGCCTTCCAGCCAATGTCGCCGGGGACACTGTCCTGCGGAAAATGCACGCCGGCGTTGAGGGTGTCCGCGGTAACCGCCAGCTGCATGCCAGCGGGCGGCTGCAACAGGGCGCAATCGTCGCCGATGCCCAGCACCACATCGGCGCGGGCCGCGGCACGGGCGCGAATACGAGCGATCAGATCGAATTCCACCGCCTGCCCTCCCTCCAACTGCCGCCAGCGGCGGCAGGCACTGACCTCAGCGGCGTGGCGCCTGCGCCTCGGCCGCGCGCCACTGGGCCGAAGCCTGGTCCAGCACGCCGTTGACGTAGGTATAGCCGTGCTCGGAACCGAAGCGCTTGACCGTGCGCAGCGCCTCGTCGATCACCACCCGGTACGGAACATCCAGGCGATGCTGCAGCTCGTAGGCGGCAATGCGCAGCATGGCCCGCTCGATCTGGTCCACCTCTTCCACCTTCCGGTCCAGGAACGGCTGCAGCGAGGCATCCAGCTCGGCCTGGTGGGTCAACACGCCGCGCACCAGATCCTCGAAGTACTCCAGATCGGCGACTTCGTGGGCCTGCTCATGGGCGAACTGGGCGATCACCTCTTGGCTGCGTCCGCCCGCCACCTGCCAGGTGTAGATGGCCTGCAGCGCGCGCCGGCGGGCGCGGGTGCGCTGGGCGGGATCCACCCCATCGGGACGACGTGGCCGGTTCATGCCAGCTTCTCCATCAGTTCCGCCATCTCGATCACCACCAGTGCAGCCTCCTCGCCCTTGTTGCCGTGGGAGCCGCCAGCGCGGCGCTCCGCATCTTCCGCGTCTTCCACCGCCAGCACGCCGTTGGCCACGGTGACCCCGGTATCCAGCGCGACCCGCATCAGCCCTTCGCTGCAGCCGTCGGCCACCTGCTCGTAGTGGCGGGTGTCGCCGCGGATCACGCAGCCAAGTGCCACCACGCCCGCATAGCCGCCGGAAGCGGCCAGCCGCTTGGCGGCCATCGGGATTTCCCAGGCTCCAGGCACCCGGACCACGTCCACCGCTTCTTCGTCCACGCCGTTGGCGGCGAATGCCCGACGCGCCCCGGCGACCAGGGTATCGGTGATGCGGGGGTTCCAGCGACTGGCGATGATCACAAAGCGTGCGCCGGGAGGGGCGCGCAGGTCGCCTTCGTAGTGGGTCATGCTGATACGGCTCCGGAAGGGGGGATCAAGTCTAGTGCATGGGCCGGCCGGGGCCGGCGGCGGCATGGGTTCCGGTTATGCCGGATCCACGTATTCAACCACCTCCAGACCGAAGCCCGGCAGCCCCACCTGCTTGCGTGCGGTGCCCATTGCGCGCAGGCGTCCAAAGCCCAGGTCCGACAGGATCTGGCTGCCGGCACCGTTGCGGCGCCACTCGGTCAGGTCGCTGCCACGCGTTGTGCCCGATGGCTCCGGGGTCTGGCGGATGCGCGCCAGCAGCGCATCGGCATCGGCGCGCTCTTCCAGCAGTACCAGCGCGCCGCTCGGCTCGGCGGCCAGCAACTCGAGCACCCCGCCCACGCTGGGGCCGAAATCGGCCCGCTGCCAGTGCAGCGCGTCAGCCAGCTGGTTCAGCGGCTGCACCCGCACCAGCGCGACATGTTCCGGATCGGGGGTGCCACGCACCAGGGCAAAGTGCAGCCCGTGGCTGAGCTGGTCGCGGTAGGTCACCAGCCGGAATGGACCATGAGGAGTCTGGATCTCACGATCGTCCATCCGCTGCACGGTGTGCTCGGTGGCCAGGCGGTAGCGGATCAGCTCTTCGATCGAGCCCATCTTGAGGCCGTGTTCGCGGGCGAACACTTCCAGCTCCGGGCGCCGGGCCATGGTGCCGTCGGGGTTGAGGATTTCGACCAGCACGCCAGCCGGCTCAAGGCCCGCCAGCATGGCCAGGTCTACGGCAGCCTCGGTGTGGCCAGCGCGGTTCAGCACTCCGCCCGGCTGCGCAGCCAGCGGGAAGATGTGGCCCGGCTGGGCAAGGTCGGCCGGCACAGCGTTGGGCTTGACCGCGGTGCGCACGGTGTGGGCGCGATCGTAGGCGGAAATGCCGGTGGTCACGCCCTCGGCCGCCTCGATGCTGACGGTGAAGTTGGTGTGGTGCGAGGAAGTGTTGTCACGCACCATCGGCGGCAGGCCCAGCTGGGCGCAGCGCTCGCGGGTCAGCGACAGGCACACCAGGCCGCGGGCGTGGGTGACCATGAAGTTGATATCGGAAGGCCGCACCAGTTCGGCGGCCATGATCAGGTCACCCTCGTTCTCGCGGTCTTCGTCGTCGACGATGACGACCATGCGGCCGGCGCGGAGTTCTTCTAGCAGTTCAGGGATCGGGGAGAAGGGCATATCAGGTCTCGAGTCGGGTCGTTAAGGGGGATCGTGGGCCCGGGGGCTGGGGCACGCTGGCGGATCATTCGTAGGAGCGCGCCATGCGCGCGAAGTCGCGTGAATCCGGGCGGCATGCCGAGGCGTCGAAACCTGCGCGGTGGCCGACGGCACGCTTCAATGCCAGGCGTCACGCGGTTTCGCGCGCATGGCGCGCTCCTACGGGGGAGGCTGCGGGGCGGACATCAGGCGCTCGACGTAGCGGGCGATCAGGTCCACCTCCAGATTGACCGGATCGCCGATGCCGGTGCTGGAAAAACGGGTGTGCTCCACGGTGTGCGGAACCAGTGCCACTTCAAAGCCGGAATCGTCCACGCCGTTGACGGTCAGGCTGACGCCGTCCACGCAGATCGAGCCCTTCATGGCCACATAGCGGAGCACGGCGGGCGGTGCGGTGAAGCGCCAGCGCTGGGCGCGGGCGTCCGGTTCAATCCGGTCCACGTGCCCCACGCCGTCCACATGACCGCTGACCAGGTGCCCGCCCAGGCGGTCATCCGGCCGCATGGCGCGCTCAAGGTTCAGCGCGGCACCCTGCGACAGTCCGCCCAGGGTGGTCAGCGCCAGGGTTTCGTTGGACACATCGGCCTGGAACGAGGCCGCGTCGAACGCCACCACGGTCAGGCAGACACCGTTGACGGCGATGCTCTCGCCCAGCTGCACCGCTTCGAACGGAAGGGTGCCGGCCTCCACCACCAGGCGCACATCGCCGCCGCGCGGTTCCCGGGCAGCCAGGCGGCCGACTCCCTCGATGATTCCGGTGAACATCAGGCGCACCCCTGCCCGCCCGGACGGGGCGCAATGAAAACACTGGAGAAGATGGAACAGGACATGGCGTTTCCCGCATTGGTGGCGAAAAACGTCCCGGGCGCAGGACACGCGCGCGGCTCACGGCCGCACGAATGGTCTTCTTTCATCCGGACTGTGGGGAACCGGTGCCGGGCATTGCCCACCGCCGCTTCCCGGACCGTCGGCTCCGGCATTGGACCGGATCTGCTGACCCTGCGGTTTGCACCACAGGCGCTCGCGGGCTTGCGGGACGCCGTTCCGGCCGCCGCGCCTACCGCCGGTGGGGACTTCCACCCCGCCCTGAAGACGTTTCTGGTTGGTTTGAGTGCCGGCGAACCGGCAGCGGAATTCTACCATCCGAGCCCGACGCCCGGCCCGGAACGCCGCGTTCCGCCCGCAGCCCCCCCGGGCGTAGGAGCTCAGGGCCCGCCTTGCGGCACGGGCCGCAGGCGGATGCGCAGGTCGTCGCCGAGCTTGCGGGTCTCGGCGGCGCGCAGGCAGTAGCGGTGGGCCATGTCTTCCACCTTCAGCCCGGCAAACAGCGGCCGTGCACTGTCGCCCAACAGCACCGGGGCCACATAGAGCAGCAGCTCATCCACCAGCCCCGCCGACAGCAGCGCCCCGGCCAGGGTGGCGCCGGCTTCCACGTGCACCTCGTTGACCCCGCGCTCCACCAGCAGCTGCAGCACGGCGTTCAGGTCCAGCATGCCGTTGTTCATCGGCACCGCCGCCCGGGGCGCAGACATGTCGCGCGGCGGCTTTACGTCGGGGGCGTGCAGGTACAGGGTGGGCGCATCGCCCTCGCGCACCCGGCCGCGGGCCACCGTGGCCAGGCCCGGATCCAGCACCACGCGGATGGGCGCCACGAACGGCGTGTCATCACCCAGGCGCACGGTCAGCTGCGGATCGTCGGCCAGGATGGTGCCGGCGCCGGTAAGGATGGCGCCGGCACGGGCGCGCCAGCGATGGCCGTCCACCCGCGCGGCCTCGCCGGTGATCCACTTGGATTCGCCGCTGGCCAGCGCGGTGCGCCCGTCCAGGCTCATCGCCAGCTTCACCCGCACCCAGGGACGACCCCGCTCAATGCGGGAAACAAAGCCGATGTTGAGCTCGCGCGCCTGCGCTTCCATCAGTCCTGAGACGGTTTCGATCCCGGCGGCCTGGAGACGCCCGAAACCCTTGCCGTCCACCTGCGGGAAAGGATCGCGCATGGCCGCCACCACCCGCACCACGCCCGCGGCCACCAGCGCATCAGCGCACGGGCCGGTATGTCCGGTATGGGCGCAGGGTTCAAGGGTCACGTAGGCGGTGGCGCCCCGGGCGCGCTCGCCGGCGGCCTCCAGGGCCAGCGCCTCGGCGTGCGCCTCGCCCTGGCGCTGGTGCCAGCCTTCCCCCACCACTTCACCGTCGCGGACCAGCACGCAGCCCACCATCGGATTGGGCTTGGTGGTGTACAGGCCGCGCTCGGCCAGGCGCAGCGCGCGCGCCATCATCTCGTGGTCGATCGCACTGAATTGATTGGTCATGGAAACAGCCTTTTGCCCCGGATCAGAAAGGTCATTGCGGTGCGGCGCGTGCCCTCAGCGCTTGCGCCCCTTGGCGGCACCGGGGTCGGCAGGTAGAACTTCGCCCCCTACTCCCGGCAGCGGCAGCTGGCCTTCGTCAGGCAGCTCGCGCTCCAGCCGGTCCAGCTCGTGGCGGAAATCGGCCACGTCCTGGAACGAGCGGTACACCGAGGCGAAGCGCACGAAGCCGATATGGTCGAGCTTGCGCAGCTCAGCGATCACGAACTCGCCGATCCGCCGCGACGGCACCTCGCGTTCAGTGGTCATGCGCAGCTGATGCACCACTGCCCGCACCGACGCTTCCACCTGCTCTTCCGGCACCGGGCGCTTGTGTAGCGCCCGGTCGAAACTCTGCCGCAACTTGCGCGTTTCAAACGCCTCCCTGCGGCCATCGCTCTTGATCACCGCAGGCAATTTGAGCTCGATGGTCTCCAGGGTGGAGAAGCGCTCGCCACAGGCCTCGCACTCACGCCTGCGGCGGATGGTGGCCCCATCCTCCGAGGCGCGCGAGTCGATCACCCGGGTATCAACGTGCTGGCAGAAGAGGCAGTGCATCAGGCCCGCCGGGCGGGATCAGCCGTACACCGGATATTTGCGGCACTGCGCGGTGACCTGGTCACGCACCCGGGCGATGACTTCCTCATCCGCCGGCGCGTCCAGCACATCGCACATCCAGTTGGCAAGATCCACGCAGTCCTGCTCGTTGTAGCCGCGGGTTGTCACTGCCGGCGTGCCGATACGCAGGCCCGAAGTGACGAACGGCTTCTCCGGATCGTTCGGCACCGCGTTCTTGTTGACCGTGATGTGGGCCCGGCCCAGCGCCTCCTCGGCGGCCTTGCCGGTGATGCCCTTGCCGATCATGTCCACCAGCATCAGGTGGTTCTCGGTGCCGCCGGACACGATCCGGTAGCCGCGCTCGATGATCGTCTTCGCCATGGCCTGGGCGTTGTTCACCACCTGCTGCTGGTAGGTCTTGAACTCCGGCTCCAGCGCCTCCTTGAAGGCCACCGCCTTGGCCGCGATCACGTGCATCAGCGGCCCACCCTGCAGGCCCGGGAACACGATCGACTGCAGCTTCTTGCACATGTCGTCGTACATCTCGCCCGCGCCTTCGCGGCTGGCGACGATGATGCCGCCGCGCGGTCCGCGCAGGGTCTTGTGGGTGGTGGAGGTGACCACGTGCGCGTGCGGCACCGGGTTGGGATACACGCCGGCGGCGATCAGCCCGGCCACGTGGGCCATGTCGACGAAGAAGATCGCGCCAACCTTGTCGGCGATAGCGCGCATGCGCGCCCAGTCGATCACCTGCGAGTAGGCGGAAAACCCGGCGATCAGCATTTTCGGCTTGTGCTCGACCGCCTGCTTCTCGACCTCGTCGTAGTCGATCAGCCCGGCGTCGTCCACGCCGTACTGCACGGCGTTGAACAGCTTGCCGCTGATATTGGGCTTGGCGCCGTGGGTCAGATGGCCGCCGTGCGCCAGCGACATGCCCAGGATGGTGTCGCCCGGCGAGAGCATCGACAGGTACACCGCCTGGTTGGCCTGCGAACCCGAGTGCGGCTGCACGTTGCCATAGTCGGCGCCAAACAGCTCCTTGATGCGGTCGATCGCCAGCTGCTCGGCTACGTCCACGTACTCGCAGCCACCGTAGTAGCGCCGGCCCGGATAGCCTTCCGCGTACTTGTTGGTCAGCTTCGACCCCTGCGCTTCCATCACCCGCGGGCTGGCGTAGTTTTCCGAAGCGATCAGCTCGACATGGTCCTCCTGCCGCCGACCCTCATCCGCGATGGCCGCGGCCAGCTCCGGGTCGTAACCTTCGATGCGCGCGTCTTTGGGAAACATTCAACTTCTCCTGGTCGGGGCGGGGGGAATGGACTGATTGTAGCTTTTCGGCCGCTGCGGGCGGCGCCCGCCCGGCCGCGATCGGCCCGGTTGTGATACCTGCGGCCCGACCCCAGTTATAATGTCCAGATCCTGACACCATTTCCCGGTCCGTCTTAACACGGGCCGGTTTTCGCTTGCGGAGCCCCCCAATGTCGCAATACATCTACACCATGAACAAGGTGTCCAAGGTGGTGCCGCCCAAGCGGCAGATCATCAAGGACATTTCGCTCAGCTTCTTCCCCGGCGCCAAGATCGGCCTGCTGGGCCTGAACGGCTCCGGCAAGTCCACGGTGCTGCGGATCATGGCCGGCGTGGATACCGATTTCGAAGGCGAGGCGCGCCCGCAGGCCGGGATCAAGGTCGGCTACCTGGCCCAGGAGCCACAGCTGGATCCGGAGCACACCGTGCGCCAGGCGGTCGAGGCGGGCCTGGGCGAAGTGTTCCAGGCGCAGGCTGCGCTGGACGCGGTGTATGCCGCTTACGCCGAGGAAGGCGCAGACTTCGACGCCCTGGCCAAGGAGCAGGAGCGGCTGGAGGCAATCCTGGCCAGCGGCGACGCCAACACCCTGGAACAGCAGCTGGAAGTGGCCGCCGACGCGCTGCGCCTGCCGCCCTGGGACGCGGTGATCGGCAAGCTGTCCGGCGGCGAGAAGCGCCGCGTGGCGCTGTGCCAGCTGCTGCTGCAGAAGCCAGACATGTTGCTGCTGGACGAGCCCACCAACCACCTGGACGCCGAATCGGTGGAATGGCTGGAGCAGTTCCTGGCCCGCTACACCGGCACCGTGGTGGCAGTCACCCATGACCGCTACTTCCTCGACAACGCCGCCGAATGGATCCTGGAGCTGGATCGCGGCCGCGGCATTCCGTGGAAGGGCAACTACACCCAGTGGCTGGAGCAGAAGGAAGACCGGCTCAAGCGCGAGGAGTCTTCGGAAAAGGCGCGCCAGAAAGCGATCCAGAAAGAGCTGGAGTGGGCACGCAGCAACGCCAAGGGCGGCCGTTCCAAAGGCAAGGCCCGCCTGTCCCGGATCGAGGAACTGCAGTCGGTCGACTACCAGAAGCGCCAGGAAACCAACGAGATCTTCATCCCGCCGGGCGAGCGCCTGGGCACCAAGGTGATGGAGTTCAAGAACGTCTCCAAAAGCTTTGGCGACCGCCTGCTGATCGACGACCTGAGCTTCATCGTCCCGCCCGGGGCGATCATCGGCATCATCGGCCCCAACGGCGCCGGCAAGTCGACCCTGTTCAAGATGATCACCGGCCAGGAGAAGCCTGACTCGGGCACGATCGAAATGGGCCCGACGGTCGACATCGCCTACGTGGACCAGAGCCGCGACAAGCTGGAGGGCAACCACAACGTCTTCCAGGAAGTCTCCGGCGGCGCCGACATCCTCAATATCAACGGCATCGAGATCCAGTCGCGCGCCTACCTGGGCCGCTTCAACTTCAAGGGCCAGGACCAGCAGAAGATGGTGGGCACGCTGTCGGGCGGTGAGCGCGGCCGGCTGCACATGGCCAAGACCCTGCTGCAGGGCGGCAACGTGCTGCTGCTGGACGAACCGTCCAACGACCTCGACGTGGAAACCCTGCGCGCCCTGGAAGACGCGCTGCTGGAGTTCCCCGGCAACACCTTCGTGATCAGCCATGACCGCTGGTTCCTTGACCGCGTCGCCACCCATATCCTGGCGTTCGAAGGCGACTCGCACGTGGAGTTCTTCCAGGGCAACTACCGCGAGTACGAGGAAGACAAGAAGCGTCGCCTCGGTGACGACGCGGGCCCGAAGCGGCTGCGGTTCAAGGCGCTGAAGTGACGCATCTGCCGTGGCCCCCGACGGCCACGGCTTCGCGGGATCGTCGACCCCCGGAATTCCGGGGTCCATGGGCTCACGCGAACGCGGAGTAACGGCGATCGGCAACCACGGGGAACCAGACATGTCCTTCATCAACAAGTTGCGCAATCGCTGGCACACCGCCAACACCCTGGTGTGCATTGGCCTGGACCCGGAGCCGGCGAAGTTCCCTGTCCGGTTCACCGGTGACCCGGACGCGGTGTTCAACTTCTGCCGCGACATCGCCGATGCGACTGCGGAGTTCGCCTGCGCGTTCAAGCCGCAGATCGCGCACTTCGCCGCGCTCGGCGCCGAAGACGCGCTGCAGCGGCTGATCACGCACCTGCACCAGGCGCATCCGGCCGTGCCGGTGATCCTGGACGCCAAGCGCGGCGACATCGGCTCGACCGCACAGCACTACGCCGCCGAGGCCTTCGACCGCTACGGCGCAGACGCGGTCACCGCCAACCCGTACCTCGGCCGGGATTCGCTGCAGCCCTTCCTCGACCGCGCCGACCGCGGCGTGGTGATCCTGTGCCACACCTCCAACCCTGGCGCCGCCGACCTGCAGGACCTGCCGGTCCGCGGCGCGGATGGCGGGGAGCGCCCGCTGTACCAGCACGTCGCTGAAACCATCGCCCGCGACTGGAACGGCAATGGCAACTGCGCCCTGGTGGTGGGTGCCACCTGGCCCGAGCAGCTGCGCGAAGTGCGCGCAATTGTCGGTTCCGACATGCCGCTGCTGGTGCCCGGCGTGGGCGCGCAGGGCGGCGATGTGGAGGCGGTGGTGCGCAATGCCCGCAGCGACGATGGCACCGGGCTGGTGATCAGCTCGTCGCGCGCCATCCTCTATGCCTCCGCCGGTGACGATTACGCCGAAGCCGCCGCCGCGGCCGCCCGCGACCTGCGCGACGCCATCAACCGCTTCCGCTCCGCCTGACCCGCTTGGTCTGCCTGGACCGTCTGGACTGCCCGCTCCTACACGGGCGATACCGTACAGCCCGTGGGCATAGCCGGCGGTACCATATGACCCCGGCGCCGGCCGCTTCCGTATCCGTATCCGCGTCAGGCCACCTGGAACACCTGGCGCAGGTAGGTCAGGTAGCCGGAATCATCACACATGGTCTTTCCCGGCGAGTCGCTGAGCTTGGCCACCGGCTGGCCGTTGCAGCGGACCATCTTCATCACGATGCTCAGCGGCGTCTCGCCCAGGTCGTTGGTGAGGTTGGTGCCGATGCCGAACGACATCTTCGTCCTCCCGCGAAAACGCGCGTACAGGCGCATCACCTGATCCATGTCCAGGCCGTCGCTGAACACCAGCACCTTGGTGTTCGGATCAAGCCGGTAACCCTGCAGGTGGGCGATCATGCGCTCGCCCCATTCGAACGGGTCGCCGGAGTCATGGCGCATGCCGTCGAACAGCTTGCAGAAATACAGGTCGAAATCACGCAGGAAGGCATCCAATCCGATCACGTCGGTCAGCGCGATGCCGAGGTCACCCCGGTATTCGCGCGCCCAATTGTCGAAGGCTGCGCTCTGCGAATCGCGCAGCCGCGGGCCCAGCGCCTGGAACGCCTGCAGCCACTCGTGGGCCATGGTGCCCTGCGGATTGATGTCCAGCCGGCGCGCCAGGTCCAGGTTGCTGGTACCGGCGAATTTCGGCCCCAGCTCTTCGGCCAGAATCTCCACCACTTCGCCGTGCCATGCGCGCGAGTAGCGCCGGCGGGTGCCGAAATCGGTGATGCGGCAGTCCTCAAAGCCGACCGCTTCGCGCAGCTGGGCGGCCTTGTCGCGCAAGCGGCGCAGTCCCTCCACCCGCACTTCCGGCCCGGCACCGTGGGCCATGTGCAGCTCGCTGATGATGGCCAGCAAGGGCACCTCGAACATGATCGTGTGCAGCCACGGCCCGGTGACTTCCAGCTCGATCCCGCCCTGCTCCGAATCCGAGCGGCGCAGTGAGACGTACTTGCGATCCAATCGGAACAGGCCGAGGAAATCGATGAAATCGGGCTTCATGAAGCGCAGCCCGGCCAGGTAGTCCAATTCCGCCGGGGTGAAGCGGAGATTGCACAGCGCATCGATCTCTGCCGAAATCGCGTCCATGTGACGGGTCAGATCAACGTCCGGTGTACGGCAGCGAAAGCGGTACACCGCATGCGCACCGGGATGCTGGTGCAGCACCGCCTGCATCATGGTGAGCTTGTAGAGATCGGTATCGAGCAGCGATTCAATGACCGGCATGGCGTCCTCGGATGGGCCCCGCGGCGGCCTTGTCAGCGGCTGCGCCGTCGGACTCGCCGGTGCTTCAGGCTCCGCCCTGCGAGCGGCTGACGGCCCGCAATACGGCAATGGGGAAACGGGCCCAGATGATCGCATACACCGCCAGGCGCACCGGCAGCGAGCGCTTCGGCGCTTCAAATCGCCTGAAGTAGCGGCCCAGGCCGCGATGCTTGTTCCACTCCACGAACACCGGCCGCGAACGGCTCGACACCCCGCGCACGTGTATCACCCGCGCAGGATTGGCCACGGCAATAAACGCCCCGGCCTCACGCGCGCGCCGGCACAGATCGAGATCCTCGGCGTGCAGGCGGTAGCCTTCGTCAAACCCGCCCAGCTCCTCATACAGCGCGCGCGGCATCAGCATCAGCGCACCCGATATCGCCTGCACCGGCTGCAGCGGCTGGCTGTCATCCGGGGTGATGGCCATTGTGGTGGCGGTACTGCCGCCGCCCAGCACGCCGCGGAGCATGGCGACAAAGTCCGGCTCACGCCGCCGCGCCGCAGGATCCCGCGCGCCATCCTCTCCGACCAGATCCGCCCCCAGCAGCACCCGTGGCAGCCCGTTCCCGCCCGCCTGTCCGCCATGTCGCCACGCCAGGGCAGTCATCCGCGCAAACGTATCCGGCTCCACCATCAAATCGGGATTGACCATGGCCACCCAGCTGCCGCCCTCCTCACCCGCTGCCGCCACGCCCTGGTTGCAGGCCACGGCGAACCCCGGGTTGTCCGGATTGGCGATGAAACGCACCCGCTGGTCGGCGGCAGCGTGCCGCTGCACGATTGCCATGGTTCCGTCATTGGAACCGTTGTCGACCACCCGCACGGCGACCACGGACTCCGCCGCCCGCAGTTGCTGCAGGCATTCGTCGATCGTTGAAGCGCTCTGGTAAGTGACCACCACGGCGGCGACCGCATCGGCGCATTCACGCCCGTCGTTTTGCAAGCTCATTCTTCCCCGTTCCCACCCTCGACGGCTGCTTCAAGTCCGGCAAACAGTTCACGCTGCGGCGGCAGCGCCGCCAGCTCGGCGAGCGCCGCCTGCAGCCGTGCGCGGGTCTGCTGCAGCGGATCACGCATGATGAAACCGGCCAGCCGCGGATGCCAGTCCGGCCAGCGCGAGGCCAGTGCCTGCATATCTCCATCGCCCAGCCCGCCCTCTCCACCGCGGGCCACGAAAGCCCTCTCACACAGCACGTTGCGCCAGCCCAGACCCGACAGCCGCAGCGACAGGTCGATCAGCGCTGCATACCAGGAGCGGTAGCTGGACCCATCCAGCCCGCCGGCCCGCTGGCGGGCGCTGCCGCGCAGCAACACCGCGTGGCCGACGGCCGAGGGCAGCTCCGGATACAGCGGCGGCAGCTGAGCGCAGGCTTCGCCGAGGCGGTCCAGGTCGGGCGGAATCGGATCGATCTTTCCGATGCGGGGCCAGGCCGCCGCCTCTCCGGCATTGCACCAGGGCGTGGCCGTGGCCACCGCGGCATCGCGCTGGAAGCAGGCTGCCAGCTCCTCCAGCCAGCCCGGCGCCGGGACCGCGTCGGGGGCCAGCACCGCCACATCGGCATCACCGCAGGCCTTCAGCGCTTCACCCAGGTGCCCTGCTTCACCAATGCCGCGCTGGCGGCGACTGTAGTCCGCACGCAGGCGGGTGCCGGCCAGCCACCGTTCCACGATCGCCAATCCCCGCGGCCCCGCGCACGCGTCATCTGCCAGCCACACCCGCGTCCCTGCGGGCGTACCCGCATCCAGCGCGGCCAGGCAGGCATCCAGCGCATCGTCATCAGTCCCCAGCGGCAGCAGGACAACCGGCAGTCCGGACACCAGCCCGACTCAGTCGTCGCTGGGCGGCGTCGCGGCGCGCGCGGCCTCGGCTGCCTCAGCGGCCTCGCGCTCGTACATCGGCTCCATGGCACGGAAGCGACGACCGTACTCATCGGTCAGCCGGCGCGCCTCCAGCGGATTGCGCACGATCGTCGGGGTCAGCAGGATGATCACCTCGCTGCGCTCGTTGCGGATCCGCTGCTGGCCGAACAGGCTGCCGAATATCGGGATCCGGCTCAGCCCCGGCACGCCGGTGGACCCACGCACCGAGCCCTCGCTCATCAGCCCGGCCAACATCACCGTATCGCCCGATTGCACCGCGGCTTCGGTCTTGAGGTAGCGGGTATCGATGCGTACGTTGCCGCGCTCGTCCACCTCGCCCAGCGGCGAGCTGACTTCCTGGGCGATATCCAGGAACACCATGCCGTCCTGGGTCACCCGCGGACGCACCTTGAGGATGATGCCGGTATCCAGGTACTGCACCTGGGACAAGGCAGTGTCGCTGCCCATGCCCGGGTTGATGGAGACCGAGTTGACCGGGATGCGGCTGCCCACGTTGAGCTCGGCCTCGGCGTTGTTGCGCACGAATACCGAAGGGGTTTGCAGCAGGCGCAGGTCGGTTACCTCGTCCAGCGCCGAGATGATCGCGGCCGCATTGCGGCCGAGGAAGGTCCAGCCCAGCCCCGCCGCCCCGGCGCCGGTCGTCGTGCCGGTCACGTTGCCGGCCAGCGTGCTCCAGGTAGTACGGTTGACCGCGTTCGGCAGCCCGACATCGGTCACCGCACGCTCGAAGAACCAGTTCACGCCGTATTCCAGCACGCCGTCCAGCGCCACCTCGACCACCTGCGCCTCGATGTGCACCTGCATGGGCATCACGTCCATGCGTTCGACCACTTCGCGGATCGATTTCCACGCCTGCGAGGTGGCCCGCACCAGCAGGGTATTGGTCTCTTCCAGCGCGGATACGCCGACCTGGTCGCCGTCGACCTCCAGGGTCACGCTGCCCGATCCCGGGCCCGCTTCATCCAGCTGCAGCTGGCCGCCGTTGGCCATACCGCCCCGCCGACCCTGAGAGTCCACGCCACCGCGGCGCCGGGAGTCGTCGCCAAACTCGCCGCCACCCACCGGCAGGCTGCTACCGCGTCCGCCCACGCCGCTGCTGCGCAGGCTGCTTGATTGCAGGCCCGGCATCAGCGAGGCGCTGCCATCGTCCATCCGCCCGCCACCGGCACCGAACACCTCGGCCAGGCGGTCGGCCAGGTCCATGGCCTTGATGTATTTGAGTTCGTAGGAATACAGCCGCGCATCGCGCCCGGCGCTGTCGATCCGCTCCAGCCAGCGCTGCACCTCGCCCAGATAGGCCGGCTGCGGGGTGATCACCATGATCGCGTTGGCGCCATCGAGCGGCATGAAGCGGAACATGCCCGCCACCGGGGAGCCGCTGTCCTCGCCGAACACGGTCTCCAGGTCGCTGACCACCTCCGAGGCGCGCCCGGACTCGAGCGGGAACACGCCCACCGACATGCCCGCCAACCAGTCCACGTCGAAGATTTCGATGGTGCGCAGGTAGTTCTCCAGCTCCGCGCGACTGCCTGACACGGTGATCACGTTGCGTGCGTTGTCTGCGCTGACGATGGCGTCCGGCCGCGCGTAGGGCTCGAGCACCTTTTCCATCTCGGTGGCCGAGATGTAGCGCAGCGGCACGGTGCGCACCTCGAAGCCGCGCGCATCCACCGCGGCACCGGTGCGCGGGGCCACGGTACCGGTGGCCATCGCGCCTTCGGCCGGCACGATGTTGTAGCGGCCATCGCTGTAGATCATGCGGGCGTTGTTCCAGCCCAGCACCATCTCAAGCATGCTCAAGGCGCCCGAAGCGCTCACCGGGCGCGGCGTCGCCAGGGTCACCGTGCCCTGTACTTCGGGAGCAATCACGTAGTTCTGTCCCAGCATGTCGCCCAGAATCGCCTTGACCACCGCGTGCACGGGCGCGCCTTCGAAATTGAACGTGGACTCGCCGCTGGTCGCGGCCAGGCCGGGTCGGGGGGCGCTGGCGGCGGACTGGTTGATGGTGTGTCCGCTGCCATAGCGCAGCTGCGCCTGGGGCGGGCCGGATTCCTCCAGCGGCTCGGACTCGATGCTGCTGCGGATCACCGGCTCGGGCATGCCCGCGGTGCCACCGCGTTGCATATGCGGCACCGGCGTGGCGCAGGCGGCCAGCAGGGTGGTGAGCAGGGCGGCCAGTGCTGCTTTGGACAGGACGGATGGCTTCATGGGATGCACTCTAAGGATTCTGCTGCTGCGGCGTGGGCGACGACGATGGTTGCTGCTCGCGCAGGCGCGCGCGCCTCGCCTCGATGCGGCGCCGAATGGCTTCCGCCTGTTCGTTGCGGTCGCTGGCCTCGTTGCCCGCGCCGGTTTCGGCGATCACGCCGGTGGCCGGAGCACCGCGGCGAACCGGCTCGCGCTCCGGAGTGGTGGCCTCGGCCGACGCTTCTTCCGGTGGTTCCCCACCGTCCATCGGGGTGGGTGGCTCCCCGCCGATGCCGTCGAACACCCGCAGCTCGAGCCTGAGCTCGCCGTCCGGGCCGTTGAAGACGGCGCTGCGCGGGCTGAGCGAAGTCAGCGTCCAGTCCGGTGCCAGCGGTGAAGACTCGCCCAGGCGGAAGCTGAGCGCCTCGCCCTCACCCTCGCGCGGCTGCACGATCGCCATTTCCAGGCGCGGTGTGATCAACACGCTGGTCAGGACCACATCGAAGCCGTTGTCCTGGACATCACCGTCCGCCGCGCCTTCCAGCACGAAGGGACGGTACGTGCGGTCCTCTTCGAACAGCGCGCGATCGCGGATGGCCGAATACTGGGGCAGCGGGCCCAGGCCGTCGTCGATGGGGCTGCCAGCCTGCGGCAGCGGCTGCAGCAGGGCTGGATCTTCCGGCAGCGGTTCCACCCGTCCGCCGAGGCCGAATGCGGCCAGCGCCCAG
This sequence comes from Luteimonas sp. A277, assembly GCF_054052045.1. Next base: position 223,439 of record NZ_JBSVRG010000004.1, read on the forward strand.
GTACAGACCGCCCACAGTGCGACGGCTCCGAGCAGCCAGGTCCTGGCGCCGGCCTCTTCAATCCGCATGGCCAGCTCCGGGCAGCGGCCGCAGGTAGCCGATCAGGTCGAAGGTGACATCCAGCCCCGCGCCCCGCCCCTCTTCCAGCCGCACCCCGCCCAGCTGGTGGGTCAGCAGGTTCAAATTCTCCACGAACAGCCGCGGCGTGCCGCTTTCCAGTCCGTGCAGGATCGTGGCCAGCTCCGCTCCGCCGCAGTGCAGGCGCACCTGCACCACCGCCCGCGGGAAGCGCTGCTGGCGGACATCGGTCATTGGCGAGCGGTTGATGATGGCGCAGCTGCGGTTGCCGGGGCTGGCCTCGGCAACCACGGTTTCCAGCTGCTGCACCAGCGCCGCGGTGGCGCGCTCCGGGCTTGTCTCGGTCATGAAACCGGGCCGGCGCAGGGCCTGTTCCCGCTGCGCCTGCAGCAGCTCCAGCACCTGCGGCTGCTGCGAAAGGGCCATGCGCGCGCGCAGGTCGCGCTGCTGCAGCGAATCGATCCGCGCGCCCACTTCCTGCATCGGTCGCGTCCACCACGGGTGCACCAGCAGCAGGTATCCCAGCCCCAGCAGCAGGACCAGGATGCCCAGCGCCAGCCAGCGCTCGCGCTCAGGGATCGGGCTGCGCATTGGCGCCTCCTGATGTATCGGCAGCGGCCGGGGCAACGGGGCCTGGAGTGGATGCGACTTCAGCGGTGAGGGTGAAGCGGTCGCGGCGGCTGCGTGGATCCGGCTGCAGCGCGCCGGCCAGGGCGGGCGAGTGCCACAGCTCCGAGTCTCCGAGCTGCTGCACCAGGGCCGAGGCCTCGGTGCTCTGGCCAATCAGAAGCAGGCGGCCGTTCTCGACCGCCAGCTTTTCCAGGTAGGTGCTGTCCGGCAACAGGCGGCTCAGCTCGTCGAGGATCTCGACCATGGACGGCTGCGCGGCACGCAGCTCGTCCAGGTATTGCATGCCTTCGATGTGGTCGGCGACCTGGCGGCGCTGATCCGACGCCTGGCGGGCCTGGGCGATCAGCTGCTGCGATGCCTGCTCGAACTCATCCGCCGCCTGGCGGCGATTGTCCAGGACCATCCACATGGCGCTGGCCACTGCCAGCACCGCCAGTGTGGCCAAGGCAAGGTTCCAGCGCCGCCAGGGATCGGCGCGGTGTTCGCGCGCGGCTTCCGGCAACAGGTTGATGCCCAGCGGCGAATCGTCGTCATCGTCCAGGTCCACTCCCGCCAGGCCGGTACCGGCACCGCCCAGCGCGGCGATGGCGGCATCGAAGGCCGCGCGCGGCACCACCACCAGCTCGACATCCAGCTGGCCATCGCTGCGGCGGCGGATCAAGCGCGCATCGAAACACACCTCATTGGACGCGAACGGCGTCTGCCGGTCGATCTCGAAACCCAGCACCTCACGCAGCCGGTCGGCAGCGGCGATGGGCACCGTCATCGGGCGTCGCAGGGCGGTGCCGGCCGGAAGCACCAGCCAGCGCGGCAGCGCCGACAGCTGGGCTGGAAGCAACGTATTCAGGATGGCGGCGCCGCCATCGGCGTCGGCAGCAACCCACGGCAGGCGGGCCAGCTCCGGCTCCCCTTCGCTGTGTTCGAGCACCAGCGAAAGTTCATCACTTGCATGCCGCAGCAGCAGCCGGCGGCCATCCAGGCCCAGCAGCGCGCGCAGCCGGGCCGGCACCCAGGTCGCCAGCGCGCGGCCCCACCACAACCAGAACCCCAGCCACGGTCCCAGGCGGCTTCCCCCTTCGCGCCACAGCCGCTGGATCAACGACGGGGGCGACGGGGGCGTCGGGGGCGAAGCGATGTGGTCGGCATCAGTCATCGGGTGCCGAAGCGCCCTCCTTCCAGCGCAGGGAAACATAGGCCGCACCGGGCAGGGCGGTCCCCCCCGCCCGCACCACTGCCTGCAATCGCGCCCGGCGCCCGTCAGGCAGGCGCGCGAGGCTGTCGATACTATACGTTCCGCTGCCGCCTGCGACGAAGCCCTGGTCAGGCGCAAGCATGGGGTCGGGCTCGCGCATTGCCTCTACGATTTCCGGGTCCAAACCCATGGCCTGCAGGACCGGGCCGCTGGCCCAGCGCTGGTCGGGAACCGGCGTGGCATTGTGCACGGTCACGTGCGGAGCCATGCGCGCTGCCAGGTCGGCGGGCATGCCGAGTACCAGTTCCAGTTCAGAAACAGTTTCGAACCACGCGTTCCTCGGCCCGTATGGCAATCCGGCCGCCGCGTACTGGGGGGCTTCGGCGGCGCCCACCAGCTGTCCCAGGTCGTCCTCGTCACGCCAGTCTTCAATCGCCGCGGCCAGCACCTGCGCTTCGACCTCATCCGTTCCCAGCGCCACCATCAGGGCCGCAAGCAGGGTCTGGTCGGCCACGTTGAGGTCGATCTTGCCGCGCTCGTCGACGATCCGCACCTGCACCGGCATGCCGGCGAACTCCCAGTCGTACGGGCGCCCATCCGGCAGCCAGGCGGTCAGCGGGTCGCGATCGGCCAGCCGCAGCATGGCGTATTCCAGCCCCGCCCTCGCCGCCTGCTCCGCCACCACGCCGCGATACAGCACACGGCCCTGGATCTGTTCGATCCGCGCCGAGAATGCGAACGCCCCCACCAGGGCCGCCAGCAGCGCCACCAGCCACATCACCAGCAGCAGCGCTGCGCCGCGCTGGATGCTGGGGGTCCGCCTTCTGCTCAACGTCGCCGTCCTCCCGGGTATCCCTGGCCCTGGGCCTGAAAAGGGGCCACCACCAGGGTCGGCCATGCACCCTCGCGCTCGCCTTCCACTTCGATGCGGACCAGCAGCGGAAGCCGCTGCGGATCGGGCCATTCATCCAGCCAGTCGGTCATCCCGCCCTGCGCATCAGGGCCGCGATAGCTGAAACGCACGTTGGCCAGCTGACCGGCCAGCAACTCGGGTGGACGCGCCGGCTCGTCGCGGAACACCTGCCCCGCAAGGACGGTGGCGAAGGAGACCTCCAGCCGCAGCCCGTCACGATCCCGGACGGCGACCACCTCATGCAGCGCCGGCCCCCCATGACCCAGATACGCCGGCACATCGCTGACAAACAGCATGTGGTCCCGCCCACCGATGAAATACACCGGGTCCGGGCCGGCCAGGTCATGTTCAAAGGTCAACGCATGGGCCGAGGCCAGCCGGCTGCGCAGGAATCCCTCCACGGCCCGGATCCGCTCGCTGCTGGCCACCAGAACCTCCCCCCTTTCCACCGTGGCGGTGGCGGCGCGCAGGGTGGCAAAGGCCAGTGCAAGGCCGGCAGCCAGCAGCGCGGTGGCCACCAGCACTTCGATCAGGGTGAATCCGCGCGCGTGCCGCGTCGTCATTGCCATCCGGCCGCTCACAGCGACCGTCCCGCAGGGTCCGGTTGCACCAGCCGCAGCGAATCCACCTGCAGACTCTGCGCCGGGCCGCCATCGCCCCATTCAAGACGCAGCCGCAGCGCCATCAGCTGCGGACCGGCGACATCTTCAAGCAACTGCGGCGGCTGGGCGGGATCCACCCACGGAGCCACTTCAAGCGTCCAGCGGTAGCGCCCCGCATCCAGCTCGCCCTCGCGCCGGCCCGGCTGCAGCACTTCGCCCACGCCAGCCTGGGCGATCAGCGACTGCGCGTGCAGCGCCGCGCGTCCGGCATCGGCCGACCAGCGCACCTGGCGGGTGGCACCCGACAGCGTACCCAGCAACAGGGTCAGCGCCAGGGCCAGCACGGAGAAGGCCACCAGCACTTCGATCAAGGTGTAGCCGCGCTGGCGGGAACCCGGGCGTGCCCGGCCCCTCACCGCTGGCCCCGATGGATGCGCACTTCCCCGGTCAGCCAGGCCACGTCGATATCCCAGCGCGCGCCGCCGGATTCCAGCCGCACCCGGCCGCCGGTGGAAGCGCCGTCGTCGAAAAACACAACAGCCCCTTCATCACCGCGCAGCTGCGCTTCGCGGGCGCCGGTGAATTCCACTTCCATGCGCGCGGGAATCCGTCCGCTGCGGTCACGCGGCGCCTGCCAGGTACGGGCCACCGGATCGATGCTGAAGCGCTGCGGCGTGCCGGTGGCCAGAGCATGGGCGCGGGTGAAGCGCAGATTGGCGGCGATGTCCTTGGCCGCCGAGCGCATCTGCAGGCGTTCCAGCCCCCCGCCCAGCACGCCCACCGCCAGCAGGCTGGCGATGGCGATCAGGGCCACGACCGCGATCACTTCCAGCAGTGAAAACCCGCGCTCGTGCCTGCCCATCCCACGCTCCCGGCCCGGCTACTGCCGGATGCTGATATCCGCGTTGACGCTCTCGCCGCCGGGTTGGCGGTCCGCACCGTAGCTGACGATGTCAAAACGGCGGCCATCACCCGGCACCCGGTATTCAAACGGGGTGTTCCAGGGATCATTCAGCTCGCCCTGCGTCGCATACGGGCCCAGCCATCCGCTCACTCCCGAAGGCTGCACCACCAGGTCGCCGAGGCTGCCGGGAAGGGTCCCGGTATCCATCTCATAACCTTCCACCTTGTCGACCAGGGTCTGCACCTGGGCCTGGGCCAGGTTGACCCGGGCGCGGTCGCCGCCGCCCAGGATGCGGCTGGCGGCAAACGCCACGATGCCGCCGATCAGCACCACCACCACGATGATTTCGATCAGGCTGAAGCCGTGCTCCCGCGACCCCGTGCGCCGGGAGCCGGCGCGGCCCGCCGGTTGCCGGCGTCCGTCCGCGAAACCGTGCCCGACCGGAGAAATGAAATGTCGACCCGCCCTGCGGCAATAACGATAGGAATTCATAAGTCAACCTATGACATTGGTGAGATCGTAAATGGGAACCAGCACCGCCAGGATCACCACCCCGACGATGCCGGCCAACAGCAGGGTAACCACCGGCACCAGCGCCGCCAGCATGCGGTCCAGCGCCTGCCCGGTTTCCTGTTCGAAAGTATCCGCGGTCTTGAGCAACATTGAGTCCAGCGCGCCGGACTCCTCGCCGACCTGGATCATCTGCAGCGCCAGTCGCGGAAAACGCTTGTTCCGCCCCAGCGCCGACGACAGGCCCACCCCGCCCTTGACCTCTTCGGCCGCGGCTTCGACATCGGCCGCCAAGGCGGTGTTGCCGAGCACGTTGCGGCCGATGCCCAGCGCCGCCAGCAGCGGCACGCCATTCTTCAGCAAGGTGCCCAGGGTGCGCGCCAGCCGGGCGGTTTCCAGCCGCGCCACCAGCGGACCGGCGATCCGGGTACCCAATAGCCAGCCGTCGAAGCGTGCGCGGAACGCCGGATCACGCAGCCTGCGGTCGAACCACAGCAGGGCCAGCAGCGGCACGGCCAGCATCAACAGCCACCAGTCGCGCACCAGCTCGCCCACGCCCAGCACCAGCCGGGTGAACAGGGGCAGGTCCGCATCCAGGCTTTCATACATGCCGGCGAACTGCGGCACCACGTAGCCCAGCAGGAACAGTAACGACAGGCCCACCATCACCACCAGGATGGCCGGATAGATCAGCGCATTGATCACCCGACCACGCAGCTCACTGCTGCGCTCCAGGTAATCGGCCAGCCGCTGCAGGGTTTCATGCAGGGTTCCGCCGGCCTCACCCGCGCGGACCATGTTCACGTACAGGCGCGAAAACGCCCCATGCTGACGCTCCAGCGCCTGTGACAGCGGGCTGCCGCCGCGCACCGCATCGCGGATGTCACTGATGGTGCGCTTGGCGGCTGCATCCTCCGGCAGGTCCAGCAGGATGGTCAGCGCCCGGTCCAGCGGCTGTCCCGCGGCCAGCAGGGTCGCCAGCTGCTGGGTGAACTGCACCAGCCGCTGGCCGGCGAAAGGCTTCGGCCGCAACAGCGCGCGCCAGTTTGTGCGGCCGCCACCCTCGCTTGCAGGTCGCGCCTCGACCGGCATGTGCCCCTGCTCCTGCAGGCGCTGCACCACCTCAGCTTCGCTGGCGGCTTCCATCACGCCGTCGAGCGTCTCGCCGCGCGCGTTGAGTGCCTTGTAGCGGTACTGGGCCATCATCAGCGCCTGAGGTTGATGTTTCGCAAGGTGGTTTCGGTGGAGAAGGAAAAGCGCAGCTCCATGATTGCTGCCGCCAGCAGCCGGAAAACCCTATGCATCTTCCGTGACCCTCAACACTTCCTCGATGGTGGTCACCCCGGCCAGCGCCTTGACGATCCCATCCTCATACATGGTGCGCATGCCGTGCTGGCGGGCGATCTGTTCGATCTCGCCCATGCCGGCGTGGCGCATCACCGCCCGGCGCAGCTCGTCGTTCATGACCAGGAACTCCATGATCGTGGTCCGCCCCAGATAGCCGGTCGAAGTCAGCTCCGACGGGCGCGGGTGATACAGCATGATCTCGCCGTGCGGCTGGAAGCGCCGCAGGCCGAACTTCTCGATCTCTTCCGCGGAGGCCGGATAGCGCTCCGCATGGGTGGGCTCCAGCCGCCGCACCAGGCGCTGGGCCAGGATCCCGTTCACGGTGGAGGTCAGCAGGTAATCCTCCACCCCCATGTCGAGCATGCGGCTGATGCCGCCGGCGGCGTTGTTGGTATGCAGCGTGCTCAGCACCAGGTGGCCGGTGAGCGCTGACTGGATGGCGATGCGCGCGGTTTCCAGATCGCGCATCTCGCCGATCATGATGATGTCCGGATCCTGGCGCACGATCGAGCGCAGCGCATTGGCGAAATCCAGCCCGATCTGCGGCTTGGCCTGGATCTGGTTGATGCCCTCGATCTGGTATTCAACCGGATCCTCGACCGTGATGATCTTGACGCCCGGCGTGTTGAGCTTGGACAGCGCTGTGTACAGGGTGGTGGTCTTGCCCGAGCCGGTCGGCCCAGTGACCAGAAGGATCCCGTGCGGCTGCTCCAGCACCTTCTGGAACTGCGGCAGGAATTGATCGGTAAAGCCCAGCCGCTCGAAGTTGAACACCACCGTCTCGCGGTCCAGCAGGCGCATCACCACGCTCTCGCCGTGCGCGGTCGGCACCGTGCTTACGCGCAGGTCCAGCTCCTTGCCCTGCACCCGCAGCATGATCCGCCCGTCCTGCGGCAGGCGCCGCTCGGCAATGTTGAGCCGGGCCATGATCTTGACCCGGCTGATCACGGCGGCGGTCAGGTTGGCCGGCGGACTCTCGCCTTCCACCAGCACCCCGTCCACCCGGTAGCGGACCTTGAGCCGGTTCTCGAACGGCTCGATATGGATGTCGGACGCGCGCAGCTCCACCGCCCGCTGGATCACCAGGTTCACCAGTCGGATCACCGGAGCTTCGCTGGCCAGGTCGCGCAGGTGCTCCACGTCGTCCATGTCGCCCGCCTCGCCATCGGCGGTTTCCACGATCGCGCCCATCGCGCTGCGGCCCTGGCCGTACCAGCGCTCGATCAGGTCATCGATTTCCGAACGCACACCCACTACCGGCTGCACCTGGCAACCGGTGGCCAGATGCACCGCCTGGATGGCGTAGTTATCGAACGGATCGGCCATCCACAGCACGAGTTGCGCCTGCGATTCGCCCAGCGGGCACACGTGGAACTGGCGCAGGAACCGTGGTGACAGCGGCTGCGCGCCCTCGATCAGCTCCGGCGGCTCGCCGGGAAGCTCCTTGCCCGCCACCAGACGCAGCCCCAACACGGCGGCACAGGCCTCGGCATGGTCACGTTCGGATATCAGCCCCAGCCTGCCGAGCAGGCCAAGCAGGCTGCCCCCGGCCTCATCATGCAGGCGTTGCGCGCGTGCAAGGTCGGGTTCCTTCAGCTTGCCCTGGTCCAGCAAGGCCGTAATCACGCGTTGTTCGGCCGACGCCACGCCGGGCGCCTGCCCACCGGCAGGTCTGCTTCCTGTCGCCGTATCGAGGGCTGGATTCACAGCGCTGGTCCTGTCTGCGTTGACTAGCGCAACTGTACAACGTCCGGGAATGGATCTTCCTCGCGCCGCTCCGGATGGCGCTGGCTATACTCCGGATGAACGGAGCAGGCTGGGGAGGCTGGTATTCCGTCCACTCCACAGCGTTTCCGGGGGGAAAGGAATATGGACGCGACGCGCTGGAAGCGTGTGTGGGAGCTGTTCGATGCAGTGGTGGACAAGCCCCACGCAGCGCGCGCGGCAACACTTGAGACACTGGAACCGGAAGCGCCCATCCGCGAAGAGGTGCTGGCCATGCTGGCCCAGGACGATGCGCCAACCTTGATGACGGACAGTGCCGCTGTCGCCAAGCCGATCCTTTCACCAGGCACCATGGTGGGCCCCTGGCGCATTGAATCCTTGCTGGGCCGCGGTGGCATGGGCGAGGTGTATCTGGTCACCCGCACTGGCGAAGACTTCGAGCAGCGCGCCGCGCTGAAGCTGATGCTGCGCATGGAGTCCGACAAGGACCGCGCACGCTTCGCCGCCGAGCGCCGCATCCTCGCGCGTCTGGAACACCCCGCCATCGCACATCTGCTGGATGGCAGCGAATACCAGGGCACGCCGTACGCGGTCATGGAATACGTGGATGGTCAGCCGCTGAACGAATACGCCCGCGGGCTGCCACTGCCACTGCGCCAGCGCCTGGAGCTGGTGCTGCAGGCCTGCGATGCGGTTGGCCATGCGCACCGCCACCTGGTGGTGCATCGCGACCTGAAGCCGGGGAACATGCTGGTGACCGGCGACGGCCAGCTCAAGTTGCTGGACTTCGGCATTGCCAAGAAGCTGTCGCCCGATGCGCAGGCAGCGGCCGATGTCACCCAGGTGATCCGGGCATCTCCGGACTACTGTGCTCCCGAGCAGCTCGATGGCGGCACCATTTCCACTGCCACCGACGTATACGCGCTGGGCGTGATCCTGTTTGAACTGCTCACCGACGCGCGTCCGTGGCAGCTGGGCGGAATGCCCCTCATCCGTGCGCTGGAGCGACTGTCACTGCAGGACCCACCGCGGCCCAGCAGTCGACTGCGCGGCTCGGCCGCCCGGGCCCTGCGCGGGGATCTGGACAACATCGTGCGCAAGGCGCTGCAACCGCAGGCGGACCAGCGCTACCGCACCACCGACGAACTGGCTGACGACATCCGCGCCCATCTGGCGCAGCGTCCGGTCAAGGCCCGCAAACCCACCATCCGCTACGTGCTGGCACGCGCTTTCCGCCGCCACAGCCTTGCGTTCGCGCTGGCGGGCGTTGCCCTGGTGAGTCTTGCGGCGGGAGTCACCGGCGTGGTGCTGCAGGGCCGCGAAGCCGCCATGGAGCGCGACCATGCCCGGCGCGAGATCGCACGCAATGACGCAGTCCGCCAATACATGATGCTGATGTTCCGCGCCGCCGGCGAGCTGCAGGGCGAGGGCGACATGACTGCACGGGACGTACTGGAGCGTGCTGCCATGCAGGTGGGCCAGCACTACGGCGACGACCCCGTTGCCTATGCGGATGTCTCGCTGGCCCTGGCTGAACTGTTCTTCCAGATCAACGATTACACCGGCGCCCGCCCACTGCTTGATCGACTCGTGGAAGGCGTCGCAGGCGCCCAGCCCGACGTGCGCGCCATGGCCTTGCACGACCTGGCCCAGCTCAGCTTTCGTGAGAGCCGCACCGACGACGCCTGGAGCCTGCTGCAGGAAGCACAGTCATTCTGGCAGGCCGAGCCCCGTCGCTATGGTTCCGAACTGCTGGAAAGTCGACTGCTGCAATCGCAGCTTGAGCATGCCAATGGTGACGTCGATCTGGCACTGCGCACGCTGGAAGAAGCCCTTCCCCAGCGGATCGAAATGTCCGGCGAGGTGCACCACCAGACGGCGGTGCTGGCGAACAACCTGGGCATTGCCTATTTCCAGTCCGGCCGGCTGGAAGATGCTGCACGGCAATTCCGGCACGCGCACGAACTATGGCGGACCCTCGGCGAGGATCGCAGCGCCGACGCGCTCAACACCCTCAACAACTGGGCCGCCGCGGAAGCACGGCTGAGCCGTCCCGAATCTGCCGTCAAGATCATGGAAGAAGCGCTCGCCCTGCGCCGTGAGCTGTACGGCCCGTCGGGGGCCAAGGCCGCGTTGATGAACAACTTGGGCAAGACCCTGATCCAGCTGGACCGGCATGCGGAAGCCATTCCACTCCTGCAGGCGGCGATCGACATGGGCCGCATCCACGCCGGCGGGGAAACCGGCGCGATCGTGATCTCCGCCAGCCTGGGATTGGCAGAAGCGCTGGCGGGAACCGGACAGTCCGGACCGGCACAAAACCTCATCGATGAGGTCGGGCCGCGCATCCTGGAGACCTACGGCGTGCCACACGTTTTTTCAGCGATGCTCTCCATCGCCCGCGCCCACGTACACCGTGGATGAGGTCGCCAATGCCATGCTCCAGGGGGCTCGCCAGGAACTGACCGGGTTGGGGCCTGGCGGCGCGAACCTGCTGCCGCAGCTGGACCGGCTGCAGCAGTGCTGGAACAGTGGACCCGGAACTCCTGTCCCGGTGCCAGCTCAGTCCATCGCGTCGGAGTAATCCGCCAGCCGGCTCGCCAGCCAGGCGCGGGCTTTGACCCAGTCCCTGCGCACGGTGCGAGTGGTGATACCCAGAATGTCGGCAGTTTCCACTTCGGTATAGCCGGCGAAATAGCGGCACTCCACCACGCGGGCCAGCCGAGACTGGATCTGCGAAAGCTCTTCGATGGCCTCCCCAATGGCGACGCCCACTTCGTCCGCCTCGCCCGACCACAGCGTCTGCGTTTCCATCACGTGCAGTGCTTCATCCAGCGACAGCGGAACCACGCCCTCCCCGCGACGCAACCGCGAGCGCGAACGCGCCTGGTCAATCAGCACGTGGCGCATGGCCACCGCGGCTGCGGCCAGGAAGTGCTTTCTGCTGGCCCAAGGCCCACCACGCAGCATCTTCAGATAGGCCTCATGGATCAGCGCCGTGGTCTGCAACGTGCCGCTGCGTGGCATCTGCGCGCGGATGCCACGCGCCGCGCGGCGCATGTCCGGGTACAGGAGGGGGGCCAGCTCTACCGCACTGGCGCAGATCTCCATCGTTGCCTCGTCATCCAGCATCACTTCACCCCCCATTGCGGCCCGTCCTTCGACGGCGGCCATGAATGTCCTTTTCCAGGCCCGGTTCAACGTAGACGACTATAGGACAGGAGGACAGCCACCATGCATCCCAGGTTTCCAACGCTTGCCATCACGGCCCTCATGCTCCTCAGCTGCAGCAGCGATCACGCCCCGGCCACCGGCCAGCGACCGGAATCCATTGCACCCATCGTCGCCGCCACGCCTGCCCCCGGGTTGGCAGCGGGAAGTCATGACACCCCCACCCGGGTGGTGAGTACGCAGTTTCCGTTCCCGGTCATGCCGGACTGGGTGGAGTGGCAAGGCCTGGAATCCCACGACCTGATGCGCCAGGTGCTGTCCACCACCTGGCTCCACGATGGTGACCCGGCAACCCAGGCAGCCGCGTACCGCCAGCGGCTGAGCGCGTCGGGCTACCGCATCGGTCCTGGAGAACTGTCAGGCAATACCGTGGCGGCCTTCACCGGCATGGGATCCATCGCCGGACAGCCCTATCGTTTCGCCATTGATTTTTCCCATGCGTCCGCCGGCGAACAGCACGTGGTGCTGGTATTCACGCCCTGCACTGCATGAAAAACCCCGGCCGGAGCCGGGGTCGTTGGAGCATTTACGTACTGCGGCAGATCAGTTGTGGCGGGCTTGCAAGGTGACGTTGCTGTAGGCACCTGCCAGCTTGACGTAGTACGTGCCTGCTGCCGGGTTGTTGATGCGTACCGTCTCGTTGTTGCCCGGACGGGTCGAGCTCCAGTCGGCCGCCTCAGCACCCGGCTCCGCATCAAGACTGACGTACAGCGATACATTGCCACTACCGCCACTGGTGGTGATGCTCAGCGGACCCTTCACGCCAGCCGGCACTTCGATCGCATACAGCGTCTCGCCGCCGACCGTACCCGAAAGCCCGCGCACCGGCACCTTGTTGGCGATTGGAGTGGCTTCGATGCCGGGCTCCTCACACTCTTCCACCTCCGGGTCGCAGGGCACTTCGATGGCCTTGTCGAGCAGTGCCTTCAGGTCGAGGATGCCCGCACCTATCGGTGTACCGACCGGTGGCGCCACCGGGAACGCGCGCGCGGTGCTGGTCAGCAGGTCGCGCATCTGCTCCCAGTCCAGCGGCGTGTCCACCACGCTCTGAACCATTGCCGCGGCGGCAGCAACGTGCGGGGACGACATCGACGTGCCGGCCTTGCCGCCCAGGACCCAGTCGTCTTCCACAGGGCCCTGCGTGCCGCGGTTGATCACCTGCCAGACATAGCCGTTCGGGTTGCCGTCGACGCCACCGCCGCCGCCGGGCGCGGACAGGTCCACGCGGGCACCGTAGTTCGAGTAGCCGGCTTTGTTACCTGCAATACCGGTTGCGCCGATGCTGATCACGCCCTCACACGAGGCCATCGTGTAGCTGCCCGCATTGGCGTTGTCGTTGCCCGCGGCCACCACGATGATCGAGCCGCGGGCGTTGACCTCGTCGATCGCATCTTGGTAGTACGCCGGACACGCCGCCGGACCGGCACTGCCCAGACTCATGTTGAGCACCTCGGCGGGGTTCTCGTTGTCCGGCAGGCCCGGCACTGAACCGCCGGCGGCCCACACCATGGCGTCCGAAATATCGCTGCCGAAACCGCCGCACGATCCCAGTACCCGGATCGGCATCACTTTCGCGCCATGCGCGATGCCGGCCAGCCCGGTCCCGTTGTTGGTTTCCTGGGCAATCGTGCCGGCAACATGCGTTCCGTGCCAGGAGCTGTTGCTCGGGCCGTGCGGCGGCGCACCAAGCGGTACGCAGTAATCCTGCTCCGTCCACGAGCCGACGTCCCAGCCACCGGCAACACGGCCGTCGGCGGCGCGGCGCGACACTCGCGCATCGCTGATCATGTCGTAGCCCGGGATGACGTTAGCCGCCAGATCCAGGGTGTCCTCAGTGATGCCGGTATCCAGCACCGCGACCACCACGCCTTCACCTGTGGAAATCTCCCACGCCTCTTCCGCCCCCACGCCCCCGGCAGCGTTGTAGAAGTTCCACTGGTACTGCGCGTAGTTCGGATCGTTCGGTGCAGCGGCCGGAGCCGCCGTCGCCAGATGGTGATAGAGCCGGTCCACCTCGACGCGCTCGACCGCCGGGTCGACGGACAGCTCACGAATAAAACTTGCCGATTCGGCGTCCGTCAGCATCCGCGATGCGCGCACAACCTGCCAGCCGGGCGTCGCCATCTTGCGCAGCACTGCCGCGGACACTGCTACCCGACCACCGGAACCGCGGGTGGCGGGCAACGTGCGGTCAAGGCCTGCCCGCGACACGGCCGCGCCCAGCACCCGCGACGCAGCGCGACTGTCGGAAACCATGGACGGCTGCCGGTACTTCACCACGAAGCGCTGGCCTGCCGCAGCGTGCAGTTCGGCCTGTGCGGCCTCGCTCACGTGCCCTTCCGGAATCGGACCGGACGCCAGTGCGGCAGGCACTGCTGCACCAGCGATGAGGATTGCGCCAATTGCCAAACTGATCTTGTGCTTGTTCATAGCTGTTTCACCTCGATTGGCATTTCAAAGGGACCGGTACTGCCTTGGTGCAGTGCTGCCTATTGGTTGACGCTTGGAACCTCCGGTTATCCAGGGGGGCCCCCGCCGAAGCCGGGGCCCCCTGGAGCGTTTACATACGGCGCAAGATCAGTTGTGCCGTGCCTGCAGCGTCACGTTGCCGTAAGCGCGCTCACCGGCCAGCTTGATGTAGTACACCCCAGCCGCGGGGTTGTTGATACGCACCGTCTCGTTGTTGCCGGGACGGGTCGAACTCCAATCCGCCGCATCAGCAGCCGGCTCCGCTTCGAAGCTGACATACATCGATACGTCGCCCGTGCCACCGCTGGTGGTGATGCTCAGCAGCCCGGTCACGCCTGCCGGAACTTCGATCGAGTACAGCGTCTCGCTGCCCGCTCCACCGGCCAGGCCGCGCACCGGCACCTTGTTGTGCAGCACGACGGCTTCCGGCGCCGGAGGTTCGCACTCTTCCACTTCCGGATCGCACGGCGGCGGCGGACCTTCGATCGCGATAGTTACCGCGGCATCTGCGTCAACGATGCCGGTACCGATCGGCTTGTCCACCGGTGCCGGGAACGGACGCGCGGTGTCCTTCAGGATCGCCTTGACCTCGTCCGGGCTCAGCGCGGTTTCCGACGCGGATATTGCCAGGGCAGCCACGCCCGCGACGTGCGGAGAAGACATCGAGGTGCCGTAGTAGTACGCATAGCCCGGACCGGCCGGAACGGTGGTGCCGGTGTCCACGGTCGAGAGCACCTGCTCCTCGTTATAGTCCCAGCCACTGCCCATCGGCGCGGCGACGTCCACCCGCACCCCATGGCTGGAGCCATGGCCTGCCTGGGTAGTGCCGCTGCTGGCAACGCCGCCGCGGCGTCCCAACGGGCCCACGCCGCCAACCACCACGATATCGTTCGAGCAGTTGCCCATCGTGTAACCCACGCCGTTCGCCTGGGTGACGTCAGCATCGGAGTTCCCGGCGGCCACAACTACGGTCACGCCCTGCTCATGGGCGAAGGCAAGCGCATCCACGAACAGGTTGGGACAGGCAGAGGGGCTGTTACCACCCAGGCTCATGTTGATCACGTCGGCCTTGAATTCGTTGTCCGGCGCGCCGTTGACGCTGCCACCTGCGGCCCACACGATGGCGTCCGCGATGCCCGCTGAACCGCCACCGCACTTGCCCAGCACGCGCACCGGAAGCACCGCCGCATCGGGCGCCACGCCGGCCACGCCAACGCCGTTGTTGGTCACCGCGGCCACGGTGCCCGCCACGTGGGTGCCGTGCCAGGAACTGCTGCCCACGCCGCAGCCCTCGCTGCCGGTGGTGAAGTCACCCGGATCATAGCCACCCGCGATCCGGTCGACGAAGTCATAACCCTCCTCGAGCAGGACGTTGGCGTCGAGGTCCGGATGGGACACCACGCCGGTGTCGAGCACGGCCACGATCACGCCTTCACCCGAGGCCTTGTCCAACGCGGGCGGCAGATTGACACCACCACCGCTCTGGTCGGGCGTATGCAGGCCCCACTGCTCATTCCAGTAGGGGTCGTTCGGCTCAGCCAGCCGCACCAGGGTCATCTCCGGCTCCACGTACTCGACGTTGGGGTCGGCGGCAATCTGCTCAATAAGCGCCTTTGCCTGCGCATGGTCCAGACGCTGGGAGAAGCTGATGACATCCGCACCCACCGCAAGACGACGCTCATGTCGGGCTTGCAGCGGCGCTGCGCGCAGTGCTCCAACGCCCGCTCGGCTGGCCGGAGCGACCCTGCCCGCAGCCGTATTGACTGAACGCAGCAGCGTTGCGGTATTCGCCTTCTGGGCGCTGCCGTCCCGGTACTTCACCACGAACCTGTCGTAGGTCTCTCCCTGTTGGAGCACGCCAATATTGGCCCGCACATAGTCGATATTGTTACCCGCAAGCGCGGGGGCCGCACCAAACGCCGCTGCCATCGCAACGGTCAACGCACACAGAGTCAGCTTCTTGTTATTCGACCGCACATTCCTCTCCTGGTTCACCTTGGTTGATCAATCTTCACGAAGTTCCATCGCGAAATTTTCCCGGCTTCGGCTGATCACCAGCCGAAGCCCGCGCCCACGCCCACCGACTTCTCGTCACCACTGAAAGCACCACCGACGGTGATCGTTGCGCGCTCACTGAGCGCACGCTGATAGCCCACCGAAAGCGCGCTTTCCCCTCCCTGGAAGCCGACACCGACACCAACCCGGTTCTGGGTGCGGATGCCGGCCGCGCTGGTGGCCATGTTCAGCATGGCCGCGCCCATCGCGCCCTGGCGGTCCATACGACGGTCCACGTCATGGAAACGACGTTCCACGTCGCCGCGGAAGGTGTCGAAGTTGTCGTTCCACACCGCCATCCGCTGGTCGGTATAGGCATTGGCAGAGCTCAGGGTCTGGGTGGCTGTGGAATCGGCGTACGCCTTGGCTTCGGCAACGCTTGCAGTCACTTGGCCGACGTTGGCCGCATCGGTGGCGGTGGTACCCGCCGCCACGTTGACGATCTGACGCTCGCTGCCGGCGCTACCCACGGACACCGTGTTGGCACGGTCTGCCACAGAACCCTGGCCCAGTGCCACCGCACCCTCAGCGGTCACCGAAGCGCCCTGGCCGATGGCCGTCCCCGATGCCGCGCTGACGCTGGTGCCCTCACCCACCGCCACCGCATTGGTGGCGTCGGCGGTGATGGTGGCATTGGCACCGACCGCGGTGCTGCCATCGGCATCGACCCTGGCGTTGCCACCGATCGCGATGTCATTCGCACCATGTGCGTAGGCATCACCGCCGATGGCAATGGCGTTGGGGCCGCCAGCGTTGGCACCGGAGCCGGCTGCCACCGCACTGCTGCCATCAACGATGGCCGCATCGTCACCGCCCTCGCTACGCCCGCCAACAGCAACGCGCTTGTTGGTGCCCTGGCCGCCCGCCGTCACACCTTCCACATCGTCCAGGCGTCCATCGAGCATGCCAATGTGGCTATCCAGTGCAGCCAACGCCTCACCCACGTTGCCGTAGTAGCTACCCTGCACCGAGAACACGGTGCCGATCAGGCGGCCGCTGGCATCAACCACGGTATTGCCGCCAAAGGCGGTCGCCACCGAGTTCATGGAGGCATGCATCTGGCCACCCGTCACCGCGTCCGTGCTGGTGGCATTGATGCGGCCAGCCGTGAGGTTGGTCAGTCGGGTGCCGTTCTCGCCGGCCAGCGTGGCCACTGCGCGCGAGTCATCGTCATAGGCAATGGCATTGGCTGCAACTCCCGCGACGTCGCCGATGCGGCCGTCCAGGTCATCGACCCGGCCTTCGACCACATCCACCCGCTCACCGACCTGCGTGACCTGCTCGTTGGTTTCGAACAGCTGGCTGCCGGTGACGGCATCGGTGCTGTCGGCGCTGATCTCACCGGCAGCCAAGTTGGTCAGCAACGTGCCTTCCTCCCCGGTGAAGGTCACCACGCCCTGATCGGCATCGTCATACATCACGACGCCTTCGGCGAGCGTCGTCACCTCGTCAGAGACCGCTGCCAGCTGGCCCAGATTCACCGCGTCGGTCTCTTCAGTACCTGCCGCAACATTGGTGATCTGGCGCTCGCCGCCCGCATGGCCAACCGACACGCTGTTGGCACGGTCGGCCAGCGACGAAGCACCGAGCGCCACGCTGTTGTCTGACGTTGCCTCCGCGTAGGCGCCCAGTGCTACGGAGGCGTCACCCACTGCCGATGCTTGCTCGCCGGCGGCAGTGGCATTGAAGCCTGCGGCAATCGCGCCGACTCCGGCCTCATCTTCACCCGCAGTTGCTGCGAAGAAGCGGTTGCCTTCGGCGTCGACGGACGCGATCGCACCGGTGAGCTGGTCCAGGTTCACCGCATCGGTGCCCTCGGTACCGGCCGCCACGTTGGTGATCTGGCGCTCATTGCCAGCCCAGCCCACGGACACGCTGTCTTCGCGATCAGCCATCGAGCCCGCACCCAGCGCAACGCTGTTGGCGGCAGACGCATAGGCGCCGTAGCCGAGCACCGTGCTGTCATCGGCTTCCGCCCACGAAGCTGCGCCTACCGTAGTGGAGTTCTCGCCATCGGCGCTGCTCATCCAGCCCAGCGACGTGGCTTGATCCCCAGTTGCCCAGGCTCCGGCACCCAGCGCGGTGCCACCGTCACCGAGTGCCTCGGTTGCAAAGAAGCCATACGCCATGCCGCCGATTGCGATGCTCTCCTCGCCGCCGGCAACGCTCGATTCACCAATCGCAATGCTGGCGGTTCCAACCGCCGCGCTCATCGTGCCGATCGCCGTCGAGTAGTCACCGATCGCATTGGACACTGCACCGAAGGCCGACGACTGGTCACCCGCCGCATAAGCACCCACGCCGGTCGCCGTCGATGCAAAGCCCGAGGCCTCGGCGCTGGCGCCGACCGCGGTTCCGCCCACCCCGGCACTGGTCGCACTGGTCTCGATCGGATTACCGCTGCCATCGACCAGAAGAGGATCCCCATTCTCGTTGACCGCACTTCCGCCGACCGCCACGCTGGCGGCACCATCTGCCTGCGCACCGGCACCAAATGCGGCGCTGTTCTGGCCCCAGGCACTCGCATTGAAGCCCACTGCCGTCGCGTTCTCGGCCTGCGCCATGGCGCCACTACCGAACGCCGATGCGCCCATTCCATAGGCATCGCTCGACGCACCAATCGCTGTCGTGTAGTCGCCATCGGCGAAGGCGTCCGAGCCGGCCGCGGTCGCATCCTCGCCGAACACGTAGGCTTCGCCTGCGCCGGTGGCGCGGAAGTACTGCGTGTCTCCTGTCACCGCTTCCAGCTGCGCCAGGTTCACCGCATCGGTGCCCTCGGTGCCCGCTGCCACGTTGGCGATCTGCCGCTCGTTGCCGGCCGAGCCCACCGATACCGTGTTGGCACGGTCGGCCTCCGACTCCGCACCCAGCGCAACGCTGTTGGCCGCCGAGGCGTTAGCCAGGAAGCCCACCGCGGTCGAGTCGTCGGCCTGCGCGTAACTGCCGCTGCCCAGAGCGGTGGAACCATCGCCGTCCGCATAGGCCAGCGTGCCCAGCGTGGTCGACTGCACGCCGGTCGCCTCGGCCAGCGTGCCCACGGAAGTCGCACCAAGCTCCGTCGCCCAGGCACCGTTGCCCAAGGCTGTCGACGCCACCCCACTGGCTTCCGTCGTCTGGAGGATGAAATCC